>CBFDDP010000124.1:0-8760 GCA_965603595.1 uncultured bacterium
TTTTTCGATAAGCAGCTACTGGCCTAATACATCCCCTGCTTGCTGTAATAATTCAATGGAATGTGAGATTATTACACTGGCGAAGCTATATCCTTTCTTTTTATAGTTTTAGAGCTCTTTATAATTGAAGAGAAAAAGAGCATGTATTTGAAAGATGCTTGGATGGATGAAATTCGATATACCCTGGTTTGCTCAAAAACCGGGGCATTGGAAATATTTCCATTAAGCTGAAACTATAATTTTACCTATTAATAATGAATAACATCCTGGTTGCTTGAATTGTATTTGACACGTAGGTTTCGGTATGGTAAGGTTTTTCTGTACGAGGTATTCCCATTGTACGTAACCAATCCTAGAGATTACTTCTGTAAAACCGATGAGTATAGCGTATCGAACTCAGTATATAGAGAGACCAGCTGAACGTGGATATAACCTTTAAGGGGCAAAGAAGAGGATAAGCGGTAAGAACAACTCATACTGATTTGCACAATTCTTCTACGTATAGAAGATGTTGAGTTCTATGCTCTGATAGGAAGCGATGTTTATCAGGTGTCTTGTGTTTCTCTATATGAGACAGTGTGGTGGTCATCGTTCTTTTTAAGTCGGTAATAATAAATCTTATAAGAGAAAAGGGAGGAGATCATGAAAGCATTAAAAGGAAAAACATTTGTTATTTGTTTGGTCATTGTATTTCTCGGAATATCATTGTCTTTTGCAGCTGGCGATAAAAAAGAGGAAGCTGTGGAGGTTGAGATTACGTTGATTCACGACAAGGGTGGAACCCCAAATTTCCAGCCCTATTTTGAAGCAGTCGGGCAAAAAACGAAAGAGCTATACGGTATTACCGTCACTCCATCGCCGTATCCATCAACCGACGTCTTCATCGCGGCTGCACGATCAGCGCTCCCAACAGACAGTGCGCCCGAGATGTTCACATGGTGGTCCACGTATAGAATGAAAGGTCTGATTGATCAGGGTCTTGTAGCCGACTTGACGGAACTCTGGGACAAGCACAGGGATGAGTACTCCCAGGGGCTCATAGACGCTTTTACCTTTGATGGAGAAAAATATGGGCTCGTTTATGGTGTAGAGTACTGGCCAGTCTGGTACAACAAGGACATCTTTGCCGATCTCGGCCTGAGCGTGCCTGAAACCTGGGATGAGTTCATCATGGTCTGTAAAACACTCAAAGCTAACGACAAAATCCCTCTCATGCAGACTGTTCTCGGACGCTGGCCGACCTTTATTATGTTCGAAGAAATGATAATTGGCCAGGACCCCGATCTGTACGTCGATCTCTGTGAGGGAAAAGCAAAGTATACCGACCCGAGAGTAAAAAATGCATTCGAAGTATGGAAGGATCTGATCGAATTAGGGTACTTCACTGATTCGGGAACAGACCTATTCACCGATTCTCCGGCGCTGTTCAACCAGGATAAGCTGGCCATGGTTGTATGCGGAACCTGGTACTATACCTCGGTGCTCACCGCAAATAGCGTGCCCGAAGACAAAATCGGCGCATTTATTCTCCCGTCACACAACCCGGAGGCGGGCAAGGTGGTTATACTCGAAGCAATGCCCATACTCGTGAGCCAAAATGCGCCAAATCTGGATGCAGCAAAACAGGTTGCTGACTGGCTCATGGGTCCTGAAGGAAATACCTTCCTTGCCGAGATGATAACATCCTTTCCAGCAAATATGAAATCGGATGCCAGTTATCTACCCCCTGTGAAAATAGATCTCATGAACACGATTTTAGATGAAAACTACACGATTGTGAACAGGTACTGGGAAGCAACACCAACACCGATCTGTGAAGTAGCGGTAGATAAGTTCGCAGAGTTTATACTTGATCCGGATTCCCTGGATAGAGTTCTCGCTGATCTGGACGAAATCGCAGATGAGTACTGGGCGAAACAGTAGAGCACAACCGAGGGCCTGTTACATCTATAGCATCGCACAGAATATTCTTCAGCAGCATCTTCGCTGCTGAATCGTCGATACATGTGAACATGTAGTAAACGTATAATCAATTCGTTCACGGTGAATATTTTCTTAAAAAGACCTCTCAACACAGCAGCGTTCACCAGGAGAGCAACCACGTTTGACAGGCACTGAGTAAAGGAAATCCGGTCGATGAAAAAGAGTGATCAGATAATAAGCTATGCCATGATCCTTCCAGCCTTTCTCCTCGTGTTTGTGCTCTTGATAGTACCGATGTTTCAAAATATCTATTATAGTTTTTTTGAATGGGATGGTATAAAGACGCCGGTTTTTATCGGGTTGAAAAACTACCTGTCAACAATCTCCGATAATAACTTCATCATATCACTGAGAAATACCCTGATCTGGGTTGGGTTTACCCTCGTTTTTCCCGTTATGGGGGGACTCTTGATTGCAGTATTTATAAAGGGTATTGTACTCGAGAATTTCTTCAAGTCGATATTCTTCATTCCTATTACAATTTCTTTTGTTGCTACCGGGATAATATGGAACTACATGTTCAGCAGAGAGATGGGGGTTATCAACAATTTTCTTCCGCTGATTGGAATTCATAAAAAAATCTCCTGGCTTACAGAAGTTCCGTTGAATACGTTTGCGCTCCTCATCGGTTGGACATGGCAGCAACTGGGAATCAATATGGTGCTTTTCCTCATGGGGCTGGTCACCATACCGAAAGATCAGACCGAAGCAGCAATGATCGATGGTGCCAACAAGTGGAAGCTATTCATTCATGTAACCTTCCCAATGCTGAGACCGATTACCACGATCGTCATAACAATGGCAATGGTAAACTCTTTCAAAGCTTTCGATATCATATATGTCATGACACGGGGGGGACCTGCCCGCACCTCAGAAACGCTGGCCGTTACCATGTTTCGCGAGACTTTTACGCTGTTCAGAATGGGATATGGTGCCGCGATATCCGTCATACTCTCGATTATCGTCATAGCCGTCTCAGCGGTGTATATAAAACGAATGGCGCGAAAAGATTTGCTATACTATTGAGGATCATGATCTACCATGAGGAAAAAAATACGACCTTCAAAAATTATTTTATACCTCGTCGTGATCATTTTGGTGTTGATCTGGCTCCTCCCCGTTTGGACGACCTTCTCTGTGGCATTCAAGAGCCCTGCAGAATATCTCAACCAAAAATTCTATCAATTTACGCGTGAGTTCTCGATTATAGAAAATTTAAGAAATACCTTTGAAATATACCAACTGCACAAGCATTTTCTTAACTCTCTCCTCTATGCAGTCACTGGTGCAGGAATTGCTATACTGACTGCATCGATGGCTGGCTATAGCATCATACGCCTGAGGCCCCGGTTCAATTTTCTGCTGTTTCTCATAATCTACAGTGGAACACTTTTCCCCTTTCAAATGTACCTCATCCCTGTGTATAAATTGTTCGATAGCGTTGGCCTTTATGACACGAAACTTGGCATGATCCTTATTTATTCAGCCATATGCATTCCCTTCAGCTTGTTTGTCTATCGAGGTTTTTACACGACAATACCAAAAGAAATAGAAGACGCCGCTAAGCTCGACGGATGTGGACCCTTTAAGTCATACCTGTTTATTTTTCTGCCTCAGTCCGTTGCTGCAACAGCTGTGGTTGCATTGTTTCAGATGACATGGATATGGAATGATCTTCTGTTTGGGATGGTGCTCACCCGTTCTCCGAGCTCCCGGCCCATTATGATTGCCCTCGCATCGATGTCCGGACCAAGCGGTGGCACTATAATGCCATACACCATGTCAGGAGTGATATTTACCTCGATTCCCACGATACTTCTCTTTATACTCCTAAGAAAGTACTTCATATCCGGTATGGTTTTATCGATTTCAGAGAGGTGAGTAACGCTCCTGCACACAATGCATCAAGTCTATCCCTTCTTCCACCGCATGAGTACAATGGTGCAGAAGCCTTCCCGCATGTTCACATACTCGTAGTGGCCGAAACAGGCGGGCACTGCCGTACCCTGGAACCACTCGATCTCACAGCATTTCTCCGGATCACGCAGCGACCTAACCAGTACGCGTTCACCGATTACGAGGACAGCCATGTGAAGGAACTTGCCCCCTGTATCGTACTCAGCCCTTTTATAGAAGTGCAGACGTTCAATCTCGAAGGGCATTTCGGGAAGGGTGTCATAACGATCGATCCAGTACTCCGGTGTCCACTTGACCACACGAGGTTTGACCCTGAGATTCTCCTTCACCCACCCAGCCCTGCGCCACTTATCGTTGTTGAAATAATGGTCGATGTGCATCTTCATGGGCTTCGCGGTCATTGACTTCTTCTCATCGTCCCAGGTGGGCCTGCAGAAATCGTACCCGAAGAAGGAGTATTCGGTCCCCGCAACTGAGGGGATTGTGTCCATCTCCACCACCATCTGATTACCCCCGTGTCCATGTGAGGTACCCGGTGGGATGATAAAGAGATCGCCAACATTGGTCTCCCAGTTGGCGACAAAATCCTTCCAGTTGTCGAAGGGCTTCCCGGTGCACTCGGATTCACGGCAGAGCCGTTCCCACTCCTCCATATCGGCTTCATCGTGGAATCCCATCCATGTGTTTGCGCCTTCAAACGCCTCGGCAATATAATAGGTCTCGTAACGCCCGAGAGGCTCTTTGAATCGTCGGTTCACATAATCGGTGCTCGGGTGATTGTGAATGGGCATGCTTGTCCGTTCGGGGGGTTGCTGGTTAGGGAAGTAGCCGTCGTCGAGCCATATGTAAAAGGGGATGAGCCGCGGGAAGGTCTTGTGGATATAAGGGCCGACGAACTCTTCGGGATACTGCATCAGGTTCTCCGCCGGCATCTTGAGCATTTTCCCGCGACCTACGTCAATCAGCATCGCCAGTTCGTTGGGTGAGATCAGGGCATTCCACGCGTTGTTCGAAAGCTCTGGTATATCCCAGCGTGTCTGTTTGAATCGATATGCACCCCAGGGGCCCGGCTGTGCGTACTTCACGTTCTTCATGGGATAGGTGACGAGTGTTGAGAGAATGCCGTCGAATGAAGTGCGGGGTACGAGATTGAGCTCGTCTACATCGATCGCCTGGACATAGAAATCCATGCATGCAAAACCTACATGTTTCTGCTCATTGAGAAGGTAGAAATCACAGTAATAGTACTCCTTCCACCAGTAGTCACTTTTCGGCTCATACTGCCCGAAGGGAATGAGCTCCCCGCCCCACATCTTCCACAGGACTGACTGCTTTGTTGTATCGAAATAGAACCTGAGATCGAACAAACCATTGAGCTCAGGGATGGCTGAGCCTGGACCGTATACGATATACACCTGCCGATGATTTATATCGGAGCCCTCGAGTTCGGTCAGCTTTTCTTTCATAACTTTGAGCTTGGAATCATCGAGGATATCCCGCAACATGCCTTTCTGGTTCACGATACCAAAACTTGGATCATCCGAGAGAAAAGGTTGTTTGTACTTCTCGATCTCAGCCTGTGACTTGAAAATGGAGTTGACGTGCACCATACTCGATGCCATTCCTTCACGATCGAGGACGCGCTGCAGAAATGAGAGGATGCTTTGCCAATCAATGGCGTACCATCCCTCAAAAGCAACCCTTACACAGCTCTTGTTCTTCGCCATGAAATCACGAAACACCTCGATCATTGCGTTTAGTGTTTCCTGGGATCCGAATACAATGGCATCACTCCACTCCTTCTTGACCTTGATTCTATTTTCTGCATTTCTATCGTTCTCGTAGAGCGGCATGGGCACTATCCTTTCTTCATGGGATGTGTGAGCGAAAGATTATCCTACATCTGTTCTCAATGAGGACGAAACTTCCCCCTTACCAGTGTACCAGCATGTGTGGCAATGTCAAGATCATGACCTTTGAGAGCGAGTGTTCATGGCCTGCCCCCCAACAACGGATTTGGCTCAGTGATAAACTACAGTAGTGATTTCTGAAAATGGGTGATAAGATTTGTCTTAGCCATCGTTTCTTCCTCCTCGATGTTTGTTGAGTGTAACTACTTCTTGGAGTTAACGATGGCGTTTTTCAAGTACCAAATCGCGAACTAGATTTTACACTGGTGAGATCATCAACAGAGCGAATTCCAATAGAACAAGCAATTCTTGAAGTTGCAGGGAGGTTTGCTAACTTGAGCTTACAGAATTGAGAAAGGAGGATTAAATGAAAGAGCAGATAGTCATTCTTGGGACCATGGATACAAAGAGCGAAGAGTTCGGATTTATTAAATCACTTATTAATCAAAATGGGCTAAGGACATTGGTGATAGATGTTGGGATAATAGATCCACCGGAGCTTAAGCCGGATGTTACGAGATATGAAGTTGCGAATGCGGCTGGTGAGGACCTGGAAAAACTGATCAAAGATGGACCTTCGCGCGATGTGATATCTCCGATTATGGCAGAAGGGGTAAAAAAAATAGCATTAAAATTACTATCACAGGGGAATATACATGGCATCATCTCGCTCGGAGGTACCCAGGGCACCTCATTAGCCACAGATGTGATGCGATCTCTACCAGTTGGCATTCCAAAGTTGATGGTATCTACCGTAGCTGCTGGTGATACTACTAATATAGTAGGGTTCAAAGATATAACAATGATAAATCCCATTGCTGATATCATGGGTCTCAATAGGATCACGAAAAAGATACTTGCGGAAGCGGCGGGAGCTATTTGTGGAATGGCAAAAATGGGACTCATTGACGTAGAAGCTGAGAAGCCACTCATAGGAATAACAAATATTGGAATCACTACTCCAGGAGCCTTGAAGGCCAAGGAGGTATTGGAAAGGGCAGGTTTTGAGATAATGGTATTTCATGCAGCCGGGCGTGGTGGTCCTGCAATGGAGTCACTAATTAAGGAGGGACAGATCGATGGAGTACTGGATCTTGTTACTATAGAGGTGACACAGGAGATGTTTGATGGATTGCTCTTCACAAAGTCTGATAGGATGACAGTAGCGGCGGAAAGGGGTATACCACAAGTAATCTGCCCTGGAGGAATCGACAACATATTTGGGCCCCGTGATGTTATCATGAAACACTTCGGAGGACGCCCGGTAATTCATCACAGTGCAATATTTTCTAACACAATGGCAAATGCTGAAGAACTGAAGAAGCTGGCAAAAGAGCAGGCAAAAAGGGTAAACGTAGCAAAAGGACCCATTGAGTGGTTCATACCTATTAAAGGCTTTTGCTCCTATTCCACAGAGGGTGAAAAGTTTTACAACCCAGATGCTGACAAGGTCTATGTGGACACACTTAAAAAAGAATTGAGAAGGGATATTCCGGTTCATGTTGTAGATAAGGATATCAACGATCCAGCATTTGCCTCATTGGCTGCTGAGCATTTGATCGAGCTGATGAGGAAATAGTAGGTTTGTTCACTGACGCCGATCTTACGAGCAGCCTCGGCCGCTGTCGCCCCCTCGGCAATACACACTTCAGCTTCTGGGGAGTTTTCGGATGATCTGTTCGGGGGTATACCTTTTTCGAGCCATTGAGCTACCTCCTCCTCAAGTGTGTCCTCTCTCTGATCCTCACATAATATTTGGACCAGTCTTTGGAGGGCAGGTCACCGTTAGGGAAAAAACAGCCTGCAGGTGGAGCTGTCCGGGTCGAATATATCGAGCTCGTGGAACAGGAGGTTTGCAAATGCCCGATGGCCATATACATTGGGGTGAAATGCATTAGCCATCCACATGAAACGCTTCTCTTCGTTCGCATACCAATATCTTGCGTGATCGACGAGAGGTAGGCCGCCCTCTTCAGCAACCCTGCGTACTATATCCATGTACGTATCGAAATGGGATTCCCTCTCTGGTGCCGCGCCTGCGATAACGGGGCTCGTTGTCTGCATGAGTGTTTTTGCACCACGTTCTTTCAGCATCTTAACCAAGCTGATCAGGCCTGCATTGAACTCTTCAAGGTTTATATCCCGCTTGTCTGAGCAGTCATTGATGCCGATCATGAGTAGTACAACATCAGGGCTGAACTGCCTGACTCTCCAGTCAAAACCGGACAGCAAGTCCCTGACGGTATTGCCTGAAACAGCGGTATTGAGAACAATATCCATGTGCCTGTCCAGTTCCCACCGGATACGTTCAGCAAAGAGTTGTGTATAATCGCGCATTCCGTAGGTAAATATTACACCATGGGTTATACTGTTGCCGTAGAATAGCCACTTTACCGGCTTTTTCGAATGTAACAGCTCTTTGATTTCGTCCATAGTCTTATCCTTTTATCAAACCGTTCTCGTATTTACATAGCGCTTCCTGAATAAGTCATACCTCGTTTTATTTTAATGATATGTAGTATTTTTCGTGTAGAATAATGCAGAATATTACCCTTAAATTCTTTAAAAAACCTTTCACCTTGATTATGTCCCGAGTTCCGTACCATCGTGTTGATCGTGTGCCGGAATGAATGAGGTGTGAGGTTCCGGGAACGCCAGTCGATCCTAGCTCGTTCCAAAGCCGCAGAGAATCTTTTTCGTCACCACGTCTCGCCGAAGTGTACACCGTTGTCATAACAGAAAACGAAGTCGTCAGGGCCGATACGTATCGATGCAGTCTGAAGTTGTAATAGCTTATCGATGGTTCTCGGAGATAGTGGAACCATCCTGTTATGATCCCACTTCGGTGGCCCGATCTCCTTGCCGCCTTTCCACGCTTCGCTTACTATGAGCACCTGCCTCTCGAAGTTGATGTGCCGCCACCGGAGCGCTAGAATCTCCCCTCGGCGAA
>CBFDDP010000125.1:0-8603 GCA_965603595.1 uncultured bacterium
AGCACACAGAAGGGAAAGAAATGAGGTATAGAAATCTTGGAAAGACTGGATTGAAAGTGAGTGAACTTTCTCTCGGTGGGGGAATGCTGAAAGCTGGCGATGAAAAGTCGCTGCAGTTAACCAGGGGAATCGTGCATCGGGCGTTGGAACTTGGTATCAATTATTTCGACACAGCTCCTGCGTATGGAGACAGTGAAAAAGCCCTTGGTATAGCCATTTACGGTGTTACTCAACCCTGTATCATCTCTACGAAATTCGGCGGACGACCACAGCCATTCAACCCGAAGGATAAGAACAAGCTGCGGAAATCGTTTGAGGAAAGCCTGAAACTTCTTAGGCGCGATACCGTCGATATACTCTTTATTCACGAACCGGACAGGCCTGGGCAGTACGACTGGTTTCTTGATTGGGAGGATTTTCACGGACCGGTGCATGAGTTAATGGATGAATTGAAGTCAGAGGGCATTATTAAATTTACTGGTCTGGCCGGAACAACTGCCTATGAAATGGCGCGTATTATGGCAAATGCGGACTTTGACGTCGTACTGACGGCATTCAACTACAGTTTGCTCTGGCAGGAAGCACTGTTTTCAATCATACCAGCGGCAAAAGAAAGAAAAATGGGCATTATCATTGGATCACCGCTGCAGCACGGTGCCCTTTCGCAACTGTACAAAGAGGAAGTTGATCATGGCGCGCCATGGTTGTCACCTCCAAGAAGAGCGCAGTTTAAAAAACTCTATGAGCTTGTCGAGGAAGTGGGGATCCCAATCGCGGAATTGGGAGTGCGTTTTGTACTTTCAAACCCTGATATTTCATGTGTGCTGACAGGAGTTAAATCTATCGCTGAATTAGAACAGAACGTACATACCGCTGTCATGGGCGCGCTGCCGAAAGAAATTCTCCAAAAAATCAATGAGATCGCCACTATGGTGCCTTTTCGCCCATACGAGGAGCCTTACAAACTTCCCTTTCACAGTGCATACAGGGGCCCAGGTCATATAGGGCATTTGTATGGAATCTAGTTTGAAGGATGAGCCTGACGCTGTTTTCAATCGAGGAAGGTTCACCTCTCTATGCAGAATAAAGGAGTGAAGCGCACATATGCGGGGCATATTTGCTGTTGAAATGAACAGACTGGGTATTCTTGAGCTCGATGAGCCTGTGTTGGGAGACTACGATGCACTGGTTGAGGTGAAGGCATGTGGGATATGCAACAGTACTGACTTGAAGATAATTGAAGGCAGGTTTAAAAAGGGATCTTTCCCCATACTCCTCGGACATGAGTCATCGGGAACAGTTACCAAAGTGGGAAGAAAGGTGAAACACTTTCAGGTGGGTGACACGGTTTTACGTTCACGCTTATTCGATAAGGATATCTCAGTTCCGGGTGGATCGAGCCGATTTGGAGGCTTTGTGGAAAAGGCGGTAGTGACAGATGCTTGGGAAAGAGAGGGGATGGAGTATAATGCCTTCCCTCATCCGCAGCAGGTCGTGCCGGACTATATCGACCCTGTATATGCGACAGCCATAATCGTTCTCAAGGAAAACCTTCACTGTATTAAGAACACGGATGTGAAACCGGGTATGTCTTTAGCAATTGTCGGCACCGGACCTGCTGCACAATCAATGGTCATGTGGGCGAAGTTATTGCAGATATCACCGGTTGTGGTATTCGGCCGTAGAAACCGGTGGGGGCATACATTTGAAAAACTTGGGGCAGATTCTTACGTGGTGGGTAACGAGTACCCGGCGGAAGTGAAAAAAATTACAAAAGCAGGTGGTTTTGACCGTTCTATTGAAGCTGTTGGTTCAAACGATGCACTTAAAAAATGTTTAGAGATAACCAGACGTGACGGAAGGGTAAACCTATATGGAATGCCCGCTGATGATGAGAGGTACTGTGCGGATAAGGAGTCTGATCCACGGATTTTTCGTGCCAAAGTGCTTGAAGCGGAGGTTCATGAAGAACTCATTGGGTTCATCGAAAACGGTATGGTTCGCTTGGAGGATTGGGTGAGCCATATATATGCCTTTGAGGATTATCAAACCGGTTTTGATCTGGTGAAAAGCGAGAAGCCGACAAAGGTCATAATCGAAATGCATACGTAACCGGACGTATGTCGGGTTTATTGCATCGATAGGGTCGACCTAACCTTTATATATCGAGGTTCAGAAAACACAACGGTGAGCACATTTATAATTGGTATTGATCTTGGAACCACGGGTTTAAAGGTTGCGCTCATTGACGTGAACGGCCAGGTACTGGGGCAGAGCTACAGTGAAATCAAAATAACATCTCCCAAACCCGGTGTCTTAGAACAAGATGCTGATGCCTATCTCATGGGAGCAGTGAAGGGAATAAAGAATGTCCTGGAAATTGCCAAGATCAATCCATCGGATGTAGTGGCCATTGGTTTCGACGGTCAAATGGGCGGTTTGGTTGGTATAGCCAGGGATTACATGCCCGTCACACATTACGATAGTGTGCTCGATACACGGTCTCAGCCGTTCAGTGCACGAATAAAAGAGAAATACGAGCCGGTAATCTTTCAGTCCGCATCCGGTGTCTGGAACCATGCATCAAAACTGCTCTGGTGGAAAAATGAAAGACCTTCTGTGTATAAGCAGGTCTATAAATTCGTGACTCTGACACCGTATGTTGCGGGCAGAATGGCGGGGCTGAAAGGGAATGACGCCTATATCGATTACACGAGCCTTTTATGCTCGGGAATACACGAGGTAAAGACACATACCTGGTCCCACGATCTCTGTCACCTGTTACATATCGACATGGACAAGCTTCCGGTGATTGTTGATCCATGGAAGATAATTGGAAAACTGACTGTTCAAACAGCACATCTCTGTGGATTGAAGGAAGGAATTCCATTGGTTGCCGGAGCAGGAGATCAACCTGCGGGTTTCCTGGGTGCCGGTATTGTTGAGAGCGGATATGCAATAGACGTTGCCGGGAGTACGTCGGTTTTTTCCGTGTGCACTGGGGAGTTCATACCGGATATGAAGTATAAGCGGATTGTCTATATGAACTCAGTGTTTCCCGATCTCTACTATGCCCTCACCTATGTGAGCGGCGGTGGGATTGCAGTGCGGTGGTTCAAGGATCAGTTTGCCGTTTCAGAGAAACAGGAATCTGAACAGAGTGGCGTAAACGTCTTCTCTATACTCGATAAAAAAATATGCACTCTAGAGCCGGGATCCGGTGACCTTCTCTTCATGCCCCATCTGGGCGGTAGGGCGTGCCCCAATGAACCGGAAATTCGCGGTGCATGGATAGGATTAAACTGGGGGCATTCACACCTTCATATGTATCGAGCAATACTCGAGTCCATCGCATATGATCAGGTTGTAACGCTTGAGGCTTTTGAGGAGTTATTTCCGGATATACATATCGATACTGTGAGGGTCATTGGAGGCGGCTCTAAAAGCAGGATTTGGAATCAGATTAAATCCGATGTTCTTAACCTTCCCTATGCTCGGCTCGACAGACAAGAGCTGGCTGTGCTTGGTTCTTCCATGATTGCAGGTTATGCGACTGGTGTTTACGCGGATCTCAAAAAGACGGCCCAGATGCAGGCTTTAGAAACCGGGCGTATACGTCCGCGTGCAGGAAATCACAAGAAATACCGGAAATATATTCGCGCATATAGGAAAATCTTTGATTGCTTGCAACCGGTGTGGGGATGCTTGACAGGGGAATCCATATATTCCTGAAGATGGAGATCACCTGATGATAGTGGGTTAAAAATCGGGTATGTAATCGTGAGAACACGGTTGATAAATCAATACATAGGAGGGCTGAGTCATGACATTTGGAGTGCATTCTATTTTGTTCAGCGAAAAGTTTGTGGATACGGATCTTCACCTTCTTGAGAAGTGCAAAAAGATGGGATTTGATACCTTAGAAATACCACCCTTTGATCAAGCTCACTTTCCAGCGAAGAAGGTCAATGAAATCTCGAAGGATCTTGATCTCACTATCAATATCGCCTATGGAATGCCGCCGGAGTACAACATAATCTCTCCGGAGGAAAAGGTGAGGAGAGCAGGTATCGACTTCACAAAGAGATTGATCGACGTGAGCAATCTTGCGGGTGCAAGAATTTTTGGAGGTGTCATCTACTGTGCATGGGGGTATACAACCGGTAAGATGAGAACAGATGATGAATGGAGCTGGGGAGTTGATTCGTTCCGTGAAATTGCTGAATATGCACAAGATGCATCGAACCTTATCCTTGGAGTCGAGCCTTTAAATCGATTTGAATCACATTTCATCAATACCGCATCTGATGCTGTAAAGTTTGTCAGAGACGTCGGTATATCCAATGTAAAGATCATTCTCGATACATTCCATATGATCCGTGAGGAAGGTGATATCCACAGTGCTATTGTTGATACGGGCTCGTATGTCGGATATATTCATGCCAATGAAAATCATAGAGGTATACCGGGAGAAGGACTCGTTCCCTGGAGAGATGTTTTCACAGCCTTGAAAAAGATTGATTATCATGGCTGCCTGACGATTGAGTCCTTTAATCCGAATAATGAGAAATTAATTCAAATGGGTTCCATGTGGAGAAAGCTCTGCAGTACACCTGAGGAGCTTGCAGAGAAAGGGCTGAGGTTTTTAAAAGGCATGTATGAAAAAATATATAACGCATAGAGTAGCGAATATCATAAAGAAGACTAAAACCAAGAGTATATAAAGGAGAGTTTTAAATGACAGCGAAGAGAACCCATCATCCCTTTCACATTTATGAGACCATCATGAACGCACCCGATGTGTTGTCATCGTGGATGCATGACGAGGATGCAAGAGAGACAATTGAACGGGTATCGGAAAAGATTATGTGTCTGCAGCCCCATCACATATTCATAACAGGGACAGGATCTTCCTATATGGCTTCTATTGCTCAGAGCTGGGCATTCAATCACATTGCTCATATCCCTTCAACTGCCTCTGTAAGGTCAGAATTGATGACCTATACTCCTGTGCATTTCACCGGTAATTCGGTTCTCATTTTGAATACCCACTCAGGTAAATCCCCGGGTGATGTCGAAATGATCAAGTTTGCTCATAAAAGAGGTGCATACACCATTGGGATAACGGACATACCTGATTCACCTTTTGCAAAGGTAGTACAGGATTTAATTATCGGACAGGAAGGACCCAAGTATGAAATGCCATCAACGCAAACATACAGCAGCGCCATTTTTCGCGTCCTACTGCTCGCTGTTTCCTGCGCACGGAGATTGGTATCGGCATACAGCGCTCGAGAGTATGAGGAGAAGATCAAACGTATACCGGATATCATGAGGGCATTTTTACACGCCTTTGATAAACAAGCTCAGGATATTGTAGGGCAGTTAATTGAACAGAAGGCGTTTTTTATTATTGGAAGCGGTCCGAACATGTCGACGGCCTATGAAGGAGCAATGGGACTTACCCAGGGCACGGGAATGCCGACAGCAGGTTATATCGTTGATGAATATATGCATGGACCGATTCAATCACTCACTCAAGGAATGTGTGTTGTGTCGATTGCAGCGCCAGGTCCGTTTCAGCGGAGAATCGGTAAGTTCACGAGCACAGCACGCAATCTGGGAGCCAAAACCATCATTCTCGCTCCTGAAGGGAGTGATGTATTAACAGAGGGAGATATAGGCATCGCCCTTCCAGGGGGTGTTCCAGAGGTTTTCACACCTGTATATTATTGCGCCCCTTTTTGGCTCCTGGGATACTACTTTTCTCTTGAGAAAAAGTTAGACCCAGATAATCTAAGTATGGGTAAAGAGATATTCAAAAATTCGGGATTAGCGGAGTTAAAGAGAGAAATTTATTAACGATATAAAATTGGTGAATTTCTTAGGAGTATAACCATGGGTTATGCGAAATATGTAAAGTATAGATCTGGCATCGATCAGCTTCCAAAGAAACATCTTACATGGCCCCTTTATGGTTCAGGTCTTGAAAATCTTGGGAAAAATGGAAAACCCGTTGAAAAAAACGTCCCGGAAATCAAATCGGATGAACTGCTCATTCGTCATGACGCGGTCAGCTTGTGCTTCACCGATGTTAAGGAAATAACCTTTGGTGATCAGCATCCGCGGCTGATTGGGCGAGGGCTTGCAAAAAATCCGATTGTTCCGGGACATGAAGCGAGCATGACAGTTGTGGCTGTGGGTGAAAGTTTACCCAATGAATATAGCATTGGAGATCGCTTTGTGATACAGCCTGATGTATGTTACGGCGGAAAGAGCATTCCTTATAGTTTTGGAATGGATGGGGCCTATCGCCAGTACGCCATTATGGGAAAGGAAATTTTACAGGGTGATGAAGGAAGCTATCTTATTCCGGTGCCTGATACCATGTCATATGCGGGTGCAGCGCTTACAGAGCCATGGGCATGCGTTGAAGCGGCTTATCGGATGGGGTATCGGACAGGATTAAAGGAAGATGGAGATGTCTGGTTCCTTGGAAGCCATCACACACGTGCCGGTTATCGGTTAAGAAATATACTCAATGAAGAGCATAAACCCGGTCGCATTTATGTGTCAGATGTGAAAAATAGTCTCTATAAGCAATTGAAACACTTGGCTGAGCGTTACGCGATCGATTTCATTGATATGAAACAAAGTGCGCTCTTCAGGGCAGATGCAGAGTTTGACGATATCATCATTCTTGATGGTGATGCGGAAGACGTCGATAAGGCTTCACAGAAATTAGCTAAGGGTGGCGTTCTCGCCATGCTCCGGGCAAAGCCGATGTCCACAGTGATTCGTATGGATTTTGGGCGTGTTCACTATGACAATATCGTATATGTTGGGACTACTGGTCTGGACATAGCTCAGGCGTATCGGGGAACCACTATTCGGACTTCGTTGTTACCGGAGGGCAAAACACTCATCATGGGCTCTGGCGGACCTATGGGGCGCATGCATTTACAACGAGCACTGGAGAGTTCCAAACACCCCACCGTCGTTGTTGCAACAGATACTGATGTGGAAAGACTTACAAACCTTGAACTCACATACAGACCACTCGTTAAAAAGAATTCTGTCGAGTTCAGTGCTGTTAATCCAATAAATGAGGGTAATGAGTATACAGCGCTTATGTCAGAGATAAAAAAGTGGGGCGGTTTTGATGACATTGAAGTGATGGTAACGAATGTTGAAGAGGTCGTGAAAATGACCGAATTTCTTGCAGCTAAGGGTACCATAAACATTTTTGCAGGTTTAAAGCGGGGCACCTTTGCATTGGTGGATCCCTGGATGATATATGGACCTCAACAGGTAAGGTTCATCGGTCATAGTGGATCGAAACTCAACGATCAGATTGCCATAATTGATCGGTTTAAAGAGAAGCAGCTGCAGCCTCACCGCTCAGTAGCGGCCGTCTGTGGTATGAACCAGATCTCTGACGGTGTGAAGGCTATGATGAATGCTGTCTATCCTGGCAAAATAGTTGTGTATCCAATGATTCACGATTTTCCCATAACAGCACTCATGGAGCTTGAGCACGTTCTACCGCAGGTATACAGCTGGCTTGAAAACGGTTTATCCTGGACGAATGAAGCTGAATCAATGTTTTTAGAGTGCTTACTCCCGGAATAAACGGTTTTGTTTGTACTCTAGTGTGAAATGAGAGAGGAGGGACGTATTATGGATGTGAAGGATTTGAACAGAATTGGTAAAGGCTTCAATGATATTCTTAGGTTAAAAACAACCCCCTTAGGTATTATTCTGTATGAAAAGGAGAGTGACATAACGCGTGATTTTCAAATCATCGACCGAAAAATGGTAACCTGTGCGGTTCTAGGACTATCTCGATACTATGAGATCCCAATAGCAATCACAAAAAAAAACACAAAAGGTATCTGCCTCGGGCCTGATATTTCTCTAGGTTGGGGTGAGGTCCCTCCAAATTTCGGAAAGATGGCTGCTGGCATGTTTGCAGATTCCGAGGAAGAAGCTGATAAGGTCCTTGCTGGCATGATGTCCCTTGAAAGGGGTAAGTATGAAGCATATGCGGCAGCGCCGATCGATAAAATGTCTGTTATTCCGGATATTGTTCAGATATGGGGGAACCCGCTTCAAATGATGGAGCTTGTATATGCAAACACGTGGTACAATGGTGGAGAGCGAATCAGTTTGAGCACCAATGGTCATGGTGGGAGTTGCTACGAGGTATTGACAGTACCGTTTATAAAAGGTGTGATCACACTCGCTCTTGCTGATATGGGTGACAGACGGCATGGTTACGCAGGTGATGATGATATGATTATGGGTGTTCCCATATCGAAATTGGAAACTCTCTACAACGGATTGGTACAAACCCAGAATACGCTTAATAAGGTTCCAATTCTTTATAATTTTGATGACCTTCCTTTTCCCATACCCAATTCGGTACTGAAAAGAAAGCTTAAAGAGCTCGACTGAAAAATAGAAATGGATTTATTTTCACCGAAGGTGTTTTTGTGATCTTTCGACTTAAATTTCTCTGACTGAGGAAATATTCATGAAGATTTCCGTGCAGTTCGGGGCCGGAAATATTGGACGCGGCTTCATGGGACAGCTCCTGTGGG
>CBFDDP010000126.1:0-8503 GCA_965603595.1 uncultured bacterium
AATGACCCTCCTCTGTAAAGGAATATGCACTTCTCTTTCCATGATACAGGACAGAGCAGGAATAGGCAACAGGGGAGGAGCCGGAGAAATCCTTGAAATAGTGGGGTGAGCTCAATACAATAATGGACACTATGGAAGGAGCTGCACAACACGTCCACCACGGCATTCAGACACTTGCCGAGGCCTATTTTGCCTATCTCGCCAGTAAGTTCCCCGTCATGTGCGCGAGTGATGAGTTTCATTTTATGCCGCGTGCCGAAGAGGCTTGCAGGTTCTACGAGTGCCTGGACTGCATGGATGAAGGATCGATCAACGATTGCATAGAAAGGCTAAAAGCATACAGGAGAGACATCGATCTCCTGCGTAAAGATCCGGTTTTTCGGAAGGTCGGCCGCAAGGGGAATCACAGACTGACCCCGGCCACTCTCGAAGATTACATCGATCTCCTTCTCCTGCAATCGAGCATGTCCGCACTGCTCATCGAATTCGAGGAATACAGGGCATGGATACACAACCCGCTCATCTACCTGAAGATCGGATTCATCGGCATTGATCATGCTCTGCATAAGCCCGCCTCCACTGTGCAGGAAGCGATAAAGAGAGTTCGTGTACGGCTGGAGGCACTTCCAGGCCTCCTTGAGCAGGCGGGACGGAACCTCAGAGTGGTGCCGGAGCCATATCATCGTAGCGCCCTCGAAATGGTTGAGGATTGCAGGGCCTATCTTGGCGAAATTGCTGCCGCGTACCCTGAACATAACAGTCTTATCGAAGCTGCAGGACGGGCCGCTGACGCGCTTACCACTTTCCGCACATATCTGAAGGACACACATCCTACCTCTGAAAACCTTTCTGCCCCCGATGCACTACTCGAAAGGACTCTCCGGGATCATTTTCAGGTCAGCAGGGATATCTCAGAGGTGCTGAGAATTGCCCGGACACAGTGGGATGAGAACCTGCGTCTGCTCAGGGAGATCGAGGGGCAGGTCGGCTCGGACAACAGCTGGCTCGAGCTATACAGCTCCTACAGACCCGGTGAGCTCGATACAAGGGAAACCCTTGAACTGTACAGGGAGGAGAACAGAAGACTTCGGGAGTTCTTTAAATCTCAGGGTTTTAGCGGGAGTGGGGTGGACGCACCGCTCCGTATCCTTCAGACACCACGCTATCTTCGATCAGTTCGCGGATCGGCCTCCTTCAGTGCGGCATTCAGCAGTGATCCACGGGAAGAGAGTCTCTTTTACATCACCACAGACCTGTCCGATACAGCTGATAGGGGAAGGCTTCGCGATCGGCTTCATCGCGAGTACCGCTTTCTCACCGCACATGAGACCTTCCCCGGCCACCATCTTCTCGACCATACCCGGCGGAATATTGCAAATCCCGTCAGACGGCAGATCGAGTCGCCCCTCTTTTATGAAGGATGGGCGACGTACGCTGAATCGCTGCTCCTCGAGACAGGCTATGTGAAAGGTCCTCTCGAGAGGCTCGTGTTTCACAAACGAAATCTCTGGCGTGCTGCCCGCTGTCTTGTAGACGTGGGGCTGACTACAGGGTTGATGGACATGGAGGAATCACAGAGGCTGCTTGTATCATCGGGTTTCAGTGCACAGGAAGCAGCAGCTCAGATTAAACGGTTTCGCCTGAACCCCGGCTATCAGCTCTGTTACAGCCTGGGATTCCACGAGATATTGAATCTACGTAAGAGTTATGATACACTTCTCACGAAGGGAGATTTTCATCGACTGCTGCTCGAAGGCGGAGAACTGCCCTTCTCTCTGATCAGGTTAAAACTGAAACATCTCACGCTGAACGACAGCGCGGATGCAGGGCCCCGCAATGACCGGGATCTTCACAGGAGGACTTCACGTGCATGAGTTCCAGGGATACCACTCCGAGTGGAATTTGGGAAGCCCGGGGGGGTGGGATTATCAACGTATCACACAGCTCATCGGCAAAGCCGTCTGGGAAAAGCTGAACCAGGTCAGGCCCATCGACGTCTCGCTCGATTTTGACCATCCGAAGCTCTTTCCGATTCAGGGTTTCCTCAGCATGCTCGAACAGGCACATCAGCTGCGCGGCGAGCATGACCGCAATCTCATCGCCGTGGTGGCTGAGGAAGAGACGCTTGACACCGTCACCGAGAACAGGAACCTCGCAGAGTGGCTGAACAGCCTGAAGGGGCTCAGGGGAGGGCTCATGGCGCCGCAGGAGCTCGAGCTCTACCATGGGGAGGTATGCTGGAAGGGCGAGAGGGTCTCTCTTCTCTTCATGGATTTCAACACCGATGTGCTCCTCAATCTTCACAGGAAGCACGGGCTCGAACCCGTACTCCAGGCAGTCCGCGAGAACCGGGTCATCAACCCGCGGGGCACGGAACCCATCAATGTCAAGAGCACCTTTGAAATCATTACCGGTCCTCTCGGCGTACATTTTCACGACGAAATCGTAAGCCGCACACCCTGGACACGGCAGTTCTATCCCAGAAGCACGCAGGGCCCGAAGGGAGAGCGTATAGCTGACCTCATTGAGTGGACACGAAAGAACTGGGACAAGCTCGTTCTCAAACCTGAACGCGGTTACTCGGGCAAGGGAGTCAAAGTCGGCGGTGTATATAAAATGGCCGATGAAGCGATAGACCTTGCACTGCACGCTGGTGATTACATCCTTCAGGAAAAGATACCACTCGAACTATGGGCAGAGGATATACCCTCCCTCGACACTGCAGGGGAATGCATTGAGCTTCGAAGTTATCAGACGGACTTCCGCTGTCTCGTCGGGTCCAACGGGCTTATGGGCTTTCTTGGCCGCTACGGCGGTGTGCCGACCAATGTGGGGAGCGGCG
Source organism: uncultured bacterium (assembly GCA_965603595.1). Lineage (GTDB taxonomy): Bacteria > Spirochaetota > B62-G9 > B62-G9 > DRHN01 > JAGLSF01. The sequence goes on from CBFDDP010000126.1 coordinate 2,843, forward strand.
GAGGGGTACAACCGCTTGCGGTTCTACACGGCGACAGCAACCCGGGCGACGCGATAGGGCGGATTAACGATGCAATCATGGGTATGTCCAGTGAACAGGTGCTACCCATCGTGGAGCTGCAGAAAAAAATGGCCATGGAACACAACTTTACCTATCTCCTCGGTCCGATCAAGATTGCTCTTCGCCCGAGGTTACTCACCGAGAGACAGATAGCTGCACTGACCACCTACTGTTCCGCACTATGGAACGACTGCATGCTGCTTGAACGCATGTGGCGGTCCGCCGAGCTGGATGACCTCATACACATTGAGGACGAGGAGCTGGAGATTGCGAGGGCACAGCCCTGGGAGGGAGGCCCGGCGATCATCGCTTCTGACGGCTTGTTCAATTTTCTCTCCACCACAATGAAGGGTGAAGAGGGCACTGGTAAATCGAGATGAGTATAGAGGTTGAACCTGAATGGTGGAAGACCCTTTTCGATGATATCTACCTCATTACCGATGCCCGTTCGGTCTGCGATCCTGATATAACCCGTGCAGAAGTTGATCTCGTCTGCAGGCTGCTCGATCTGCAGCCCGGTCATCGTGTGCTTGATCTCTGCGGCGGACATGGCCGCCACAGCATGGAGCTGTACAGGCGCGGGATCACCGACTGCACCCTCCTCGATTATTCACCCTTCCTTATCGACCGTGCGAAAGAGCAGGCTCGAAAACAGGAGATAGAGATGGATTGTGTCAGGGCTGACGCCCGGCACACAGGGCTTCCCTCCGATTCATTCGATGATGTGATCATTATGGGGAATTCACTGGGATATGGAAATGAAACAGGTTGGGATCTGCATATTCTGCAGGAGGCCCGGCGTCTGCTCTGTACCAGTGGACACCTCTTCGTCGATGTTGTGGACGGGAGTTGTCTGCGTGAGACCTTCAACCCCCGTGCATGGCATGAGATCGGTGAGGATATTATCGTTTGCCGCCTGCGCGAACTGCTGCAGAATCGTGTTAATGCACGGGAAATCGTACTCAGCAAGGAGCGGGGACTGCTCAGGGACCAAACCTATTCAATCCGTTTTTACAGGCCGTCTTCACTGAAGAGACTATTTGAACGCGCTGGTTTGTCGGACATCGAGGTTCATACAGATTTCAGCCCGCATCTTCTCGATGGTGATTACGGGTGCATGAACAACCGCATGATCTGCATTGGCAGCAAAGTTTAGCACAAAATCGGGTTTTCAACCCGAACCTGTATTACAATTGACATGAAGGGGGATATATAATGGGAACACATTTTGAACAGATACCGGATGCAATCAAGAACCACATACGGGAGGTCACCAAAACATCGGGACTGCCCGATTCAGAGGAATCCCTTGAACGCATTGCCAGAACCTGGCTCGAGAAGCGTGAGATGTTCCTAGAACAGTTGGGCCTGCTTCACATGAAGGAGGTTGATTCGGCGGATCGGTGGGCGCAGAAGGCAGTACTCATGCTCACCTATTCAGGTTCTCTCGTCTCGATCGGGGTACCCGAAATCGATAGTCCTCCCGTAGGGGTCAGGCGGTGGGCTGAATATGCCAGCATCGGCCTTCGTATGGACGTGCCCGACATCGCTCGAAAGAGTGATGCGGTGGTATCCGGGGAAATAGCCCTTGACCGGGGCATCGAATTCGTCGACGGACCGATCAAGAAGAGCTCGCCGCTCCTGAAGATCGCCCTCTGCGGTGATGAGGTAAGCCCCGCAGAACAGGACAACCGTATCAGGGAGGCAACCATTTTCCTCACCAACGGATTTGTCAAGATCAACAGAACACTCAGCAGTGCTGGTGAAGCCATACCCGATCAGTTCACCATGCGGTCCATGATCGCCTATCTGGCAGCGAAGAACGGTCTGACCCAGAAGGAAACGAAACAGCTTCTCGATGACTACCTTTCCCTTATCGAAACAGGGGTGCTGCTTGGAGAGAAAGTCCCTCTGAGCAGGCTCGGGAAGATGCAACTTCGTCTCCATCCGGCACAGAAGGCACGTGTGGGGAGAAACCCTGCCACCGGTGATGAGATCACCATTGCGGCAAAACCTTCGATGTATGTGCCGGCTTTTTCATTCAGCAGTTCTCTGAAGGAGAAGGCAAGCAGTGTCAGAGTAGATGAACCTGAAGGTTCTGAATAGCTTGAAATAAACTACTTCTTTGTACCCTCGTCGAATACAACGGTGGTGTCACCAACCTTGATTACATCACCTGATCTGAGTGCCTTTGTACGCACCTGACGGTTGTTCACCACAACTGTGCCGCCCTTCGAGGCAACACGGTATACTCCGTCCTTCTGCTCGATCTGTACCATGGTCCTGGCCACTTTCCGATCACCTGTTATGGTCACATCATCCGCACTGTCAGCACCTATGGTAACCGATCGTTTCCTCGAAGGCATGATCACTGTCTGTACCCGTTTGCCCCTTCCTTTTCCCTGATACACATCAAGTGTCGGTGTCTCCTTCTTTCCCTCGAGACCCATGAGTGATAAAATCCAGAGAAGAACAGCCACAACTGGAACAATGGTAAGGGCAAGCCACTGATAGGCGGACTGGGGAACTCCGAAAAGGGAATCGGAGAAGTAGTAACGTTCTGACCGAAGGAGTCGTTCACCCGATGCGGGCTGATACTCAACACTTACAAGCTTCCTGGCTGCCGGACTCATTCCAGCAGTGTAGATTAAAAGATACTCGTTCAGTATCTGATCACGTATAAGCGAGTATAACCGGGCGATGTCTTCAGGGCTATAGGTGGAAAAGTGCGCCCCTCCCGTAGCACCTGCCATACGGCTCAGGTTATTGTTATCCGCCTTCTTACTGAGGCCGATGGTAAAAATTGATATCCCCTCTCTTTGAGCACTCTCAATAACACCGTCAATACCATAACGTTCAGGGAAATGTGGATTTTCCTCCATGGGAAAATCCACGCCATCAGAAAGAACTATTATGACCTTTCTCCCTCCGTACGCACCCATCTTCTCAATGGACTGATAGAGGGTCTCATAGAGCTCGGTGTATGCCTCTTCCTCAGCTGGTCTTGTAATCCCCATAAGCGCCCTTTCGACGGCTACCTTGTCGTCAGTGGGCAGAACGGTTGAATCCATTCTCATATTAAAGGAGACCAGGCCAATCCGGTCTTTGGGATTTCGTATCTCCTTCAGGAGAAACGATACCGCTCGTTTTGCACTGCTAATGCGCCACACCTCTGGATCATCGGAATTCTTAATCCTGCCGTCTGCATTCCAATACATACTTCCCGAATTATCGATAACAAGGAGAAAGGTTACACCCTGCGTGACGTTTGCACCTTCCCGGAGCTCGATAATCTCTCTGCTCAATTTATGACCATCGGCAGACTCGAAAAGTGCAAAGTCTTCCCTCTTTAGTCCCTTGACCGACTTACCGCCCATCCCGGTTACACTCACATAAACCCCTATGCGTTGATTGATGAGGAGTGAGGTGTTGTCGATCTGGGCCACTCTGAGAGTTTCAGCACCGGCCCAATAGAACGGTACACTGAGTAATAGAACCAGCACAAACCATCTAAATATTCTCATGTCTCCCCTCCACCTACTTCCGTGAAAACCTGAACTGGGCGTCCCCCAGCCGGATAATATCGCCATTGTTCAGAATTGTTTTCTGCACCTTCTCATCATTCACGTAGAGGGGTTTCCCCTTGTTACCCTGTACAATGGTGAAGTTCTTACCTTCACGAAGGATTTCCGCATGTTCATCAGACACATTTTTATACCCGCTCAGCGTAATTTCCGTACTCTGGGCCTCACCGACCAGCGTTTTTCGCTGCGTGAGCAGAAACTCACTGCCCCTGGATAGACCATTCAGCAGCCTGAGAGAGCCTTCCGCGAGACCTCTCTCCACAAAACCGTAGGACAGACCAACTAGAAAACCGAGCAGGGAAAGTCCAACTAGGCGGGAGTATGCGCTCTGAGGGGCAATGATTCGTGCATATTCAACAACAAGTCCGCCGAGCAGCCCTCCTATGAAACCACCCAGCAACCCGTTTCGTACCTTGCTTCCAGACCTGCTTCGAACTCCCTCGGAGATACCGACAACCAGGCCGAACACGGACCATCCCAGAGCCCTTGAAATGGGGATACCAAAGTGCCTGTAGCCGCCTGATGAATTGAAGAAAAATGTACCGATATAGAGAAGCGCTGCCTGACCGGAGATCATACCGAGAATCCCGCCAACGGCTCCAACGATCATACCGGCGATGGCGCCTTTGAGGAGTCTGTCCCTGGAATGAGCAATAATCCCCTCACTCATGCCGAAAACCCCACCAATGAACAGGCCAGCGACGAGGCCAAGTACAATGCTGAAAAAAAGCAGGGATGGAAACGCGGCCTGATAAAAGAGGACAAGCTCGGTAAAGGGCCAGCAGAGTGCCCCCGCGAGAAGTCCAATGAGACTGTAGAACAGCAGACGCATACCAAGTGTCATGAATACCCCCACTGATTATGTTATGAGCACGCTTAAACCTGCATTCAATCGACAGATTGTGCTATTGTATTTCAATTTCCTTACTATCAGGATCAACAGAGACCTGAAGTTTGGTTGCTCTTCCGGGACCGATGCTAAACTGGAAGTTTTTCACCCTCTTCGCTCCCTTTCGAATGGTCAGCACATAGCTTCCCTCGCTGAGCTTGAACTCCCTCTCCCCTTGGGTGGTCCTGCCGTACTGCTCAAAGGTCCTGGTTTTCCCTCCAAGATAGCTGCCCTTTCGATTATCAATGAGGATTTCAAGGCCCTCAGCACTGCTATTCACAACAAGCGTACCCGCTTTTTTAACCAGGCTCAGACTGACATGAACGGTATCAAGATCAGGCTCAACAAAGAACTCAACCTCCTCTCTATAGTGAGAAGGCGCCTCGACATTGACTTGGTAGTTTGCCCCTGAAGTAAGCTGACTCCTCAAATTTTTCCATAGCCTGTCACTGCTCCGATACCTCTTCCAATCCACCCACCGGTCCGAATCCTCGATATAGAGGGCGATGTCGGTTTGGGCATACAGGGATTTCCCGGTTTCACTGTCCATCACGTCAATACTGAGATCTATGGGCTTGGTTTCACCCTCGTGAAGTCTAATCTCAAGCACCCGCCCCATTGAGGTTTCCACTGCCTGCTTTTGAAGCACACGGGGTTTGAGGTAGAGAGACCTGTAATACTTTCTGTTTTCAAGATAGATCTCCACCTCATAGTAACCAGCACGCACATACCTGCCACCTGATGTCAGTATCAGATCAGAAACCTCCTCCTCTTCATTGGAGAAAAGCTTTGGCAGCGTTTTCCGGGGAGTCAGCCGGTAACTGAACGTGAGCGGCACGCTATCCGGAGCCTGCTCATCCGGAGATGCATTCAGACGGGCAGCAGCATATATAAGACCTATACGCTTGTGGTAGTCCTGTGGGACAAGCGCCCTCAACTCGATCCTTCCATAGTTTTTCCTTCCAAAGTACTCGTAAAAATACCCTCTGTAATAGGAGTATACTCCGCCAACAACGAATACGAGGAAAAGGGCAAGCCCAATGGAAAATTTTACAAGAGGCGTGGGGGGGCGGGGGGGGCGGCGAAGGGTGGGGGGGGGGGGTAGAGACGAGCGCACGGGGGAGCGGG
>CBFDDP010000127.1:0-8403 GCA_965603595.1 uncultured bacterium
AGGAGCTTCATGTGGCATGCGAGGTTGATACCTATATGCATGAACTGCCGCTTTCCACCCAAAAGATGATCGAAATTGCAAGAGCCATACTGGGTGTACGATTGGAGAGCGAGGATGGTGACACGACACCGATCATCATACTCGACGAACCGACCGCGCCTCTGACAGACGATGAATGCAAGGAATTGTTCAGAGACCTCTTGAAGATGAAGAAAAATGCTTCCTTTATTTTCATTTCACACATAATACCTGAAGTCATGGAATACACGGACAGGGTGCATGTGCTGCGAGACGGTAACCTGGTCGCCCAGTATGACTTGTCTGAAGAGAAGATGACGGAGGAGGATCTTTTCAGAGCAATAGTGGGGAGAAAATCTTCGGAATATATCTCAAGGTCAGAGGATAGGGAAGCCCTCGGCGAGGAAGTGGTTTTGTCAGCGAAAAATCTTACAAAACGTGGACATTTTTATGATGTCTCCTTCGATCTCCATAGAGGTAACTGCATAGGGTTCTTCGGTCCAGCAGGGTCGGGCAAAAGCAAAATAATACGAACGATTGCCGGTCTTATGAATTATGATGAAGGGCAGCTCACAGCCAAAGATCAGGAGCTCAAAGCCGACGAACTCCCCCACGAAAGGTTATCAAGGGGTATAGGGTATTTCTCGGGTGAAACTGGGAAGGAGCTGTTTCTCAACTGGTCAATTGCAAAGAATATCTCCATAATCAACATGAAGAAAATATTGGGAAAGATCATCCCCGTCATACAATTCAAAACCGAGAGAAAAATGGCTGAGAATATCGTGCAGAAGTTGGAAATCAAAGCCCCGAGTGTACGTACGGATTGTTACTCTTTAAGCGGCGGTAATAAACAAAAGGTTTCTGTGGGGAAATGGCTAGAAAGAAACCCCGACATACTGTTGCTCGACGATCCGACCATTGGTATAGATGTGGGGTCCAGAGAGGATATCTATGAAGTATTATTGGAAATGAAGAAGAAGGACATTTCAATGATCCTGGTAAGCGACGAACCAAAAGAATACTCTATACTCTGCGACAATATAATGTTCGTCATGGATGGAAGGGTGCAAAAGGTGCTCGGTACCGAGGAGTTCAGAAAGGTGATGTCAACGTGAATAATCAGAACACAAATAAGAGGATATTCTCAATTATAACGCAAACGTTGAAAATGCACCCGGTTGTCATTGTTCTTCTGGCCCTCATAGTGATTTTTGGAAGCATATACCCAGATAGGTTTTTCAGCCCCATAAACTTCAAATCCATTCTTAGACAGTTTGTAACACTTACGCTGTTTGCGCTCGGCCCCTCATTTGTGGTGTTGACCGGCCGCCTGGATTTGTCGTTTGTTGGGGTTTGGATGCTGGGGGGCGTCTTTGTGTGGCTGTTCAAGCCAATATTGGGGATGTTCGCAATCATTATGATCCCCGTAGTGGGAGTAGCGACGGGGCTTTTCATTGGAGTGATACAAACCAAGGCCAAAATACCCTCATTTATACTGACCTTGAGTTTACTGGTAACTTACACGGGATTATCGGCCGTGCTTACAGAGGGATATCCCCGGGCTGTTGAGGGATACGAGTTCATCACTATGCCCTTGATACCTCTTATTCCCACTGCCTTTTTATTGACCATCCCTATTATCGCAGCCGCCATATTTCTCATGAAATACACGAGAATATGTGTATATTTGAACGCTATTGGGTCAAATGAAGAGGGAGCTCAGTTGGCCGGTATAAATGTCGATAAGTACAAGATCCTGGCCTTCATGTTGAGCGGATTGTTTACAGGCATAGGAGCGATGATCCTGTTCCAGCATCTTGGCGGTTCGGCCCAGATGGAGCTCAAGCTTAATACCATTGTATGGCCGCTGGTGGCGATTGTCCTGGGTGGTACGCCTCTGACAGGGGGAAGCGGCGGTCCCCAAAGAACCCTACTCGGTGCAATTACGTTTACCGTCTTTTACCGCGGTTTGTACCTTTCGGCGCTCCATCCCATCATGGTACCACTGCTTGTAGGAGTATTGTTGATTGTTTCCATTATCATAAGTGCAAGAGGATTAAAGGGAGTAACGGTCACATGATACAGGAAAAGGTGATGACTAGACCAAAGCTTTCTCTGGAATGGCTTCGAAGTATCATGACCAACGTGGGGCCGTTTATCTTTGTGATAGCTGTTGTGGCCATCTTTCAGCTGATAAACCCATTCTTCCTCAGCTATCAGGGAATCATAACTCTCATCTATGCGATGTCCTATTTCCTTATAGCCGCCTGCGGATTGACCTTTGTCATTTTGACGGGGTCCTTTGACTTCTCAGTGCCGAGTGTGCTGAGACTTTCAGCCCTCATATGCGTACTGTACATCGAGAAGATCGGGTTGCTGGTGATTCCGCTGGCTTTGCTCGTATGCCTGGGGTTCGGGTTCATTAACGGGCTGCTTCTCGCAAAGTTCAAGGTCCCCTCTTTTTTGGCCACCCTTGGAATTTCAATTGTTCTGGAGGGGATAGCCTGGTATCTCACAAAGGGCCACCTTGCATTAATGCAGAATGAGACATTCAGAAGCCTTGCAACTTTTTTTATAGCAGGTTTTCCTTCCACATTGTACTGGGGTATGGGTGTTTGGATTATTTGCACGTTCGTGGCCCTCGTTACGCCCTTTGGGAGGCGTACATACGCGGTAGGAGGAAACCTGGAAGGGGCAGGGCTCTCTGACATAAACGTTGCACGGCACAGAATTTACGTTTTCATGCTCAGTGGGTTTCTCTCCGGGCTGGCAGGTATTTTGTACATGTCACAGATGGGCGGGGGGTCTGTGAGAATCGGGGCTGATATGGCTATACCGCTTTTTGCAAGCGTGGTCGCAGGAGGGACAGCTCTCACAGGGGGCGTGGGTGGTCCGCATAGAACACTGCTGGGAGTGATTATTATTACATGGATTCAAGCCGGGATGGCAATGCTTGCAATCGGCCAAGATATTCAGATGATAACATTCGGCTTAATCGCCATAGGAATGAGCGTAGCAACGATAGACAGGAAGAGGATAAAGATCGTTAAATAAATTTCACCTGCTTGCTTACCAACATCTGAGTGTAAGGTTCAACGTTATTGTTACTCACCGGTGTACAATCGATGAAAAAGATCCTTATCATAAATGATTCAATCATTATGGGGTGAAGAATCATCGAAAACCGGTGTGAATCTGGGAGGGATGACCTGTATAATGAAATACATACACTGAAAAGGGGGGAAGGACTATGCGGTTAGAAAGCAAGGTCGCCGTTATTACCGGAGGAGCAAACGGGATAGGCGAAGCATATTCGAAGGGAATGGCAGAGGAAGGCGCATCCGTCGTTATTGCCGATCTCGATGAGAAAAGAGGAAAAGAGATCGTCGATGAGATAGTAAAGTCCAGTGGCAAGGCACTGTTCGTACGAACCGATGTAAGCAAAAAACAAGACGCTGAAAAGATGGTTCGGGCAACGGTCGATCAGTTCGGATCGGTCGATATACTGGTAAATAATGCGGGGATCCTGTTTACCGCGCCGGTTGAAGAAACGACGGAGGAAATGTGGGACAAGCTCCTGGCGGTGAATGTGAAGGGGCTTTTCTTCTGTTCTCAGGCGGTAATCGTGGAAATGAAAAAAAAGAAAAGTGGAAAGATCGTCAATATTTCTTCCATTGCGGCCATCGGAGCTCAGGACGGTATCTGTGCATACAGTGCCACCAAGGGGGCAGTGCTGACCATGACAAAGGTTTTCGCCCTGGAGCTCGTCCAATACAACGTACAGGTGAACGCGATCCTCCCCGGAACCACCAACACCGGCATGGCTGAGGCGGCAATGGTCAATCCGGAATGGACGCGTCAGATTACCGAGGGGATCCCCATGAAGAGACTCGGTCACACAAAAGACTTGCTGGGGGCCGTTCTCTACTTCGCATCTTCCGACTCTGATTACTGTACTGGACAGACGCTCATCGTGGATGGCGGTTATTCTATGATATAATTCTTATACCGGCGTCCCCTGCATACTTATTGACAGGGCAAATTAGTTTTTAGAATATCATCAAAAAGTGGAATTATATTAATTAATATAAGGAGAAAAGTGAATGGACCTGAAACTCAACAAAAAGACTGCATTAGTTACTGCTTCTACGGGAGGTATTGGCTTGGAAATCGCCCGATATTTGGCTCACGAAGGGGCAACCGTTATTATCAATGGCCGCACATCGGAGACAGTCTCTCATGCGTGTGAAGATATCTATTCTGAATACCCTTACGTGAAACTTTTGCAATTGGTTGCAAATAACGCTACCGCAGAGGGGTATACAAAGACAATTAAAGAACATCCTGAAATCGATATTCTGGTCAACAATCTCGGAATTTATGAATCTATTGACTTCTTCGACACGACAGACGCAAAATGGCAGCACCTCTTCGAGGTGAATGTTCTCAGCGGTGTTCGTTTGAGCAGGCATTATCTCAAAGGTATGCTGTCACGGAACAGTGGACGCATTGTATTTATTTCCAGCGAAAATGCGATAAATCCTGCCCCTGAAATGGCACATTACAGCGCGACCAAGATCATGCAGCTTTCCGTTTCTCGTAGTCTAGCTGAACTGACAAAAGGAACAAACGTAACTGTAAATACCATTATGCCCGGTTCAACGAAGACAACCGGTGTTGAAAAATTTATTCAAGACGTTTTTCCGGATGTTGAATATGAAACTGCTGAGAAACGCTTCATGAAGGAAAACCGCCCCACATCATTAATTGCACGTCTGATACGTCCTGAAGAGATCGCCGCCTTTGTTGCATTTGTGTGCAGTCCTCTCGGTTCGGCCATTAATGGTGCATGCCTGAGGGTTGATGGTGGGCTTATCCGTAGTGCCGTTTAGAAGGCGCGGAGCTATGAATAGATGAGGAAGAGATATATGAAAATGAAGGAAAAAGCATTGGAGGGTAAGGTTGCAATCGTAACGGGAGGCGCATCTGGGATTGGAGAGGCCGTAGGCAGGATATTCCTAGAGAATGGGTGCAAGGTAATTTTAGTTGATAAAAACAAGGACCGTTTGGAGAAAGTCGTAAATGACACAGCAATAAAAGGCAGTAATTGCAAGGGTGTTTATGCCGATGTTTCCGTCGAGTCGAAGGTAATAAAACTCTTTCAGGATGCGATGAAGGATCATGGGAGAGTTGATATCCTTGTGAATAGTGCGGGAAGGGATTCCCTGTCACCTCCCATTACCGAAGTCACTATGGGGGAGTGGGAAAAGACAATCGATTCAAACCTCAAGGCCGTATTCTTATGCTGTAGAGAGGCATTTATCATTATGGAAAAACAGGGAGGTGGGAAAATAATCAATCTTGGATCATCTTCAGCTAAGCTGGCTTCCGGACCCGGTCACAGCCCCTACAGGGCTTCGAAGCACGGCATGATGGGGCTTAGCAAGAACCTGCTCAGGGAGGGGATGGATAAGAATATCAATGTCACCGTCGTCAATCCTTCCCATGTGAAAACACCGATGACGGAAATCATCGACAAAGGCCTCTATGAGGAAGATCTACCCGCATACCTGGACGGATGGCTTGATGAGAAGGAGATCGAGGAGGGTATTCATAGTAGCTGTATTGACGTGGACAATGTTGCCGAAATAATCCTGTTCATTGCAACGAGGGACAGCAGCGTGACGATTCCCCAAATCGCAATATATCCGACGCACAAGATTCATAGGTACGGGATGGAGGTCTGATGGTGACAACGGGTTGAGATTGCAAAGTCCCGCGTTTTTCGCTGTTGTATCGAAAGTCCGCACATGCCGTTGGTTCCTAGGGGGAAATTATGAAAAAGAAGTACGTGATGGCCATTGATCAGGGAACAACCGGAACCCGGGTCATACTGTTCAACCATGATGGTGAGATCCATTCAATGGCGTACCGTGAGATCAAGCAGATCTATCCACATCCAGGTTGGGTCGAACACGATCCAGATGAGATTTGGCAAACGGTTCTCGCATGCACAGAAGAAGCGTGCAAAGAGGGCGGAGCAGAACCTGGGGAGATCGCTGCGATCGGTATAACCAATCAGCGGGAGAGCACCATTCTCTGGGAAAAAGACACGGGGCGGCCAATTTACAACGCAATCTGCTGGCAGTGCCGAAGATCTGCAGGTATTTGCGATGACCTGAAATCAAAGGGTTACGAGAACTCCATTACGAAGAAAACGGGTCTCCTTATCGACGCATATTTTTCTGCTACAAAAATCATGTGGATTATGGATAACGTTGAAGGCGTCAGGAGCAAGATTGAGAAGAGGAACATCTGCATGGGGAATATCGATTCCTGGATCATCTGGAACCTCAGCAAGTGCAGGTATCATGTCACTGATTATTCCAATGCTTCACGTACGCTGCTGCTGAACATCCATACCCTTTCCTGGGACGAAGAGATTCTTGCCTGGACTGGTATTCCAGAGCATATCCTTCCTGCACTGAAGCCGTCCAGCGGGGTCATGGCCGAGACCGACTCCGAAGTTTTTTTCGGGGCGACTGTTCCCATAGCCGGTGCGGCGGGAGATCAGCAAGCAGCAACCTTTGGACAAACCTGCTTCAAACCGGGGATGGCGAAAAACACATATGGGACTGCACTGGCACTCATGATGAATACTGGGGAGCAGCCAGTTCCATCCAAGCACGGACTAACCACCGATCTCGCGTGGAAAATCGGAGACAAGGTAGAGTACGCATTGGAAGGAGCCATATTTATCGGTGGAGCCGCGATCCAGTGGCTGAGAGATGGTTTGGGAATTATTAAAAACTCAGCCGAGTGCAGTGAACTTGCAGAGAAGGTCCCCGATACCGGTGGTGTATACCTCGTACCTGCTTTCATAGGATTGTGTGCGCCCTACTGGGATATGTATGCCCGTGGAACCATCGTGGGAATCACCAGGGGTACGACCAGGGAACACATAGCTCGGAGCGCCATGGAGTCCATCGCTTATCAGACCAGGGACGTCCTGGAGGCGATGGAGGCTGATTCCGGGGAGAAAGCCCAATCACTTCGTGTGGACGGAGGTGCAACCAAGAGCGATTTTCTCATGCAGTTTCAGGCAGACATACTCGGCATTGAGGTTGAGCGCCCGGCGATTACCGAAATGGCTGCTCTCGGGGCATGCTATCTGGCAGGACTTGGTGTTGGTTTTTGGAAAAGCAGAGAAGAGATTGCGCGACAGTGGAAAATAGAAAAGGTCTTCCAGCCGAGTATGGATGAAAATAGGCGCGAGGAGCTTTATGCAGACTGGAAGAGGGCTGTTGAGCGCTCTTTTAAGTGGGAGAAGCCTAAAGAGCATTAGGTGTAAAAGGGAGGTAAGTGATAATGAGTGGAATATCCAATTCTGATTCTTCATTTATCAATATTGCGAAGGAAACGGGTATCGATATTATCGATGAGGATGGTGCCATTATCTGGACAGGTCCTAAAGGGGGAAATATTAAACCGGTCGGTCCACTTTCTGGTAAAAGGGTGGCATGTATTGTTGCCAGTGAGTTCAGTGACTTCCAGGCTTATTATGTAGCATCGTATATAGGTGAGCATGGTGGAAAACTCGACTTCATCATGGTTGATCAGGTTACATGGAAATTCACAAGACCTAATATCAAATCAAAAGGCGTTCAGGGTATGTGGGGCTTAAGTATCGACCCCATACCGGTAATGGGGGGGGATAAAGCCAGCAGGAGTAAAACTATTGGGAAAGCAGATCCCAAAGATTATGATGTAGTGATTATAATTGGCGGTCATTCCGGCGACATCATGTCGACAGAGCAGCAAGTTCTGGATTTCATCAATGCAGCATACAGTAACAGCGCCGTAATTGGAGGTATTGGAGGAGGTATTATACCGATAATTGCTGCTGGCATTATTAAAGGCAAAGAATGCACTGGCAATGTACAGGTTTCATTCATATTGAAAAAGATTGCACAATATAGAGATTCCCAATGTGTAATGGACGACAGGATACTCACGGCCAGGGATACATTGGATACACCCCTCTTTACCCATATGTTGTGTAAGCATTTTGACCCCAGTCTTGTGGACAAGCGTAAAGGTGTTCTTAAGGGTAAAACAATGCTAATGATTTGTGGATGGGATTTTGAGGACTTCGAGATTGCCGTTCCGGTCATGGAATTCATTCATCGGGGAGCAAAGATGATGATCGGGACATTCTCAGGAGCAACACGTGCTCGGCCCCCATTGCTTGGACTGGACGTCGTGCAGGGAAACTTTGGCATGTCCATCCCACTCCAGGAGATACCGGAGAGTGACTATGCCATTAAGAAACTTACCGAAATCGACATGAATGAGTTTGACGGGCTTCTAATTCCGGGCGCATTC
>CBFDDP010000128.1:0-8190 GCA_965603595.1 uncultured bacterium
ACAACGAATACGAGGAAAAGGGCAAGCCCAATGGAAAATTTTACAAGAGGCCTCCCCCCCCTTGTCCCCCTTCCAATTGTTGCAGCTGCAGATACCTCCGAGCCCTCGAGATACCGCTTGATGGTGTTCCTGACTGCCTTCTGCGAACGGTACCTGCGTGTGTACCTCGACAGTATTCTGAGCACCTGGTAAAGGTCCGTATATCGGCGCTTTACCTTGTGATGCATCATCTTTTTGATGAGTTTTGCGAGATAGCCGGGAATATCAGGATTCAGCCGCTTCGGGTTTTTATAACTCCCCCTGTTGATCCGATCAATAGCATCTGGTGTAAAGCTACCGGGAAAGGGCTTTTCTTCGGTGAGCATCTCATAGAGCATGACCCCCATTGAGTAGACATCCGAGCGCTTGTCAACTGAACGGGAATCGGCGATTTGTTCCGGAGACATGTATGCAGGTGTTCCGAGCGTCATCCCTGCCTGAGTGAGGCCCTCCTTCTCAGACTCCATGGTCGTGGCAATACCGAAATCAACGAGCTTCACCTCACCCTCCTTGGAGAGGAGGATGTTTGCAGGTTTGATGTCCCGGTGAATAACGCCCTTGTCATGTGCGTACTTAAGGCCCTTGCACACCTCTGAGAAGATGAGTATGGATGCTTCTGTGGACAGCTTATTCCTCTCGGCGATCAGCCTGTCCAGACTCGTACCGTCCACGAACTCCATGGCAATGAAGTATGAAGACCCCGATTTGAAATGATCGTATACGGGTACGATATTCTCGTGCCGGAAATCAATCATGAGCTGAGCTTCACGCTTGAACCGCTCACTGATCCCGGCACTGCCTCTGAGGGTAAGTTGTTTCAGTATGACGAATCGCTTCAGTGTCGGGTGCTTTGCCTTATACACGGAGCCCATGCCGCCCTTGGCCATCTTACCGACTATCGTGTATTTTCCGACCTTTGTGAGCTGTTTGGGCATTCCCTGACCCCCTTTCTCACAGGGACTGTACACCAGGTTGAAAACGGTCTTAAAGCCTATTCCCCGTTTTCAATGGCCAGTATGTCTCTCTCCAGATCGATTTCGCCTTCCGGTTGAATAAGCGCGATAATGAACCGTTCAGGATTGTGTATCTGTACATATTTCCCGTCCGCACGGAGATGATACATTCCCCGCACAGGTCTGTGGCCCCCGAAGTAGCGGGCATCATCATGTTCATCGCTATCCAGGTAATACGTGAGCATACGCCCGACACTGCCATCCTCAGCCTCTTCGTTGGCGGTCCAGGTGAGTCCCTCCACCACCTCAGGTCTGTCTCTGTATTCGACAATGGCTTCTCTTTCAAAGAACTTGGCCGGTTCTGAATGGGAAATGACAAAGTTCCGCCCAATGGCAAACAGGGGAAGGTTCTTCTCGAACTCGTAGTAGGATTCGAAGAACTCGTCACTATAAAACTGACGAACGTAATGGGTAACCATGGGCCCCTCGTAGGCATATTTCCTGAAGGGATGATTTCCGCCCTCCTGTTCATTGGCGATATTCTCATGATTACCCTTGAGAAAATGGAAGAACCGCGGAAAGGCAGTTTTGACCTCCATGACCATCTCCATGATCCCGAGGCTTTCACGCATCTCCTCATCCATGTGCTTGCGCTTTTTATAATTTCCCTTGAACTCATCGTAGGCCAGCTGCCACCGCTGAGCGGCCCTTCCCTCGGCGTGAAAGCCGTCTCCCACACATACAACCTGCACCTCTCCCCTGCTGAGAAGGGCAATGACTGATTCACCCTCCGGGAACTCAAAGTGCATGGTACTCAGAAAAAAATCCATTCGTGCATGCAGATCAGGCACGATAATGGTGGGAATATCCCGGTGCAGCTCTACAATCCCGCCGGGCAGACCCGAACTGTCATAGGGCCTCAGCTCTTCGTCCTCATTGATGAGCACGAAGTTCACCCGGTTGAGATTCCGCAGATAGGGAATCACTTCGGTAGGGGATTTTCTCCCATATATGCTCCACAGGCGCTTCTCGACATCGGCCCACCCGTTCAGTATGCCGTCCTTTTGTTCGTCCATGTCCCTCTAGTGCAGCCAGCAGCCCAGACAGCGGTTACATCAGTACTACTCTGCAATGATGGTCTTGTTTACTTCTGCGAACTCATCGGTTATGAGCTGTGTCGCTTCGGTGACTTGATCTTCCTGTTCTTCAATACTGAGCTGCCCCGAAACCACGGCTATTTTCAGTATGGCTGAGGTGTGCTTCACCGGTCCGACTTCAAACTTGATTGACTCGTCGAGCACGATACTGCCATCGATTACCGAACCTTCCTTGTCCGCAACATCGGGAACGTCACTCCGAAGCCCTATGCTCGTGTACTGAACCTTTCGTACATCATCAACCAGGGGCCCTAACTTTACAAGCGAACCTGAATAGGTAAGTGCCAGTGCCGCCCTGTCATCGTCTCCTTCAAAGTACTCCACCTCCTCCATCTGAAACTGTTTGGTTAAGTCTTCGAAGACCTGCCGCTTTTCCAGCCAACCCCTTGCTATCTTCTCCACTGATTCATCTCCGGGTGGAAGACCGGAGGTTTTCGTGATCTCCTGCACATGATCCTTGATCGTATCTGGAAGCTGATCAAAATATTCACCCATTACGTTACCTCCTATAGAATCTCGAGCTTCGTTTTTCCAACCGTAATGACATCACCGCTATGAACGCGAACCCTGTCGCAGGAACCAATTGGATTGTTGTTGACATAGGTACCATTGGTGCTGCCCTTATCCATAACGTAATAGTCAGACCCTTCTTTTTCGATGAGTGCATGCATTCGGGATACAAGCGGGTCTTTCCGAATAACAATATCATTTACCTCATCACGGCCGATACTTATCATCTTGTTTATATTGATGTTACGGTCCTTGAATCTGATCCGTCCAACCTTGGTTTTCAGGCTTCTGCTGACCTTCTTTCCCTTCTCCCCCCGCTTGTATATCGTTTCATCCGGCATACCGATTACTCCTTCCATCAATGAGAATCATTACCTTCCCGAGTCAAGTGCGGCTGAGACTGCATGGGCCCAACCTGCGCCTATCATCCCTATTATAGTGCACAATGACTGAAGGTACAAATCCCTTTGTCTCTAAATATATACACTCCACTTTGGGTACAATACCGGACAGAGATCAGGAATACATTCGGGATTTGCCTAGGTGGTCACGTTGAGCCAGCCGCCGTCCACATAGTAGGTGGATCCGACACAGTAGCTGGCCCGCTCCGAACAGAGAAATACAAAGAAGTGTGCCAGCTCCTCGGGAGTAGCAAAGCGGCCGATTGGCGTATACTCCCTGGCTATCTTGTCGAAGTACTCGTCAACAGACAGGCCTTCCTTCTTTGACAGGCTTTCCGCTCCCCTCCTCCAGGCAGGGGTCAGTATAAGGCCCGGATTTACGCAGTTTACCCGTATGTTGTCCCCAATGACCTCATGGGCGAGGCATTTTGAAAACATCACGAGTGCTGCCTTCACCGTGTTGTACACAGGTTCATGCCAGAGCGGCTGACGGGCACAGATGGAGGCATTGTTAATGATGACACCGCCTCCCCTTTTACGCATTGGGGGGACAAACCCGCGGGCAAGCCGAATTGCAGCCATAACCTGAAGATCCCAGAAGTACTGCCACCTATCGTCTGAGGAATTCAGTATGGTCTCCTCACTCCCCATGCCAGCATTGCTTATGAGTATGTCTACTCCTCCAAATGTGTCCTCAACAAACCGCACGAAACGGCTGATGTCCTGCGCACGTGTCACATCCACCGGCACACCGAGGGTCCGCACATGATATCCTTTGGCGATCTCTGCTGCTGTTTCAAGGGCTTCATCCTCATTTCGGGAGCAGAGGGCGATGTGCACGCCTTCAGCTGCGAGACCCTTCGCAACACCAAGACCTATTCCCTTGCTCCCACCTGTGACGGCAGCGACTTTTCCCTCGAGATCAAGATCCATATCCTCTCCTTCCTGCTTTTCTCTGATAGTACGGCAAGGAAGCCCACTGGTCAATCCCTAAGTACCCGTACCGAAATGGTGCAATTATCCATCAAACTCCCCGTATCATGTTGAAAATCAGGCGCTACCCGTAGTATCTTTGTATCTCATTACAAGTTACGTGGACATCGAGGCTCATCCGGTAAAGCCTCATCCTGGAAAGGAATCAACTGTGCCTTTACTTCCTTCACTTGAGCTGATCAGAAATGCACTGAGCAGGGGCTATGCCGTCCCCTCATTCTGTACGTGGGATGCAGAGTCAGTGAAAACCGTGCTCGATGTGGCTGAGGAGATGAGGGCGCCTGTCATGCTCATGAACGGCTGGGCCGAGTTCCCGGTCATCAGGCCGGCTCTTTACAGCATCATCGTCCACGGGCTTATCGGGCAGTACAGTATTCCCGTATCCCTGCATCTTGACCATGGCCAGTCCATTGACGAAGTGCGTGAGTGCATCGAAGCGCAGTACAATTCCGTCATGCTCGATTTCTCCGATCGTCCCTTCGAGGAAAATGTGAAGGCCATGCGGGAGGTCGCTGCTCTCGCCCGCCCGCACAGCATCACCGTGGAAGGAGAGCTCGGCGCAGTGGGCATGGTTGATACGGAAGTACTCGAGGGAAATCCCGAATCAACCCTCACCGAGCCGGAGTCCGCCCGGAGATACGTCGCGGAGACGGGTGTGGATATGCTCGCCGTGTCCATTGGCAATGCCCACGGCCTGTACAGGGAGAATCCGAAGCTGGACTTCGATCTTCTCGGCAAAATACGGGGGTCCGTGCCTGTTCCCCTCGTGCTGCACGGAGGGTCCGGGACGCCCCAGGAGGACCTGGAGACTGCCATATCCATGGGAATCGCCAAGGTCAATGTGGCCAGTGAGTCCGTGCATGCGGTGAGGGAATCACTTATGGAACAGTGGTCCTCGGGAGAGAACCTGTGGGTACCCCTGGCGACGAAAAAGGCCTATCAGAAGATGGCTGATGTGGTGCGGAAGTGGATTCGAAAAACCGGTGCGGCAGGCAAGGCGTGAGGGCACAACCAGCGATGAGCCTGCCTCTTCGTACTGGGGTCTCAATGTGGGAATTGCTTCCTACAACCGGTGATGCACCGCTTTACCTGACCTTCCAGTTCTTAATGTCCTTGAAATCCTGAAGGCAGAGAGAAGCACTCATTCTGTACTCCAGCGCGGTGATCTCACCCTCACCATTCCTGACCGGCTTCATCTTGTTGATTGGAACCCAGAGCGTCTGAATGATGAAACCGTCACGGTCCGTCATTTCTATCACAAACTGCGCCTTGCGGTTCTTCTGGGCCTTCTCCAGCTTATCGCCAAAAGGTTGGGCGGTAAAGAGGTAGTGGGCCTTTCGCGAACGCCACCTCGTCTTGGCCCGGAGCTGAACGCCAGCATACTGTGAGGATGTCTTGGGCATGAGGAAGGGGCCTCTCACCGATCTTCCGCTCTCCACCATGTTCGAGGAGCCGTCACTGTAGATGAAGATCGCCCTGCCGGTCCAGCGCTCAACCATGAGCACCTTGTCGTCCATAGGCACTGTCTTGTACCGTATAGCAAAGGCAGCTGCAGCAACCGCAAGAACAAGTACGATCACCAGAAGCACAGAGATCGTCTTTCTGCCCTCATTTTCCATAGAATTCCCCCTTGTCTACACTGCTACACTATACACATCGAACAGCAAGGGGTGAAATCTTTAATGAATTGTTGAGAGAGAAATATGCGACCTCAGGTGATGAGGCCTCTGATTCTATCGTCCAGTTTTCCCTGATCCCCGGTAAATGATGCGAGACCCGCAAGGTTGAGTAGAGAATCGACAGCCACCTGACGCTTTTCAATACGGTCCTTCCAGCTTTCGTGCACGGGGATCTTGCCATCAGCAGCGATCCGACTGTGTTCCTCAGGACTCATCTCGGGAAAGAGGTCTCCCACGCCAGATTTGTGTGCCCGTTCCACAAGTTCATCTCCCGTCGCAGGAACGCTGCCGTCAAGGCCCCTGGCAAATTCCTTGAGCGATTCCGGTACATCCCACAGCGCGGAAATGCCCGCCATTTGCTCATCAACACCGGGGGATAGTGCGATCTCATACTCCCTGTCAACCCGCGACTCCCAGTGGCCGTCCAGCTCCTTCTTTGCGCTTCCGGCCACCTTTACAGGCATGGTATACACATCCACACCAGCGAGGTCTCTCACCTGGCCCGCCGAACGCATGCTCGCAGCAATCTGCAGGGTGCGCTTCCCCGTTTCAGCTGCCACCTCCCTCACCTGTCGCTGACTCGAAATCGTTGCCTTTTCACCAACCATATTCCCGTCACCGAGTCCGTTGATCTCAACATATGAGTTCAACCGTCCGAGGAAGACATTCACATATGAGGGATAGGCAAACATGGACGCCAGATAGTTGTGGCGGGCACTGAATCCCAGGGTGAAGTTGATGGGTACATTTTCATCCCTGAGCCGTCTCGTGGCAATGAGCCCTTCAGGTGTAAGCGGTATCTTGATGATAAAACGGTCAGGTGAAATCTGGTGAAAACGCCTCGCATAGTGAACGGTCATATCGATATCACGGGCACTGGCCGTATGCAGCTCAACACTGACAGACCCGTCGAACCGGTTTACCAGATTCAGGCCGTGGCGTGCATTGAGTATAAAGGCAATCTCCATGATCCGCTCCTGCATGGCGAGATCGGTGAGCAGTGCACCCGCCCTTTCAATGAGCTCGTCATAGATGCCCTTCTGAATTTCGTTGTTGAGGAGCGTGTTGTTTGTTGTCAGGGCTGTGAACTCATCGATCCAGAGCGATTCGGCGGCATCCATGTCGCCCGTATCAAGCCAGAGCTCGGTACCTGTGTCCCTGAGACCTTTCCAGAAGGGATCCGACTTGGAAGGCCCGGGCCTGGTATTACTGTCAACACCCTCGAGTATGATTCGCTGAATTCTTTCGAGTTTTTCATTGTCCTCTATCATGCCTTCCTCTCCTGTCAAGATTTCACTCTATAGATAATGTAATCACTGTGCCGCCAGGGAGAAAGAGAATAACGGCACAGGTACTGGAAGAACCGGTGCTGTCTGATGAAAGAAATTTTCACGGTTACAAAAGGGGGCTGCAGTGCACAGGCACCCTTACGGGCACAAGTACCCTAAAGGGTACAGGGATCACTCGATACCCACAAGGGCTTTGATATACTGCAGGCGTGAGTAAAGCTCTGGCTTGTCACTCTCCTCCAGGCTGAGTTTTCCCCTGATGCTTTCGAGAGAGTCTACACTGTGCGCTTCCATCCAGTTTTCAATGTCCTTCCGGATCTTTCGCAGCTGCTCCACTCCCTTCTCGTAGAGCACAGAGCAGAGCTGCACTACATTGGCACCAGCGTACACATGCTTGACTACCTGCTCAGCAGTGTGTATGCCTGTTGAGGCGGCGATATCACCGTTTACTCGGTTGGCGAGAAGCGCAACCCAGCGCAGAGGGAGACTCATCTCCGAGGGATCGCTCAGCGGGTTGCCGGCCTTGACACGGGCTTTCTCCACGTCAATATCGAACTGATAGAAGCGGTTGAAGAGAACGAGTGCAGAGGCACCCCTGCTGCACAGGTCATAGGCGAACTGCGCAAAGGAGCTAAAGAAAGGTCCAAGCTTTATCGATACGGGAATGTTCACCGTACCCTTCACCTTGTCGAGGATCTTGAAATAGAGGCTTTCGACATCGCTTCCCTTCTTCTTCACATCACTGGCAAGGTAGCTTATATTCAGCTCTATGCCGTCGGCACCTGCCGACTCGAGCTGCTTGGCATAATCCTTCCACCAGTGCGAGGTAACGCAGTTCAGAGAAGCAATAATCGGTATATCTACCGCCTCCTTCGCCTCCTCGATGACTTTGAGTTTCACATCTGGTCCGAACTCCATGCCCATTTTATTCACATAGTCATAGGCTTCAGCATGCCAGGTCGGTCCAATATGCTGTTCCAGGTCCTCCACAACCTCCTTCTGGATCTGCTCCTCGAAAAGCGACTTGACAACAACTGCACCGGCACCGTTATCGGCCAGTCTCTTTATCCCGTCAGCGTCCTTTGAGAGGCTGCAGCTTGCAACCATCAGAGGATTCTCCAGTTCCAAACCCATGTATTTTGTCGAAAGATCAGCCATGAAAGCCCCCT
>CBFDDP010000129.1:0-8047 GCA_965603595.1 uncultured bacterium
GGCGGTCAACATCCACGAATACGGGAACGGCATTGGCATGCAGCACGCACGATGCTGATGCGAGGAAGGTGTATGAGGGGACGAGCACCTCGGTACCGGGTCCGATATTCAATGCAGTCAGGGCCATGTGCAGAGCAGCCGTGCCGCTATTCGTGGTGAGACAGTACTCCCTGCCCACATAGTCGCGCCACTCGGCCTCCAACCCGGTCACCTCAGGCGCATCGGGTCCGCACAGATATCCGTTTTCGAACACCCTGAGCACAGCACCGCGGTCACGTTCATCAAGTATCGGCCACGGTTTGATCTCAGCGGCGTCAACAACCGGTTTTCCGCCGTCGATTGCAAGTGTCCCCATTCTTTTCCCCTCATATGCCAGATCAAAAGACATGTGAAATGCGATATTCGCCCTCTATGATGCATTATTCCTGCTCCATTGTAAACAATAATCGGATTGAGGGGACACACGAGAGTCAGACGACGACCATATGGGGACACACTATAGCCCGCTGAGCCAGGCAAGCATCTGATCGATATCAGATGTAGGTGTTTTGCAGGTAAAATTCTCACATACATAGGCTGCAGCCCTGCCGTCTATATCCTCCTGAAACCTGGTGTACTCC
This sequence comes from uncultured bacterium, assembly GCA_965603595.1. Classification (GTDB taxonomy): domain Bacteria; phylum Spirochaetota; class B62-G9; order B62-G9; family DRHN01; genus JAGLSF01. Next base: position 621 of record CBFDDP010000129.1, read on the forward strand.
GCATACTGCACAATCTCAGGGAGTTCTTCTTCTGTCGGGCGGTGAATGAGCACCTTGTGCGGGAGGTAGCGCTGATGAACCGCCTTGATCATCTTGCGGGTATCACGGGTGCCCGTATCACCGGCTATTACCAGCTCATAGGAGGGACCGTTTGCAAAATCGAGTGCACTCATGAGATGGACGTACATGGTCTGCTGACGCTTCACAGCGTCCGACACAGGCCGGCCGACCATGGCCGCGTACTCCTCGTATTCCGCATCAGCGGTTAAGCGGCCGATTTTCAAAAGGTTGTACATGGCAACCGAGTTACCTGATGGGTAGGCTCCGTCGTGAACTTCCTTCTGGCGGATGAGCAGCTGTTCAGCATCCTGCGCTGTGTAGAAGAAACCACCGCCATCCGGATCCCAGTACTGGTCGATCATACGCTTTTGCAGCTGCAGAGCCTCTTCGAGATACTTCACCTTGAAGGTCGTCTCATAGAGCTCGAGCAGCCCCCATATGAAAAATGCATAATCATCTGCGTACCCTGATATAGCGGCCTCTCCGTCGCGATAGCGGTGCAGGAGGTTTCCTTCCCCGGTAACCATCTCTTCTAGAATAAAGCCCGCAGCAGATTCAGCCTTCCGACGATAACGCGCATCGTCAAACACCCGGGCAGCCTTCGCAAAGGCGGCAATCATGAGGCCATTCCAGTCGGTAAGTATCTTGTCGTCCTTTGAGGGATGCTCGCGATCTTCCCGTATTTCATACAGTTTCTTTCTGATGGTTTCGAGGAGCCTCTCAAGCTGCTCCGTGCCCATGCCGAGCTCTACCGCCAGCTCATCCATTGACCTGGTACGGTGGAGAACATTCATGCCCGTCTTTTTCCCCACCACAGGATCAACGAAGTTACCCGACTCCTCCACGGTGTAGACAGTGGTCAGGATTTCAAACTCCCGGACGTTCAGTATCTTCTTCAGCTCTTTCCAATCCCAGAGATAGAACCTCCCCTCCTCCTCCTCTGAGTCTGCATCCTCCGCAGCGTAGAAACCTCCCCCGGAGGCTGTCATATCGCGAAGTACATAGGACAGTATCTCATGGGATGTATCCGCAAACTCATCCCTTCCCGTTACCTGATACCCTTCGATGTATGCCATGGCGAGCAGCGCCTGGTCGTAGAGCATCTTTTCGAAATGGGGCAACTGCCAGTAGGCATCGGTGGAATAGCGGTGGAAGCCGAACCCGACCTGATCATAGATGCCGCCGCGCCGCATTGCGATGAGCGTTTTCTCCACCATCTGCAGGGCCTCGGGGTTACCCGTGCGCCTGTGGTACTGCAGCATAAACATCAGCCTATGTGGCACGGGGAATTTCGGTGCATCACCAAATCCCCCGTTCTGGACATCAAAGGCCTTCTTAAGTTCCAGGTAGGTTTGCCCTACCAGCTCACCCTCGAGCTCCTCACCGCCGCGGTCCATGGCAACCTTTCTGAGGGCAGACTCAACCTTATCAGCTGTTGTGAGCAGGTAGTCCCGTTTTGTCTTCCACATGTCATCAATGAGCAGGGCTGTTTCAACCAGCCCCGGTTGTCCAAACCTCGAACGCTTCGGCATGTAGCTTGTTGCATACAGCGGTTTCAGGTCAGGGGTAAGAAAGATGGTCTGCGGCCAACCGCGCCTGCCCGAGATGAGTTCAGCTGCAACACCGTAGACCTTGTCAACATCCGGACGCTCCTCCCGGTCAACGAGAACAGGTACGAAACTACCGTTCAGCAGCTCCCCAACCTCCTCGTCCATAAAGGATTCCCGCTCCATAACGTGACACCAGTGACATGATGAGTAGCCGATGGAGAGGAATAGGGGCTTGTCTTCCTCTCGGGCCTTTGTGAATGCCTCCTCACCCCAGGGATGCCAGTCCACCCTGTTATCCGCATGCTCTATCAGGTATGGACTTTTTGCCTCACTGAGCCTCTTGTTAATTTCCATTCTATCCCTCCTTCCGGTTCCGTCACCTCCAGCATGCTCCTGTGCAAACACCGGATACAGGAAGGTCAGGAGAAAGAACCCCAGTACCGAGAGAGTAATTGCATATTTTTCATGTTTTCTCACAGAACAGCTTTTCATTGAACGGTCCTCTCAGTCAGTGTATAAGTTTATACGTATATACTGACATAGATAACATTTCCCCTTTTACATGGTTAAGCAAGTGAATTTTTCAGCAAGGCACTGGTGTAAGATGTTGCTCATCGGGGAATATTTCTCTACATTGGCCCTTCTTTTCAAAGAATAGCTGACTGTTTCAATGGTATAGAGTTAGTTTTAAGCATTTTTACTTATTTTCAATGTTTTTCTCCGGAAATTCTCCGGATGTCCGGAAAAAGTCCGGACAGAAGGGAAGCATATGAGTGTAATTACAGACGAGATTTTATCAACTGGTGAGATTGACAGACAGTTTGAGACTGAGATTGCAGTTGCAACAGGTGGTATATCCACCTTCCCGATTCAGGATTTGTACAGCGATCTGATGCAAGGGCTTCTAAAACAGACGTTGTATATCACTGTACCAACCTTTGTCAAGATTTCATAGAGAAACATATCCGTTGCCTCCTAACCGACAACGGATACCCGTCAACGGATACGAGGCAGCAATATGCTTTAAGAAATAGAACAATGCTTAAAGAAACAGACAACAACCGGACAGTAGTCGTTTCGAGTAAATACGGGCAACTGTCTATAGAGACTAAAAAACTAAATACCGTCAATAACGAAGCCTTAGAGACTGCAGTATCCTTGTTAGATAACTATTCCGGAGACGTGAAATCCCCCTTGGGCTTCATCATTAAGGCAATAAATGAAGGCTGGAGACCGGATCAGAAAGAGGAAGCTCCTCGAATTATGAATTTAGAAAGGACGAAAAGTTATATAAATCAGAGCAATTCTACTGCAGATTGTATGGATAGAGAGCAAGTTATAGGCGGATTACGTGTTTTTAGGGAGGGGTTAGTGAATTGAACACAACTATATTATGTGATATGGAAGGGTCCAAGTTCCATAGAGGATATTATGTTTATAATTTCTTTACTTATTACTTGACATTGTTGTCGCTGATAATGATGAAAAGAAACTAAAATCCTGAATTATTTATACTATCATCAGCAGGCCATACTATAAGAGCTTTATGTAATATACGTTCTTCCATATTGTATCATGTTACTTGTAATACTTGACATGAAACTAAACGGGTAAATTAGTACAAGCAGAAAAGACACAATTATTCTTACTGCATAAGGTGCGCCCTCGCCTCTGTATGTGTTAATGCCCAAAAGGATACTTCATTATGTGTTATATGAGGGATATTAATCCATTTCAAAGGAGGAGATTATGGACAATCTTAGCCCTTCAAACCGAGATAACTGGATCGAAACTGTAAATGCTGGCATCGACATTAGAAGTAAGCACACCAAGCTAGCTTACATGAATGATCTACGACAATTCGTTGAGCTCATGAGTAAGGATTTGCTATCGGCAACTGAAGCAGATTACCTCGTGTATTTTAAGGAACTTGAGGCCAGAAACTACAGATATTCCACAATTGCTCGGAAAATAACGGCATTATCGAAGTATCTGGATTACCTGGTCATTGCGAAGAAACTACCCTACAATCCGATAAACAACATCCGTAAGGTGTCACGACTCTATCGGACAATGGACAAGAGGGTAAACCTCGACTTGACCATCGATGATGTGAAGAAGGTTATGCGACGAAGCAGGATTGGGACGGCTTTGATAATTCAAACCTTAGCTAACACAGGTATTAGGGTATCAGAGCTTATCAGCATCCACCAGAAAGATGTGAAGGTAAACCATGACCACGCAGCGCTGCGGATAACGGGAAAAAGAAAAAAGGAAAGGTGGGTATTTATCAGCTTGGAACTCTACAACAGAATAAAAAAGGTATTCAATAAGGAGAGTGATTATCTATACCATTCATCAACAGGTAAGCAGCTCATCCGTCAAAACCTAAACAAGCAGGTTCATGGAACCTTCAAGAAGTATACGGGAAAAGAGGTGCATCCTCACACCTTAAGGCATTTCTGTGCCACACATCGGTATGTGGAATTGGGAGAGGATATCAAAGCTGTCTCTCATTATCTGGGGCATAGTACAACCGGCATCACCCTGGATATGTATGTTGAGAGCAAGATTACACCTGAAAATGCAATGATCGTGTGACTTCATAATTGAACTTATGAAATACCAGATAACGTATAAATGAAGTAAATTTAAGAACACTATTTTAGCTTCATTCGACGCCACCATTGATTGGATAAGGGGTGGCCAAGGGGGGCAGCCATCCTTCGACGGTGTATCTAACCCGCTTATACCTGAGCCAGGTATTATGCCCAAGAATAGCAATGAAAAATGGTTTGAAAATCAAAAGCAAGTAACCGAATCATCTGGTACTCTATTTATTTTAAACTGTCCATCAGTGATATCAATTGTATGGCCGTTTTCTCTTACTTTTTGATCCTTCCCAGAGGTCATTATCCTGATGGGAGCGTAGGTATTCGGTTCCGCTCCGCTCCACCTCACACCTACGCATTGGGGTCTAACTCTCGAAGTGGTACAAAGTATGGGGGCTGGTCAAATCTGAGCTGCTTCAACTTATAACCACTTCTTTCGTTTGAAAAGCATCAGCATAGATATTCCTAAACACGCCATGATACCAAGAATGAGCGGATATCCAAACCTCCATCCAAGTTCAGGCATGTGCTTGAAATTCATTCCGTAAATCCCTGCAATAAAGGTGAGTGGTATAAAAATAGTGGCAATGATTGTCAAAACGTTCATGACCTTGTTCATACGAAAACTAATGGTGGAGAGATAACTGTCGACCATGCCTGAAACCAGATCCCGTAAGGTTTCGACGGCATCGATAATCTGTATGGTATTATCGTATGTATCACGTATGTATATTTCAGTGGACTTCTTGATCCTCTTGTACTCACCGCGTGTCAATCGGTGCAGTACTTCCCGTAGAGGCCATATCAATCTACGGACTTTGAGAAGTTCTCGCTTGAGTGCGCCAATGTTGTGAGAAGTCTCTACGCTCGGTCGCTCCCTGACCTCCTCATCGAGATCATTTACCTGCTCGCTGAACTGATCGAGTATGACGTAGTAGTTATCCACGACAGCATCGATAAGTGCGTATGCAAGGTAGTCGCTCCCCATCTTCCGGATGCGACCGAGACCTTTTTTGATACGCTCCCTTATGGTTTCGAATACATCTCCCACATGTTCCTGAAAGGTAATCACATATCGGTCTCCAAGAAGTACATTGACCTGCTCAACCGTTACATTCGAGTCGTTCGCACCTCTGTCGAGCATTTTCAGAATAATCAGGAGGTTTTTTTCATACTCTTCGACCTTCGGTCTCTGGTCCAGATTGAGAATATCCTCCAATAATAGCTGGTGAATGTCGAAGAATTCGCCTGCCTTTTTGAGAAGATCGATGTCGCTCAGACCATTCACATTGATCCAAACTACACCCCCTGCTTCCAGATAGGGCGTACATTCGTCGATGTTTTTGAGGGTCCTCTCCTCCACGTTCTTTGAGTCATATCGAATAAGGTTGATAGTAACCACTTCCGTTACTTTGTCACCGGTATACACAAGTGAGCCAGGCGGTAAACCTAGGGTTTTCAAGCGGTGTTTTAAAAAGATCTCCTTCATAATGTGCCTCACTCTTCTTCGTGTAGTGTCTCACTTGGTTGTTTCACAATTGATTTTCTGAATTATCTTCTTTCTTTCAGTCTTGTCCTCAAAAGTGAGATATTCATTTTTCACCTCACCTATTGAAAATAATAAGTATTAGTAGTATTTTAGTATTGACAAAAACTTCATTTAATTTAAAAAGTTCGAACATTAAATTGCATCATCTTCATAATGATTTCTCGAGATTGAAGAGGGACGTTCGGAAATAGAGTATGAGCCCCTCTCCGCTCTGCAGTCCCTGGGCTATAAAGAGTTCGTTTCTAAAGTGGCTTTTACCTCTCCCGGAGAGTACGAAGGAAAACCCGGCACCGAGGCTTGCAAGATAATGAAGATTGGATTTGATACCGATGCTATCCTGGTATACGAGTGAGTCTGCGAGCAGCTTAAAACTGAACTGATGCATGCGCAGACGGTCCTTTATGAGACGGAGCTCTCTTTCCTTGAACAGCTCCCGCTCCACATCACTCGTGAAAAGGAAAAAACTGAAGGCATTGATCGATCTGTACTCGTATCCCCGGATGGTCTCAAAGCCGCCTAATGTATAATAACTTGCGAGCTCATCCTCCCACACGACGATCGGATAATCAAGTGTTCCTTTCAGCAAGAAAAACCAGTTTTTCCGGATATTAAAATGATACAAGAGCAGGTTCTCGTTGCGCATGTCCACCGGCCTGTTAAAACCGTTCCGGAACCGGGTACTGAAGATGGTACGGTAATAGATCCCCCTGAAGTAGAGCTTGTTCGTGGGGTCGGGCGCACTCACACCATCGTACACGAAGCTCAGCTTGGGTACCAGATCGACACCCTCCTCGAGAACCCGGGCCTCGGTGAGGCTCCCCTTGAATATATCATTCAGTAAAAATGAAGGCTCCAGATACAGTTTTGGGGCCAAACGGTACCCGACCCCTACGTCAAAACCCCGGCTGCGGTATATATACTTGTCTGTGGGCACGAGCACCACACCTGAACCACTGATGCCCGGAGCGACCAGGTTTTCGAAATCCGTGCTCTGGAAGAACTTAACATAGGGCCTGAAACGTTTGATATTGTAGGCGAAGGTAAGCTCTGTGTTCACATCGCTCGAAATGACGCTATAGCCAAGATAAAAGCTGAGGTCGAGGTTGTTGAAGGGCTGGGTGAATGAAAGCGTCACCTTACCGCTTGGTATGGCCAACTCGAAGTCAGGACTTACTCGAGCCCGCACGTGAGAATACTGGATATCCAGCTTTCGGGGTTCTTCGGAATCCGTAGTTTCACTCTCTCCCTCTTCACCAGCCGCTCTGTTTCCAAAGAGAAAGGCCATACAGATGAGAAGGAAAAACCATACTGCAACCCGTATTTTCATAGAGAGAATTATATCACAATATATATTAGCATTGTCAATGTTAATAATTTCTTGTATACTTTTTCCATGGTGAAACGTAGAGCCGTTGAGTTATTCACTGCAAGGAGGTGAAAATGAAATTCATCATAGGCATTATCATCGGTATTCTCGTTATCGTGTTCATGGTACAAAATGTTGAGGTCGTCGATATAACCTTCATTGCATGGACCATGCACCTTCCCCGGGCTATCATGATCCTTATCGTGTTCGTGCTTGGCATCGGCGTTGGATATGTTGCACGAGGTGTCCGCACCCGCAAGAAGGAGAAGAAGGAAGAGCTCGAAGACCTT
>CBFDDP010000130.1:0-8025 GCA_965603595.1 uncultured bacterium
AGTTTTCGTGAAAATCTGCGCAAGGCGGCCCGGGGTGGGCCTGCCTCGTGGATTCCCTTTACCCTGGATATCGGAGCTATCCCGGGCATGACCGGGCCCATCCTGCGGCAGTTTGAGGAAAAGACGGGTGCCGATACCCCCGCTGAATATTTCAACTATGATTTCCGCACCTGTTCTCTTCATGCAGCGTATGGTGGTAAAGAGCCGGAGAAGTTGTACGGTGAGCTGCCCGATGGCACAACCTTCGATGAGTGGGGCATCGGCCACTGGGCTGGCGGTGCGGAGGCCACCTATGAGAAGATGTTCTCGCCCCTCGCATCAGCCTCCGGAACAGTTGCGATCGAGGCACATCCTGAGCCGGTGCTGAAAGAGGAGCAGGACACCGCATCGATTGCGGAATTCCGGGCACGGGGTTATCCGGTGTTCGGGTATGCAGGCAGTATCTACGAGTGGTCATGGTGGCTGCGGGGTATGCAGGCTTTCATGGAGGATCTCATTCTCAATCCCCATCTGATAGAGTCCCTGACGGGCAAGGTGGCCTCCTATGTTCGAAAGCTCGCCCTCAGGACCGCATCCGCAGGTATCGATGTGCTCTGTTTCTACGATGACGTGGGCATGCAGGCAGGTATGCAGATCTCCCCGGACTTGTGGAGAAGGTTCATAAAGACCCACTGGCAGTCCATTTTAGGGGATATTCGTCAGCAGTATCCGGATAGTATCTTCTTTCTCCACAGCTGCGGGAATATCGGCGAGATCATTCCCGACATTATTGAGGTGGGTTTTCACATACTGCACCCTGTGCAGCCTGAATGCATGGATTTTGAAAAGGCAAGAGAACTGTATGGCGGTGATATTATGCTCTGCGCTTCCATAAGTGCGCAGCGTATATTTCCCTTTGGTACTCCCGATGAGGTGAGGCGGGAGGTTGATCGGCTAAAGGATTTCTGCTCTAAGGACAATCGCTGTATACTCTGCCCGTCCAATATGATTCAGCCCGAGACTCCGTGGGAGAACATTCTCGCCTTCGTTGAGGAAGCGAAGGCGGGCAGGTAGCGTGAAGTGTCAACTCCTATGTAAATAGCTCCCTGTAGTACTGCTCATATCCGGCGAGGACCATGCGATAGGCGGCGTGGTTTCCCGGGTCGAATTCCACGGCGGGAACAGGCCGCAACATTTCGTTGATTCTTTCCATCGAGTCGATGATACCGAGTGCACGCATGGCGATCAGGGCGGCACCCCAGGCCGAGGCATAGGAATGCTCCGCTCTGTACAGTCTCTTCCCCAGAAAGTCTGCCGTTATCTGCATCCAGGCAGGGGAGCGCAGAATTCCTCCTGTCAGGACCAGGTCGGCCTGCTGTTCCGGGTTGAGCGTTTTATACACCGAATATATTCGATAAGAGATTCCCTCAGCCATGGCACGGATGATATGCTCCCTCCCATGGCTAAATGTCATGCCTATCATCGCTGCACTGGCAAGAGGATTATAAAAAGGACTGCGCTCTCCGCTCATGAAGGGAAGAAAGAACAGGCCTTCTGCACCCGGTTGCAGCTCCCGGTGTGACCGTTCGAGTATGTCGAACACTCCCTCGTCCGAACCCTCCTGTAGAAATCGATCGGAAAACCACTGAAACAGGTTTCCGGCGTCATGCACGACACCACCCAGGACCCAGGTATTCTCCGTCAGGTAGTAGCACCACGCCTCTGTGCCGGGGATGATGGCTGGCTTCGGAACAGCTTTCCTCAGTGCGGCGCTTGTACCAATTGTCAGGCTCATGCGCGAAGGGTCGGTCCCGACACTTCCCAGGTGAGCCAGAGGCCCATCCGAGCCGCCAATGATGCCTGTCGTGCCAGCACGAAGTCCCATGCGCTCAGCGAGATTTCCCTTAAGAGTCAGCCGGTGATCTGTATCGACGATTCCCGAGAGCCTGTCCCGTGCAATACCCGCACTGTGAAGGAGGTCGCGGTCCCAATCCAGGCTCTGGCTGTTCATAAGTCCGGTGCCCGATGCGATAGACCGGTCTACCACGTATTCACCGAAGAGCCTGTGCAGTACGTATTCCTTGATGGAGATGAAACGGGCCGCTTCATTGAAGATGTGCGGTGCCTCCTCCCTGAGCCAGATCAGCCGGGGGGCAAAATAGAGTGGATGTATCGGGCAGCCTGTCCGTCGGTGGACATCCGCAAGGTCGAGCTGTTCCCGAAGACGGGTGCACTGTTCACGAGCGCGCATATCCGACCATATCATTGCCCGGCTCATGCATGTGCCATTTCGGTCAACGGCTAGGAGACTGTGAAGAATACCGCCGAAGACGAGCGCCGAAACCGTCACAGGATCAACACTGTTCAGGAGTACGAGCTCCTTTACCACCTCCACCACGGCATCGAGGACTTCCTCGGGGTCCTGTTCCGCCATGCCGGGACCGGGGAAGTATGTCTTGTATTCCCGTGCGCAGGTTGCGATGTTCCCGTGTCCGATCGAGTGAAGCAGCCCCTTGGTACTTGTGGTACCGATATCAAGTGCTATAATGTGGCCATGTCCCTTCATGAATGAACGACGAAGCCTCCCCTAGGGATCTCTCATATGGATTTCAATCAGAAGGGTATACTGCGAGCCTTCTTTCGACAAGGTTTTTCCTATCATGAAGGCTGCGGGAGATAGGGCAGGTATCAACAGTTCTGCTGCACTAAGGTGTGTTGAACCGGCCGCGTGCATGATATACTCTTTACCAGCATCAGAGGAGCGGGATATGGAATATCTTGACCACATGTTTTCGTTAAAGGGGAAACTGGTAGTGATTACGGGTGGCGGCGGTGTTCTCGCAGGTGCGCTTGCGGAGGCACTTCTATCTGCCGGTGCCTCTCTTTCACTGTGGGGGCGGGGTCAGGAATCGCTCGACGCTGCAGTGAAGAGGTTGACGCCCCACACCAAAAGTGCCGACAATCTGCACACAGTTGTGGTCGATACCGCGGATGAAGATGGCGTGTCACGGGCATTGTCTCTGACCGAGCAAAAACAGGGTATGCCCGGGATTCTCATCAACGGTGTGGGCGGAAACAGGGGCAAATCGAATTTCGTCGATGTGGATGTTGACCTGTTTGAAAGCGTACTGCGGCTGAACCTGACTGCAGGCCTGCTTGTTCCCACAAAGGTCTTCGCCAGCCGGTGGATGGAGATGCACATCGAAGGTTCCATAATCAATATAGCGTCAATGTCCTCGTATGTACCTCTGTCGGGGGTGTGGGCCTACGATGCTGCAAAGGCTGGTGTATTGAATCTCACTATGGCATGCGCAAAGGAGTTTGCACCCCACGGTATACGAGTCAATGCCATTGCGCCGGGATTTTTCCTCGGAAAGCAGAACAGAGCGCTGCTTGTCGATGAGGAGACTGAAGAGCTGACGGAGAGGGGAAGGGCCGTCATCGAACACACACCCTTAGGGCGGTTTGGTAATGCGGATGAGCTTGCAGGCGCCGTGCTGTACCTGGCAAGCAACAGGGCCTCCGGCTTTGTCACCGGCGTCACCATTCCTGTTGACGGCGGATATCTGGTACACAACATATAACAGGTGTATAGTCAATGGTCATAGGCAGCGGAAGCACGGAGAATGTGTTAGGCCGTGCTGAAATACGAGAGATATTGGGCCGGGGATTTCCCCCCGAGCTGTACCGCGGAAAAAAGGTGCTCGTTCTCACCCCCGACGGCACGCGGACCGCTCCACTTCCCGTGATGGTCAGAGAACTGCACGGATTAATGGGAGGGCTCACCGAGCGGCTCGATTTCATGGTCGCCCTGGGTACACACCGTCCCCTCAGCGATGAGGAAATTATTGGTCTGTACGGCATCACGGAGGAGGAGCGGGGAAGGGTTTTTCATGATTCGGCCTTCCTGAACCACCGATGGGATATGCCCGGAACACTGCAGAAGATCGGGAGATTCGACGCAGCGGAGATCGAGGAACTCACCGGCGGCCTCCTCAGCGAGGCAGTCGATGTTGATATTAACCGCCGGATATTCGACTACGATTTTCTGGTCATTCTCGGGCCTGTTTTTCCCCATGAAGTGGCAGGGTTTTCCGGCGGGAACAAGTACCTCTTTCCGGGAATATCGGGGGGCGACTTCCTTCACTTCTTTCACTGGCTGGGAGCGGTTATCACGTGCTGGCATATCATTGGCATGAAGCACAACCCTGTTCGAACCCTTATTGAAGCGGCAGCCTCTCTCGTGCCCGTGCAGCGATACTGTGCTGCTATGGTGGTGAACAACGAGAATGGGATCCACGGGTTGTGGGTTGGAAGTCCCGAAGATGCATGGTCGAAAGCTGCTGACCTTTCAGCGCAGATCCACATTGAACGGAAGAAGAATCCCTTTCATACCGTACTCGGCAGGTCTGCTGCTCTCTACGACGAGCTGTGGACTGCAGGCAAGGTTATGTATAAACTCGAACCGGTTGTGGCAGAAGGCGGGAGGCTTATTATATACGGGAAGCATGTACGGGTCCTGTCGCATACGTGGGGAGCTCATATCGAACGTATCGGGTATCATGTCCGTGATTACTTCCTGTCAAGAATGGACCAGTTCAGAGACGTTCCGAGAGGTGTGATCGCCCACTCAACACATGTAAGGGGCCTCGGAACCTTTGAGAATGGTATTGAGCGGCCAAGAATCGAGGTGATCCTCGCGACCTCGATTTCCGAGGAGCTGTGCCACCGTGTAAACCTCGGATACATGAACCCCGAAGAGCTGGACATCGATTCCTACCGAAACCGAGAAGAGGAGGGCATTCTCTTCGTCGATGATGCGGGCGAGATGCTGTACCGTCTTGTTTCCGAATAATGAGAGGTATCGTATGACCAAGAAAAAATTAACAGCCTATGATTTATTGCAACTGAAGGGCAAGAGACAACTGAGCGAAGTATTTGTAAACAATGTGGAGGAAGCTTCAACAGCTGAAGAGGCTGGGATGGTACATCATGCTTATAGGACCTCTCTCATGACCAACAGGGAGAGTGCTGAGCTATACAGCGGGGCAAGCCTGTGAAGTTTCTCAGTGACTCCTTTCTCCTCCACAATAAAAGTGGGCTGCGGCTGTACAGGGAGCATGCCGCTCCCCAGCCCATCTTCGATTATCACTCACATCTGCCCATACGTGAGATCGCGGAGAACCTGCCCTACAGCTCCATCACCGAAGCGTGGCTTGCGCATGACCATTACAAGTGGCGTGCGATGCGGGCAAACGGTGTCGACGAGCGTTTCATTACGGGTGACGCATCGGACAGGGAAAAGTTTCTGGCGTGGGCCGAGACAGTGTCCCGTGCAATCAGAAATCCCTTGTATCACTGGACGCATATGGAGCTCAAGTATTACTTCGGGACGGGCGATATGCTTCTGGACAGGGATTCCGCAGAGGAGATTTATAGAACCTGCAATGAGCTATTGAAGAAGGAAGAGTTCAGGCCCCGGTCACTTCTCAAAGGGATGAACGTCAGGGTGCTCTGCACCACTGATGACCCCACCGACACCCTCGAGTATCACCTGCAGCTTCGTGAGGAGAAGGACTTTAAGATTGCGGTTTTACCGACCTTCAGACCCGACAAATCACTTGGTATAGAGAACCCTGATACATTCAAGGCGTGGGTTTCGAAACTCGAGTCTGTTTCAGGAATCGAGATAGGCGGGTTCGATACCTTCATTCAGGCTCTTCAGAAACGGCACGACGAATTCCACGATGCAGGCTGCAGAGCATCGGATCACGGTCTGGATACAGTATACACCGAATCATACACAGAGAGCGAGATCAAGTCCATTTTCAGGAAGGTGATAAGGGGGGAGGCCCCCGGGGACTCTTCGGTGCGCAAGTTTAAGACCTGTATGCTTGCCCATTTTGCATGGATGGACAGTCGAAGGGACTGGGTTCAGATGCTCCATCTTGGGGTACAGAGAAACAATAACACGCGGTTCTTCAACTGGCTGGGTCCGGACAGCGGTTTCGATTCCATGGGTGATCTACCCCATGCCCGAAAGGTCGTCACCTTTCTCGATCGGCTCGAGCAGGGCAACATCCTTCCTAAAACCGTGCTCTTCACCATAAATCCCCGAGACAACGATCTCTTCGTGTCCATTGCGGGAAGCTTTCAGGACAGTACGGTACCGGGCAAGGTCCAGTTCGGACCTGCCTGGTGGTTCAACGACAACAGGGATGGTATCATAGCGCACCTGAATGCCCTGTCCAACGGGGGGCTGTTGAGCAGGTTTATCGGCATGGTGACCGATTCAAGAAGCTTTCTCTCCTTCCCCAGGCACGATTATTTCAGACGGATTCTCTGCAGCCTGCTCGGTGACGAGATGGAGAGAGGGGAGATACCGGATGACACGGAGCTTGTCGGCGGCATGGTACACGATATCTGCTATCATAACGCGGTTTCCTATTTCAACCTCGAAGGGTAGCGCCTAGTCTGCATCCCTTAGTCCTCAAAATTTGCAAAGAGATTGTTCAGTGATTCCGCCAGGGTGGGGTGTGAAAACACCGCGTCCCTGAGGGCGGTATAGGGCACCTTGCCCAGCATGGCAATCTGAAGCATTGCCATGAGCTCGCCACCCTCAATACCAAGGACGGCCGCGCCCAGTATCTGTGCCGTTTCGGGGTCTACCAGCGCTTTCATGGCACCCCTCGATTCGTCCACCTCCAGAGCACGGGCAACCCAGTTCATGGGCATCTTTGCGACCCGATACGGTACGCCAAGGGATTGTGTTTCTTTCTCGCTCAATCCAATTCTGCCAAGCTGGGGATCGATGAATACGGTGTAGGGGACGGGACGGTTTTTCGTGGACCTCCCTTCATTCTTTATCAGGTTTGCGTAGAGAATACGGTAATCGTCGTAGGAGATATGGGTGAATGCCGGTCCTCCCTTTACATCCCCCAGTGCAAATATGCCGGGAACGCTGGTTTCCAGCCTTTCGTTCACCCTGATGAACCCGCGCTTGTCCAGATCCACGCCGGCAGTGTGAAGGTCCAGACTATCGGTGTTGGGCAGGCGGCCTGCGGCGAGCAGCAGATGGGATCCAGCCACCGCTTTCTCTCCGTTATCCCCCTTGAGAGTCAGCTCGATCCAGCTTCCCCTGAAGACCTTCGCCGAAATGGGTGTGGTGTTCAGCAGAACCTCGACACCATCCTCCCGCACAATGGACAGCACCTCTTCGGCAATATCGGGGTCCTCACGCATGAGCAGCTGCGGTCCGCGGTGAATGATGGTTACATCGCTGCCGAATCTTCGGAACATCTGACCGAACTCGAGGCCGATGTAGCCGCCGCCGATAATAAGCAGGTGGCCGGGAAGTGTGTCGAGCTCCATGACGGTTGTGGAGGTGAGATAGGGAACATCCTCTATTCCCTCGAGATCGGGTACCCGTGGACGGGTGCCCGTGTTGATGAAGATACGCTCAGCCTTGAGCCTATTCTCCTCACCGCTGTTCAAGGTAATTGATACAGAATGCCGGTCTATAAACCTCGCCCGTCCCATGAAAAGGTCCAGGTTCTCGGTGTCTCTGATCCTGTTTTCACTTCCCCTGCGGAAGCTGGTGACCATGTCCCGTTTCCTCTGACGCACCTTCTCCATATCCACGACAACCTTTCCCGTGCCCACTCCGTAGTCGGAAGCTCGTTTTCCCATATATGCTGCGCGTGCGGATGCCACCATGGTCTTTGTCGGCGTGCAGCCTTCGTTGACACAGGTTCCTCCCACGTGTTTCGCTTCGACCAGGGCAGTTCTCCATCCCTCGCGGGCAAGGGCAGTGGCAAGTGGCGTCCCGCCCTGCCCGGATCCAATAATGATTGCGTCGTATGTATGTATCTTTGCCATTGGTCAGTCCTCTCCCCAAAAACTCCATTTCTGATGGATTTCTTTGTTCTTGTCAACTGTAACGCTTTGTTAGGCCGCCATTTGCGACGGTTTGAATTGTCTCTTCTAGGTAACTGGCACACAACTTCCGTGCTTGATTTAAGGTCACCGAACAACACTGGGCATTTA
>CBFDDP010000131.1:0-7890 GCA_965603595.1 uncultured bacterium
TTTTAAGCGCTCGCCGCGCTGCACTGTATCAAAGCTTTTCGTACCACGGGCACTCTCCCTAAAGGGATTCCCTCCCTTTGGTCGGTCACCGTCGGTCGCACCGCAGGAAATACCTGTGATACAAAAATTACGTAGGAATCGCATACAAGGAGCGTGCAATGTTAGTCGATGAGCTGGAAAAAAAGCTGAGACCTCCCGAGTTGGATCTTAAACCATACCCGCCGAAGGTAGTTATCCTTGCAAGCGGTGAAAAGATGGTTGTCCGGGAAGCCGTGCGGGATGAGATAGGGGTCCTTCTGGATACGGTTCACCCGCTCATGGGTGTTGCCAAGGACTATTATGATATTGTTGCAGCCCGCATGTATGCAGAGCTTCTGGGGTGGTATCGGTTCAGGGTCGCCAATGAATTCGTTCTTGTCGGAGCCATTGATGGAGAGATCGCCGGTATTGTAAACAGCCGTCTCGTGGACAGGGACGTTGGCATGAGCCTGCACACCCTCACCGTCAAACGTGGCCTCCGGGTTGGTGCACAGCTCTTTGCGGCAAAGATGGAACATCATCTGGAAATACTTGGACAGAAAGAGGTGTGGATCGTGGCGGAGAGCCCCATCGGTTTCAGGCGATGGATGATCGAGTATTCCCTTGAGAACAGGGAGCACCTCTACCCAGGGGTGCACCATGAACTTGGCGGTGTACCAACCTATGTGCTCACGCGGGAGCTGTACAACGCTGTTCGAGATCAGAAGGTGAGTGGGACCAGGCCCATAGAACCCGAATTGCTCGCCACAGCCGACCACCTGAAGCCACCCGAGGAATACCCGCAGATACCTGGATACAGGAGGAGCAGACAATGAGACAGGTGGCGATAACAGGCATTGGACACACGGTTTTCGGCAATCTCAGCGAATTTGATCTTGTGGATATCATGGCCTTCGCCTCGGCCGACGCTCTCGACGATGCGGGAATTCGTGAAAAGAGAGACATCATCGAACAGGTGATTGTTGCCAACATGGGAGGCGGAATACTCAATCATCAAACGGGCATTGCTTCATCCCTTGTCAGCAGAATGGGCCTTGAACCGGCAATGGCTGAACTTGTGGAGAATGGACCTGCGAGCGGTGGAAGCGCTGTCAAGATGGGTTACGCCACTGTTGCGAGCGGGCTTGCCGATGTGGTTATGGTAACGGGTGGTGAGGTTATGAGGGTTGTGCCGGGATGGGAGGGAACAGATTTCGTTGCAACACTGCTGCATCCTGAAGCCGAATACAATTACGGGCTCACGCTCCCCGCATTCGGGGCCATGTTCACCCGAATGTATATGGAGCGTTACGGACTCACTGAGCGTGACCTTGCGCTCCTTGCTGTGAAGGACCACGAAAACGGGACTAAGAATCCCTTTGCGCATGTACGGATTTCGTGTACTCTGGAGGGGATCAGTGACGGTCCTGACGCGAACGTGGTAAACAACTATATCGCTGAACCCCTTCGACTCTACAGCATGTGCCCCGTTTCTGACGGTGCTGCCTGTGTCATCATGTGCGCAATGGATTCTCCGAAGATGAAACACTTCGCGAAAAAGGATCCCATACTCCTCACTGGTGTGGGTTCGGCTACCGATACGCACTGTGTCCATGAACGCAAAGACCCGCTTGACCTGAAGGCGGTACGGCTGAGTGCAGAACGGGCATACAGCATGGCCGGGCTTAAGCCTGAGGACATATCCTTCGCCGAGCTCCACGATCCCTTCATAATTCTCGAGCTCGCCATCGGGGAAGAGGTGGGGTTCTTCAAAAAGGGAAAATCAAAGGACGCGGTCCAGGAGGGATTAACCCGTATCGACGGCAAGCTGCCCATCAACACCTCCGGCGGCCTGAAGGCAAAGGGCCATCCGGTGGGTGCGACCGGAGTGTCCCAGGTACATGAGCTGGTCAAGCAGCTCAGGGGTGAGGCTGAGGAGGGGCGGCAGGTGAAGAATCCAATGCACGGAATGGCTGTGAATTTTGGCGGGTTCGGGAACAACGTGGTGGCCACAATATGTTCAAGGGAGAAATAGATGATCGACTTTACCGTATACAATCCGGTAGAAAAGGAAGTGTATGCCTATAAATGTCCCAAATGCGGAACCCTCTACCACCCGGTTCCCATGATCTGTAGGAAATGCCACAACAGGAGAGACCCCTCGGGAATGCTCTTCGATACCTGGGACAGAGTCCCCTTGGGCGGGCTCAGGGGAAAGTTGCTCACCTGGACACGGCTCTATGCGTTGCCCACCGGGTTTTTTGAGCGATACCTGCACTTTGGTATTGTGGAGCTTGAAAACGGACTCCGCGCAAGCGGACGGCTGCTCGTGGAGAGTCCCGAAATTGGCATGGAGCTCGTTGCGAAGGTCGGCCTGATACGGGAGAAGGTTGGCCGGGACGTATATGGCTTCATGTTCGCGTTGCCCGATTGACGGGAGAGAAAAGAGCATGAATAAAAACTCTTGAAATTAAAAAAGGGGGATTACACTACGTGGTAATTGCCTAAAGGTAAAAAAAAGGCGAGACACATGAGCGGCGGCCTCGGCCTCGCTGCTATTATTGGAATCATTCTCAATGTGATTCTCAACTTTAAAAGCTTCAAGAATGTATGATGAGAAGATCTCTTTGCTGTATCTTAAGGGTCTGGTCTGTCGAGGATGTGTGAGATATCCCATGCGTGTCGAGAGTTATGGTGACTGCCTGACATCGGGAACATACCATGTGCACGCACGATTCAGGCGGACTGCCCATTTCATCAGCGGCCAAATCCTGGTCTCCCTCGTGGACCCCACAATCGGGAAGGGGCCAAACCATATCGTGGCGGCTGGTCTGGATATAGGGGCAGTGGAGACCATCGAGATTGGTGATCAGATTTTCCTTATTAACGGAACAGCCTGTGCACGGGAAGAGGAGAGGAAATACTCGTCACAATTGACGCCAGGTCATCTGAACATTCCGAAGCTGCAGAAGAACATTCGCGTATTCGAGCAGTGCGTAAATGCTGATGCCACTGAAAACAGTCTCCCAAATCTCCTGGGATTAGACATGCACATGCTGGAAAACTCTCCCTTTAACAGCGTCCTCCTGAGGCAATTTATTTCAGGGTGGCAGGCCATGAAAGGGGGGGCATTCGAAACCGGTGTGAGGTTATTGCTCGGGGCTGGCCTAGGGCTCACGCCCAGCGGAGATGATTTCGTTGCCGGCTACTGCTCGGGGCTGTACCTGGGAGGTGCTCGCTACGCTCGGCACCGTATGCGTATTGCGGAGACCATAGATCACGCAAGCGGGGCAACAAACATACTGTCCCATACCATGCTCCGGTACTGCTGTCGGGGAAGGTTTTACGAGAGGGTGAAGGATCTGTTAGTCGCACTGATTTCTGGAAATACTCGTGAAGTCAGTGATAGGGCATCGGCGATGTGTGCTGTGGGGGAGACATCCGGGGTGGATTTCTCCTTTGGGTTGCTCTGCGCATTACAGGATGTCACCGGGTAGGTCGAATGCTTCGGCAAGCCTTTGCCCCTGGAGCACCTCATCCCTGCGGCCCTGGTAAAAGATTCTCCCCTCTTTCATAAGCAATCCGTGTGAAAAAGGTGAGATGATATCGTCGAGATGATGGGTGACGAGGAGTAACTGGGGTTCCTTCTCTTTCCGGCAGAGCTTTTCAATATATCGGTACATGGACATACGTGAGCCAATATCGAGGAGAGAAAAGGGTTCATCGAGGATCATGATACAGGTCTGTTCTTGCGTATTTCCGGCGCAGATTTACAGCTGCCGAAGGGGCTCTTGGTTATCCAGTTGTCGATCGGTTCCTTCTTGCCCAGGGCGCGCCACACATCCTCGAAACGTATGGGCATATGTGTCAATTCAGCACCGCAGGCCTGCTGTATGGCGTTTCCAAGGGCTGCGGCCACAGCAATCATTGAGTGCTCGCCCACCCCCCTTGCGCCGTAGGGACCATCAAGCTGCGGTGTTTCAACCACCATGCTTTCGACCTCGAGCGGGAGATCCCGTGCTGTCGGGATCTTGTTATCGGTGAAGGATGGGTTGAGTAAATGACCCTCCTGATCGTATATATAGCCCTCGCAAATTGCCGTGCCGAGACCCTGCAGCATACCGCCGATTGCCTGTCCCCGTACAGCATCGGGATTGATGACCTTTCCCACGTCGAAAACCGATGCAACTTTGAGTATGTTGTATTCACCGGTATGCTCGTCCACTTCAACGATTATCCCGTGTGCACCGTAGGTCCAGTCCAGGGCGGGCAGGCCCTGGCCGGTCTCCTTGTCCAGGTGGGTGAGTCCCTGGGCGATGTAGCTGCCAATTCCGATGAGCGGCCCGCCAATCGACCGGCCGTCCGGGAAGGCATAGCCGACTGCCATCTCGCGGAAGGTAACCGACGCATCCGGATTATGACGAATGAAGACTTTGTCTTCATCGTGATCGAGATCCACCTGCTGTGCCCTGAGAATCTGTGACGCCAACTCGTAGGATTTTCGCAGCAGGTCCTGTGCAGCGAGCAGCGCAGCATTGCCGGTGAGAAGGAGTCCCTTTGACGCCACAGTCTGCCAGTCATAGGGATCGCGGTCTGTATCTGTTTCCTGTGATATCTTGATCCTGTGCAGGGGGAAGCGCAAATGTTCGGCAATGATCTGCGCCAGGGCAGTGTAGGTACCCTGACCGATTTCCGTCAGTGAAAAGTTCGCCGTTACTGTCGCGTCCTCGTTCATCTTGAGGATGACGCCGGTAGCCGTAAAGGGAGGCATTGCCGGTGCCTTGTGGAGTGCAACAACGGCCTTCCCGATCTTCATTCCCGATCTCCGCTCCCTTTTTTTCTCTCCTGCTGTCAGCCTGCCGTAGCCGACCGCCTTTTCCGCAGCCTTGAGGCAGGTGAGCACGTTACCTGTGTGCTCTTCTATTTTTTCACCCGTGAGGGTCACGGAACCGGGACGGAGCGCGTTCTTTTTTCGGAAATCCAGACTATCCATACCGATCGCATGGGCAACGAGGTCCATGTGGCGTTCTATTCCCCAGAAGAACTCCACGTGTCCGAATCCCCTGTAGGCGGTTCCAAAGGGTTTGTTGGTGTAGATTGTGTATGCGTCGACCCACGCGTTTGGAATCTCATAGGGACCTGCTGCGGAATAACCCGATGCCCGCGTTACGTTGACCGCATAGTCGGCATAGGCACCTGAATCCCAGTACATGGTCATTTTCTGACCAATGATTTTACCATCACTGGATACACCTGTTTTCACTCGATAGGTCAGTGCACTCCTGCAGGGTAGAAGGCTGAACTCCTCCTCCCTGGTCGCCGTGAATTTTACCGGGCGGCCTCCGGCCTTTCGCGAGAGACAGGCAACGAGCGGTTCGATGTGAATCCCTGCTTTGCCTCCGAATCCACCTCCCACGTAGGGAACAATGACACGTACCTTTCTATGTGAGAGCTTGAAGGCCATACAGAACAGATTCCTCAGTGTAAAGGGTGATTGTGCCGACGACCAGATCGTCACCTGGTCGTCATGTTTCCAGGAAACAATCGCAACATGCGTCTCCATGGGGACGTGTTGTACTGAGGGATTGGTGTACTCCCGTTCCAGGATCCACTCTGATCTTTTAAAGGCCGCTTCAATGTCACCCTTTCGAAGCTTGGTGTGATTGCATATATTGGTTCCCGGTATGGGCGAGAAGGCTGTATCCATGTAATCGTAGTTCCCCAGCTGAGGGTGCACGAGGGGTGCATCCTCCCTGATCGCATCGAGCGGATGCAGTACAGGCGGCAGTTTCTCATACTCGACGTGAATGAGATCGACCGCCTGCCGTGCGATGGCAGTTGTGTCAGCGGCAACTGCGGCGACCGCTTCACCGTAATGGCGAACCTCTCCTCTGGCCAGAATGTACTTGTCAACCATATAGAGTCCTACACGGTAGTCGAGCTCATCGCCAGTGAGTATTGCCCTGACGCCTGGAAGGGCCTCTGCCTTACGTGTGTCAATGCGTAAGATTCGTGCGCGTGCGTGAGGGCTTTTCTTTACCTGTGCAAAGAGCATCCCTGGAAGTGCCATATCACTGACGAATATCGCTTCACCGGTGAGTTTTTCGATCGAATCTACTCTCGGCGTTCTCTTTCCTATTACTCTTGTTTCAGCGGATCGCAGATCACCGAACATGCCTGAGTCCTTCCTTTTTTCCAAGTTGACCGGTAACATCGAGCACTGCCTCTATGATCTGTTCATAGCCTGTGCATCGACAGAAATTTCCCTCTATACCGTCGATGATCTCATCTCGACTGGGTTTGGGTTTCCGTCTGAGAAGATCTTTGATTGTCATGATCATTCCCGGAGTGCAGAAACCGCACTGCACTGCATGGTGGTTGTGGAATGCCTCTTGCATCCTGGAAAGCTTGCCATTTTTTGCCTCTCCCTCTATGGTTTCAATGGTCGAGCCGTCTGTTTCTGCAGCAAGAATGAGACAGGAGTTGACCGCCTGCCCGTCAAGTATGACCGTACAGGCACCGCATTCACCTGCCCCGCACCCCTCCTTTGTGCCGGTGAGACTGAGGTCTTCTCGCAGGAAATGGAGAAGCGTTCTGCTCTCAACAACCTCTCTCGTATATTCTTTTCCGTTTACACTTACCGTAATCTTTACCATCATCCTGCCTCTTTCATCAATCGCTCAATAAATACATTCACCATGAATGCCCTGTACTCTCTGCTGCAGCGTACGTCGTCGATCGGGCTGATCGCCTGCTGGGCTGCAGCTTGCACCTCTTCGACAGATGCGCTCGGGGGAAAGTCCGATAACAGCACCGGTGTGGGCGCGGCAGAGCTGATCGCGAAACGAAGTGTATCTTTTCGTTTGAGAAGAGCAACACTCACCAACCCCAGATCATGCCCCCTGATACGTTTGAGTTTTTTGTACCCACCGGTTGCATCGATCATCCTACTTGGCACAATAATTTTCTCTACGAGTTCATCCGGCCTAAGTGTGGTGCTCTTCACACCGGTGAAAAAGTCAGAGAGGAGTATGTCTCTCGACCCTTTATGTGAAAAGATCACGACCTCTGCATCGAGGCAGAGAAGAGGTGAAGCCATGTCACCACAGGGTGAGGCGGTCACCACGTTTCCGACCACGGTTGCACGGTTACGAATCTGATGGGTTGCAAGCTCCCTGCCCGCAATTGCAAGGATGGAGTAGTGTTTCTTCACCGCTTCATGCTGGATAAGCTCATTCACGGTCACACAGGCGCCGATGCTCAGCCCCTCCTCTTTATCAAAGGAGAGATGGTGTAGTGATTCGATCCCTTTCAAGTCAACAACATAGTCAGGTGTTGTCATGCCTGCGCGTATATCCACGAAGAGATCGGTTCCGCCCGAAAACACATAACCCTTTTCGCCCCTGATTGAAAGCAGGTCAAGAACCTCATCCAGACTTTTCGGTCGACTATACTTGAAATCATGTGTCATACATCCGTCCTTGCTTTGGAACGGGGCACTGGGGGGTGCAGCATTGTGGATATTTCACCACCCACGTTCAGCGACTGAATAATGAGAATTCATTGTACCCGCCACCCACACCTTGTCAAGCCTCTCCAGAGTATGTGATTTGGTGGCGCAGTATTAAACTGAAAATTTTTTCTTGACATGGAGAAAAAAATTATCATAATGGAATGGATAGTAAAGTTAATTAACTAACGTCTTTTTTATCGTGTAGGAGAGCCATGAATTCGCGTGAAAGAATGCTCGCATCACTGTCATGTGAAACGGTCGATTACATACCCTGTTCCTTCATGATTTTCTTCAACCTCTATGACAGATGTAAAACAGAGACAGAGTTTGTGGAGGAGCAGCTGAAGCTTGGTATGGAC
>CBFDDP010000132.1:0-7862 GCA_965603595.1 uncultured bacterium
ACCGCACCCAGCTCCGCCCTGATGCCTTGTTTGATGTAGTTTCCATCTCGGGACAACCAGCGGAGACTACAGGCTTGAGGAGGTACACTAGGTCAGTTTCTGAGTGTGTCTTTAAGCCATCCTTGGCTTGCACAGTATCTCCAATACGCGATACTCCTTTATCTTACGGGCGAAAGCGGGAACCGCAACGATTGCCGTATCCACACCCTCATCAGTACCGCCGATCGAAATCACCTCGGTTTTGGGAGTGATAATCCCTGCCTCGAGAGCCATGATGGAGATCTCAACGGCTACCTTCATTCCCTGGGAAAAAAAACGCAGGGTATCAGAAACAATGGTTCCCGTGGTGTGTTCCCCATAAAAACCCTCCGGTACTCCGTCAGCCAGGGCGTGCAGGCCGGTCAGCACAGTTACACCCGCCTCTTCGACGCGCACCCTCTCATCTTCAGTCATCCTCCAGCCTACGTCGTCGAAGGTGGGTGAGATGCTCACGGCTGTGATACGAGTGTCCGTATCGCTAAATACCTGCGCTGCCTGCAGAGCCGAATAGCCATGCGTTGACGCTATCACCACTTCACTGATTCCAAGCTCCAGCGCTCTGCGCTTTGCAATCTCAAGTGTTTTCCCGGTGTTCTTCTTGCCCCGCTTCTCGAAGTAAACTATGCTGCCTTCCATGCTAAAGACCTCCCCCGCATGTACGCAAACCAGGTTTCCTGTCCCTGTCGAACCTAGTATATCTTATCCTAATTAAAAATTATCACAATGCATAATTCGATCATGCACGAATAACACTCACCCGGCGCAATACAATACTTCAGGTATACTGTTTCATCTCATTTGCGAGGTCTCACACACTAATCGGATAGGAGCGAAAACGCTCTGAAGCGTTGTAAAAGGCATGAACATTGTCAAGCGGTGTGGTTGCCTGCACATTGTGGGCAGAACAGAGAATGTAGCCCCCTCCAGGCGCAAGCTGCTCCAACCGCAATCTGACCTCCCCTTCCACATCTGCAGGTGTGCCAAAGGGAATGACCTTCTGATCGTCGACACCACCCCAGAATGAGAGCCTCTTCCCGAATCTCTTTTTAAGGTGTGCCGGGTCCATGGCGAGCGGTTGCACCGGATTGAGTACATCCACACCGACCTCGATGAGGTCGTCGATAATCGGCTCGATCGATCCGCAGATATGAGTTGCGATACGAACATCACTTTTTACACGTCTGTAAGCCTGAAAGAGCTCCCCGTAGCGGGGCTTGACGAACTCCCGCCAGAGATCGGGCGATATGAGCATCCTATCCTGCGTGCCCACATCGTCCCCAGCTAGGAGCATGTCGCACCCACGCCTGATCATCTGTATACCTGCCCTTCGATGAAACCCCATGACCATGTCCATGAGCTGATGGGCATAGTCCTTGTTGGTGAGCATGTCCTGTAAAAACTGCATCATCCCACGCAGATACCAGGGGCCCTCGAAAACCGATCCGAGCACCCCTCCAACAATGCAGTGGGTATTGCCATAGCGTGCTGCCAGGTCTTCCACTTCCCTGTACTGTTCCTGCTCATCGGGGTCGGGTGGACTGAAGGAGACAAGTTTGGAATCGTCACCTGCAAGGGGATGCGAAACGATCTCCGTGTATTTTGCTGTGCCACCTGCGTAACGGACCTGCCGCCAGGTTATTCCCCAGGGGCACACGTACTGCTCCTCATCGCTCATGTAAAATGATGACACGATGCCCACGATGGACATGAGACAGTCATGCCCGAGTTGTACACGCATCTCATAGGCATCACGGGACCCGGTTTCTCTTATCAGTGACGCCTCGATCTCAGGCGTGATCCAAAGATCGAGCGGTACCCGGTCCGGCTCCCTGTGCGCAAGGGCAATCTGAACACGTTCCTTGGATGTCATGCATGCCTCTCTATAGCTTGACTGACTGCCAGGTGGCGCCGCTGCAGGGGGGGTATATGTCGAACTGAGTCAGGCCGCGATACCGGGGGAAACGCTCATGATAATTCCCGCTCCACTGCCCGATGAAGTTCTCCGCCCGACTTTCCTGGATAACGGCATAACAGCTCCCGCCGAACCCACCCCCGAATCCTGTGGCGCCAAGCGCACCGAGATCATTGGCGGACTGCTGAAGATAGTCAACCTCAGAAGCTATGTTCTTCAGATATTTTCTTGAAAGATCGTGGGATTCATTGATCAACCTGCCGTATGCTTCCATCCTCGACTCTTTCAGGCATTCGACTGCTTCGAAAACGATTTCCCGTTCCCTGAAAAACTGGTAGGACCGTGTGAGCAGGCTTTTATCCCCCTTCAGCTGATCTATTGCAGTTTCTGTTCGCTCATGAAGTGAAAGATCTGGATAAAAATCCCTCAATAATGTATGCTCTGTACCGTTTGCTTTATTCAGTGCCTGCACCGCCTGGGCAGCGTCTCCGGACAGCCGGTTGTACTTTGCCATGGCATCTTTGGTCTTCTCGGCCTTTTTACCCGAGTAGGCAACAACGACAACATATTCTTCCGGAATGCTCACCTTTTGGAGAAGCTGTGTTGGGCAGTACCGGCAGAAGAGAAGCTTATTCCTCTCCCCCAGTATAATCGCCGTGTGGTCCTCAGAACCGCCGAACGTGCCTACCCCCCTGTCGCCCTTCAGATCACCGAAATCCAGACCGTTCTCATAATGTGCAATGTACATCGAAAGGGCGAGTCGATAATTATCAAGCCCCTCCTGATTGAGCTCGAGCCCCGCATTCTTTCCGTTCGATTTTATGAGATCCGCAAATGCAGCTCTATCGATCACTTCATGCGATGCGGCAAATATAAGAAAATCTGTTATCACCTTTGCCGAAGACCCCGAGGTCCCGCCGCCGATAGGTATGTCCCCGAAAAAAACGGCCTTCACATTCCCAAGGGGAGGAAATCCCGAATCGAGGAGATTTCGGTTGAGCCTTTCGGCAACCCGGTGCGTGTAGTTGGAGCCCACTCCCTCGCTCACCATCTCCGGCCCATCCTTCTTCATACGCAGCACCGTCTCGCCCAGTTCCCTGTCCACATTCACAAAATGGGATATGCCGTCACTGCAGGGAGCGGCAATGGCAAAAAAGGTTTTTGGTCCTGTGAGGAGCAGGGTCTCGCCGCCCTGATAATCGGTGTGCTTGCCGAGCAGTTCAACCCGGTTGGGAACAGCAATGAGATATACCCTGTTCCCGAAATAAGATGTATCGAAACGATTCCTGAATATATTCCACACTTTGTGGAGCATTGCACGCTTCGATATGAGTATCTCTCTGTTGTCCCCGAACAGTTCCCTGTACAGCGAATCGCCTTCAATGGTTTTCTCAACAGCTGTTTTCATTACAGGTATTGTCCTTGAGTTTGCACCCTACTGCGGTCCTAGTATTTCAGTGCCCCGAGAATAATGCCCTCGACCACAAACTTCCAGACCACAATAGCCAGGATAAGTGATGGGATGAGTGTAATGAATACACCCGCCATGAGCATTCCCCAGGCCACATCCGTGTTCGTGGAAAGAGCTGCCATGGCAACAGAGAGCGTTCGCGTTCTCCCCGTCCCGGATAGTATCAAGCTGTAGAGGAACTCCGAGTAGGAGAGCATAAAGGCAAACAACCCTGTTGCCACCATGCTCGCAGTGGAGAGGGGGAGGACTATCTTTGTGAACACCTGCATGCGGCTTGCACCATCAACCGTTGCAGCCTCCTCTATGTCAATTGGAATTCTCCTGAAAAAGACACTTAATATGAGAACCGTGAAGGGGAGCGTCAGAAGGCTGTGCACCATGATGATGGCAATCTTCGTGTTCAGAAGACCCATGGCCTGGATGATCAGGTAAAAGGGAACTGCCAGGGCTGCGGCGGGCAGAAGACGGCACATGACGATGCCGAGGAATGTGGCGGACTTGCCCCTGAACCGTACCCGTGCAAAGGCGTAGGCTGCCATGCTGCCGCAGACAATATTGACACTCATGACTGAGATCGCAATGATGGCGCTGTTGAGCATGGAGTTGGGTATCTGCCGCGCCTCCTGTGTTATCATCCCTCGCATGGCTCCCCGCTCCTCGTAAGCTTGCGGCACAATACCCAGGAATATGTACTTGTAGTAGGCCAGGGTTGGCTTCATTGAGAACCATTTCGGTGGATAGGAGAGGAGCGCGGCATCGGGAAGAATCCCCCCGATGAGCGTCAGCAGAAGAGGGCTGATGCAGAAGAAGAATACGACGAGAGCCAGAAAATGTATCAACAAGTTCTTTGCCACTTTCATACCCCTACTCCTTCACCATGATATCAGATGGAATAGCCTTTAAAATGGCTATAATGAGTGTAAAGGTTATCACTGCCATGATGACGCCGAGAGCAGCTCCGGTTCCGAAGTTCAGAAGCTTGAAGGCCTCAGCCCATATGTAGTAGGAGAGAAGGGTTGTGGCCCCCCCGGGACCTCCCGCTGTCATCGAATAGACCGTATCATAACTGGTAAGCCCCATGATGCACTCGTATATCAGTGTGATGATGAGCATACCCTTGATCTGCGGAAGCGTGATGGAGACCAGTCTTCGAAAGGGCCCAGCACCGTCCACCTCTGCGGCGTCATAGATCTCCTTGGAAATGGTCGTGAGAGCGGCCATGAGCAGAATGGTTGCGAAGGGAACCATTGTCCATATATGTGCGATACTCACCGACAGCTTGGCCAGACGAGGATCCATGAGCCATGGTATGTAATTTTTAATGATGCCGAACTTCAACAGAAATCCGTTGAGCAGCCCCCATTGACCGTGGAAGATCCAGAGCCAGAGAATACCTGCCACAGAGCCCGGCATGGCCCAGGGTAGGAGCACCACGGGCCTGAGAACTGCCCTCCCGAAGAACTTGGTGAGGAGCAGCCGGGCAATCCCGAGGGAGATGATCACGGTTGCCGGTGCCGTTGTCACCGTAAACAGGAGTGTGTTCAGGAGCGCCTCTTTAAAGTAGGGGCTTGTCAGCACTTCCTTATAATTCTTCAATCCCACAAAGGGGGTGGTGGGAAGCACGAGGAGTATCTGATGCAGGCTGTTCCAGATGGCGTAACCGACAGGAAATGCGGTGAAGACAAATACGAGGATCACCACGGGGAACAGCCACTCGATGGGATATCGGGAATACTTGAGTTCCTGCATATATACCCCTATTTTCATAAGTGAATGCGCACGGGCCCCCCTGCCCGTGCGCATTCGTTAATTTCAAATACTGGTAAAAGGATCAGCCCATGAGCAGCTGCTTGTAGTCGCTCCACTTGGCGGCACCCTGCTCCATGACCTCAGCGACCGATGCGTCGCCGTTGATTGCCTTGGCCATGAGCGGCCTGAAGAATTCACTCCACATACCCATCCACTCGGTCTGTGTGCCGTTGCGGGCAAGCTTTGCCTGCTCCTTGAACTTGTTCATGTCGATCCAGGTACTCCAGGCTTTGATGACGTCGGGATCATCCATCAGCGGAAGTGCCGCAAACCCGAGGCCCTTCTCCACAGCCCAGCGCTTGGCAACCCGGTAGTCGCCTCCGCCGAATGACTCGATAAAGGTCCACGCCTTCTGTCTCCGCTCTTTGTCCTTTGCGCACTGCGACGTCATACAGTAGAACTTCGCAAAACCGAGACAGCCATGCGCCTTGCCAGGCATGAGGGTCATGTTGAACTGCCCTGAAAGTGCGCTGGTAGGACTGTTCATGGCTGCAAGCATGTAATTGTACATGACGGTCATGGCATGCTGCCCCGTGTTCATGGCGATGTTCACCTTGGATTCATGGTCCGAGTAGCCCATCACCTTGTGCTTCACATTCAGGTCCTGCAGGAATTGCATGTGCTTGAAGGCCTCTGAGCTGGAGCTTGTAAACACGGGATTCAGGTTGGCATCGAAGAAGTCGCCTCCCCTGCCGTAGACCTGCGACATGAAGGCCTGCAGGAAGTTTGGCAGGGTCTGATTGTACTCGTACATGAAGGGCTTGGCCATCCTGGCATCCTTCTTCAGCTTCAGGCAGGCGTCGAGTACCTCATCCCAGGATTCAGGAGGATCGATCCTGTACTTGTTCAGGATCTTCTCGTTGAACTGGAAGGTGATGAGATCTGCGTAGTAGGAGAGCCCGTAGAGCTTCCCCTTGTAGGTCATGTCTGCCAGGGCATAGTTTGCCGTCTTTGCCTTGTACTTCTTGATCTCCGGGAAGTAGTCCTCGAGAGGAGCAACCCATCCTGCGGCAGCCCATTCAGGGAGCCAGTCTTCACCGTTGTAGATGATGTCTGTTCTGGTCTTTCCCTTGAACCTGAGGACGAGTGTATCGTGGTAGGTCGGCCAGGTGTAGTCGATCAGGTTTACTGTGATACCGGGGTGCCCTGCCTCGAACTTTTTGATATTGTCCTGAATGGTCTCGAGGGAGTAATTCCAGACAACAAACTCGAGTGCATCGCCCTTCTTAGCCAAAAGCTTCATGCCAGGACTAAGAAGAACCGCTGTACCGGCCGCACCTGCGGCAGCACGTTTGATAAAGGTCCTCCGCGACATCTTCTCTTTGAAGATGCCCGGTACATCACGCTTTTCATCCATAGTTAATAAAACCTCCTTTTCTCCTTTAGAATTATGTAAAGCCCACGCTTCTCAGCGTCGCATCACATACCATCCCTCTTCAAGACAGGCCGGGGAGCAAGGCACCATATCCATTGTATACCAAGACAGATAATATGCAAGAATTATCTCTATGAGGTATTCATCCGGCAACTGTACAACTTACATCTCCTCGAACTCCTCAACGAGCACAGGGGCCACCCACCTTTTTGGTGCCCGCTGATCTGTATCCTCAACAATGCTGACCGAGAGGGGGTTTCTCAGCTGAAGGTGCAGCTGATCGAGGAACTTGAACCCTGCTTTTTCTTCTTCGAGTTCCACGGGAACGAAGGCCATCTTCTCATAGTACATATTCCCGGCCGAAACGGGAATGAGCCGTGCCGGCCCGCTCGAAATGAAGGTGTACACCAACGGCCTCGCATAGTATGCCCAGGGACCCCACTGAAGATATGAGTAGGGCCGAAAGGTTCTGCACATACCGCCATCATTCCTGAAATTGGCCAGCTCCACGGTAATCATACCCAGGCCGCATTCATGCTCCCTGCTGATGAAACACGCCCACGGCGTGTTGTAGGGAAGGACCTTTGCATGTCGCGGGTGTCTTGGGCTGTCCTCTATCACCATTGATCCGGTGCTTCCATCCGGCTCCCTCCAGGCAAACTCATCCACAAGTTCTCGGTTGAGCACAATTTCACCGTTTCGCAGCGCTTTGACTGAAATGTCCTTCCTGATCTCAATGGTCGAGGTCATGAGCACCCACGGTACCTTGTCATAAAAGAAATAGGTGACAGACACCTCAGCTTCAGGATAATGATCCATGGTACCGCTTCTCTTCGTCATGGTGAACACCGGACCATGCATCTCCGAATACCGCCCGGGCGGGTTCCAGTCGGACGCGTGAAGCCATGGCCGCGGAGGTGCATAGATGCCCGGATTCCAGTGAAGTGCTCCATTGGTCTCCAGATGATGCTCGAATGTGTACTTCGATCCAGTCTTCATGGTGATTTCATCGATGGCGCCGCTGGTTTCAGAGAGCCTGATTTGGTAGTGCTGATTCTCCAGGGAAAGGCCGAGGCCCGTGCCCTTCATCTCGAGTGCTGAGTGGTATGTGGGTGGTGTGGCATCCCTGTTGCCGTAGAATGCAAGATACACCTGAGAGTTGTATGCCTGTACTGTAGCGGGAAAGGCCACCTCGCAGATGGTAGTCGGCTGATACCGCTCACCCGGTTCATCGTGATGGTAGCGCTCAACCGAAT
>CBFDDP010000133.1:0-7581 GCA_965603595.1 uncultured bacterium
AATTACGTCGTCGAGATCATTAATTACAAAGGCGCTGCTGTTCCTTGCTACTATACTTTCGTCCGGTACGCCGAACCCTTCTTCGACAGGAAATTCTATCAGGCTAAAATCTGACTTATTTTTAATGATTGATAAAAGTGGACTTTTTATTAAGGAATACAACCTGACGTCCTGGGGAGAAGAGAAGAAGAGAGAAGGAAAGAAATGGAGGAAAGGCGCTCTGCCATCCTTCAAGAATAGAATATTTTTCTTGACAAATAGCTGTATAGACAGCTATACTGCGTACTGTTATTTGTATGCCCGGTTCAAGAGGGTTACAGAGAGAGCACTAACAATAGACAAAGGAGGAGAGGATATGCCGGCCAAGAAGAGCCCGATGGAGAGGTTTAACGAAACCTGCGAAACCAGCGAGATATGGTGGGATTCATCTCCACTGGTGTTTGAGTCGTGGTCAAGGCAGACGATTCTCGATACACCGGCTGAGCGGAGAGACGAGATGGCGGAGTGGCACAGGCGTTACTACCAGTGCGACAGGCCCCTGGAGCAGCTCTTCCGCGGTGTCACAACCAACCCGCCTCTTTCGTGGGCCGCAGTGAAGGATTGCCCTTCCTTCTGGCGCGAGTGGGCAATCGAGCAGAAGAGAAAACACCCGAATGCCACTGCTCATGATATATGGTGGATTATGTACCATGAGATCGTCAAACGGGGTGCCGAGAAGTATCTCGGCGTTTTCCATCAATCCGTTTTCAGATACGGGTATCTCTCGGGCCAGGTGGACCCCCGGGATTACGAGAATAGGGAGGTCATGGAGGAACAGGCGCTCGAAATTGCCGACGTCGCTTCAAACGTCATGATCAAGGTCCCCGGCACCGCCCAGGGTCTGCAGGTGATTAAATATCTCACCTCAAAGGGCATATCCACCAATGCAACGCTCTGCTTCATTCTCCCCCAGTTCGTTGCGGTCGCCAATGCGGTGAAGGAGGGGCTGGAGATTGCGAAGAGAGACGGGGTTGACCTTTCATGCTGGCGGTCTGTCATTACTACCATGTCGGCCCGGTATGAGGAGCTCGGCGATTTCGCAGAGGAGCAGGAGAGGCTCGGTATTGAGCTCACGGAAGCGGAGCTTCGCTGGTCTTCCATCGCCATTCTCAAGAAGGCGATCAATTTCCTGATCGAGGGAGGGTACCCCTCGAAGATGCTCGTTGCCTCGATGCGCCAGGGGCCCGTTGTGGACGGCAAGATGAGGGTGTGGCATTTCGAGAAGATCGCGGGGGCCGATATCGTGTATACATGCCCCGGGAAATATATCAAGTTCGTCGATGAGCTCTGCTCCGACATAGAGTTCAACCCCGATGCATGGAGGGAACCGGTGCCGGAGGAAGTTCTGGACAAGCTGAGTAAGTTCAAGTACTTCCGTGAAGCATACGACCCCTACGGACTTGAGCCCCCTCAGTTCAACACCCATCCATCCACCGTTACCACGGCAACACAGTTCAGCAGCGCAACTAACGAGATGGAGTCTTTCGTTGAGGAGGCTCTGAAAGGTGCAGACATCAAATCCAGGTTTTAACAGTTTTTATATGGAACATGGTCCGATAGATCTCATAGTGCTGCAGGAGGAACAAGTTTGTAGGCTTCTCTGCTCTACCACAGAGCTTAGTGCCTCGACCGGTGAGCATTCGCAGTATCGGTGCTTTTTGTTGGTTTTTATTGATGAAGGCTGCTGTACCGTAAAAGGAGCTTTTGTCCGGGCGGGATATAAAAGGTAAAACCCGCATACAACTGTACCTCAGCGGTCCTGATGCCCTGCCCACCCGGTGGAACAGGGCTTCACATACGGCCAACCTTTACCTGACAGCGAATTCTTAAACCCCTGCCGCAGCCTCTTCACGGCAATCTCATGATCTGTGTGAACAACCTCGCATCATCCTGCTCATTTCAACGTTCAGGTCCATCGTGTACGTGAGTGGGGTGAAAAAACCGGTCAGTCGGTGCTATTCAAGCGTCGGCGGCATCTCTCGAAGGTGCCATGTGGCCCGCTCCTTGGCCTTGAAATCCCTGAATACCCGGTTGACCTGCTCTTCCTTCAGTCCGAGCATGCTCGTGATCTGTTTCATCGGGACCTCGTTTTCATATGCGTACAGAAGGAGATCCAGGAGTTCGTAATCCATCCTGAAGTAGAACTCCTTATCGGACACCGGAAGGCTGTAGGTATCGGGGCTCGGTGGGCGGTTGATGATCTCTTCGACCACGCCCAGATGCCTGGAGAGCTGAAAGGCCTGGGTCTTGTACAGGTGTGCGAGGGGCTCTATGTCCACACCGCCGTCCCCGTATTTCACGAAGAATCCCTGGAGGGCCTCGGTTTTGTTCGTCGTTCCCGCCACGATGTAGTTGTTCTTGTCCGCGTGGTGGTACAGCTGCACCATCCTCACCCGCTGCTTCACGTTCTGGGAGGCGGCAATCTGCAGCCAGTCTTTTCCGGCGATTCTGCTCGATTTCCGGTTCCCGTCCTTGTCCTCTATGACGAGCGAGTGGAAGCTGATTCTGTCCTCATCCAGCAGGTCCTGGGGAAGGGTGACGTGAAACTTCATGGTGGAGTCGAATTCAGGGAACATCTTTCTGATAACGCTGTCCCTTTTCTCATAGATCTCCATGGAAACGAGGTTTCCCGTGATATCGACGGTAATCGTCTCGAGTCCCAGTTTCTTCGCCTGCTTCAACCCGTACTCAGAGCTCACGGGATTTGATTCCCTTTCAGGGAGGATCAGGGCAAGCACCCGTTCCTTTCCCATTGCTCGCACGCAGAGCTCGGCCGTGAGCGCCGAATCGATGCCTCCGCTCAGACCGATAACCGCTCCTTTCCTCTTGAAGCGCTTGAAAGTCGCGTCACGGATGAAATCAGCAATGCGATCTGTCTCAATTTCAGGGTCAATCGAAAGTACTTCCTTGCTGAAGGTCATATCATTGCTCCATGGTAAGCTGTACCTGCTCTATCCCCAAAGCATCGGAGAGAAACTGCGGCTTCTTTTTTCCCCATCACCGGCTGTACTGAAACCACCACCCGTACGCCCCGGCGCCTTCCTGCACATCGGCGCAGCGGAACACGATGGTGGCTTACCTTACGTGATGAGGCTTTTTCATGAACACTAGTATATACATTTGCCCGGCATCTTCAATACCAAAATCGACAGGACCGGAGATGCCTAAAAATAAATCGTTTACTGGATTCACGGGTATATCAGCTTCTTCAGTGAATGGAACGCACAGTATATTTTCGGTTTGGTCGAATGCTGCCGACCAGGATCAGTCGGCTGATGCGCCTCAATTGATCCGGCGTGATATCGACGACAAAGAGGGGGTGCTGTCAACTATTGTCCTCTCTGTTCTTTTCTACGGCTCGTCGCCGGCTGCTGCTTCCCCGCAGATTCCAGCTTCTCTGCAACATCCGGAAGGCCCATTTTTTCAAGAACCGCCCTTTGGGGAATACCTGTTTCGGGATCCCAGTCATGCAGTGTACTGTGCCTCTTGAATAACGTGTGCAGCTCGTCACGATCCAAGGCCATACCCCTGCTTGGCCCATTCGGGATTGGCGTGAAAAACCTCTCGGGTGGATAGTCGTCCTTTCTCTCAAACCCCGCGAGTACATTCATCGATTTTTCCATTGTCAAAACCCTTTCCGCAACAGCAACAAGCTCCTCTTCGGTTACACGCCAGCCTGTTGCTGACTGAACGAGATCAGCATAGGTACCTATGTTGTATGACTCTATCAACTGCGGAGCTGCACGATGGGTGGAAAACCAGCAGATGCCAAGGCAATCCTGGATGGCGCCATAGCGCTCAGTTTGAACAACCAGGTCAGCCTTGTCGGTATAGACCTCCGGTCGAGAGGCATTCTCCGTGCCATACAGTTTTTTCGCCTTTTCCGGTGTCATCGTTTTGTCGAATCCTCCAAAAAAGGCACCAAGCGTATGACCGGTACCCCGCGACTCGGTGAGAATTCCGAAGGCCATCCCCTTATCCACACGCAGCTCGTCATCAATTTCCATGCCCTTCATCTGCATCGCGTATTTTTCTGAACCCCGTCCGAGAGTTTTTGAAGCACGCGCAACGCCGTCAGCGAGGAGGTTGCCGAATTTCCCTTCCCGGAGAGCGATTCTCTTTATCGATTCCAGAAGCAGTGGGCCATCACCCCACCTCAACATGAGCTTGTCGGTATCTTCCCTGGTAATGATCTCCCGCTCAAAGCATTCGGTGGCCCACTGCATGCAGGTGGACCATGCATGCATATCGATGCCATATCCATTGCAGAGCTCAAAGGCCTTGATAACCGTCGGCATATCGTCAACACAGAGGTGTGCCATATTGTAGGCAGGAGTCGCCTCGAGAGAACTCACGCTTGTGCCACCATAGGGCTCGTTCTCCTCGATGTAGACCAAACGGTTACACGATACGGGGCAATCCGATGGACAAGGAACAGTCTGCTGGTAGTACTTTTTTACTGCTTCATAGCCTATTGCGGATACTCGATCAAAGCCTACCTCCTGGAAATTTTTTATAAACAATAGGCCAAGATTGTTGTAGTTTTCGGTGTCCTTGCCAAGGCCATATTTGGCCTTACTCTGCAAGCTCGGGTCGTTTGTGAGCTCTTCCTGTATACGTCCTGCAATTGCTTTGAAGCTGCAGGGATTTGATACTTCCACAGTTCCTGTCCCCTGTACGGCAATTGCCTTTAGATTCTTACATCCCATTATGGCACCCATACCGCATCTGCCACCATACCGGTTGTCACAGTTAACCAGTGCGTAGCGTACCAGTTTTTCTCCTGCTGGACCGATTGTACACGTACTGATCGTAGGATCCTTCAATTCCTCTTTGATCACGGCACTCGTTTCAAAGGTCGTCCTGCCCAGTAATTTTGAAGCCTCCCTGATTTCAATCCGATCGTCATTGATCCACAGGTATACGGGGCATGGCGATTTACCGGTAATCATCAAGCCATCATAACCCGCCCGTTTGAGCTTTGTAGCAAAGTATCCTCCGCAGCTTGATTCTCCATATCCTCCGGTAAGGGTATTCAAGGACACTATCGAAGTCCTCACAGCACCAGGAAAATCCGTTCCGAGCAGAAGCCCACTGCCGAATACAAGCACATTGTCAGGGCTGAGCGGGTCGGTGTTCCCGGGTATCACCTGATGAAAGAGCAGCCAGTCTCCCAACCCCCTTCCCAACAGTAACATCTTCAGTATTTTTTGATCTATGCATTCTTTAATAATTCTTCCTGTCGTCAAATCCACCTTCAGTACAGGATTACCCCAGCAATTAACCTTCATGTTCGGTCCTTTGTGTTTACCTGAAATCCAGAGTAGCCCATTTATCAGGTTTTGTCGAGTGCCAGTTGTGGACATCCATCCCAACGATCTGTTGTCTCACAACAGTACCTTGCGGTCATGGTTCAGAAAACGCATCCTATCCCGCACCTGTTGCACTGTCACATAACGAAAGAACTGTTTTTATGGTTGCTTTCTGCTTGTCACAAACGAACATTTCCACTATGCTACCCAATGTGAAGGCAGTCGTTCTGGAAAACAACGGAGTATTGTCGTACAAAGACGTGGATATGCCTGTCCCGGTGAACACGCAGGATGTCCTGGTTCGTATTGCCGCAGTGGGAGTATGCGGTTCGGATATTCCTCGTGCATTCCATGGCAAGGCGTATCACTATCCGCTCATTCTCGGGCATGAATTTTCTGCTGTCGTAGAAAAAGGTCCGGCTGGAAGCTCCTTTTCTCCTGGTGAAAAGGTGACGGTTTTTCCGCTGCTTCCCGACCCAAGAGACCCGATGACGCAAATCGGAGAGTACGGCATCAGTTCGGGATATGACTACTTCGGTTCGCGCAGAAACGGGGCATTGGCCGAATTTCTCTCAGTACCGGAAGAGAACCTTTTCCGAATACCAGAGCATATTCCACTTCTTCATGCCGCAATGGTTGAACCTGCGGCTGTAGCACTGCATGCAGTACGCAAACTGAAGCTGCCCACCCATGCAACCGCCCTGGTGATTGGCGGTGGCCCAATAGGCGTGATGGCAGCACAATGGCTCGGAATCCGAGGCTGCAGCCGGGTTTTCATTGCCGAACTCGACAAGAAAAAAATTGAGATATCAAAACAGCTGCATTTCGAAGTCATCGATACAACAAAAAACGATACTGTTGAAATGATCAGGAAAGAAACAAGCGGTGCAGGTGCAGACTGTGTTATCGATGCCTGCGGCATTCCTCTGACCTTCCTACAGGCCATTAACTCCGCAGCGGTGTCTGGGCAGGTGGTGTTGTTGGGGGATACCAACGAAGACATCACCATGCAGCATGAGCTCGTGACCTCAATCCTTCGGAAGGAGCTCACCCTGTACGGAACCTGGAATTCAAAACCCACCCCGCGAGGAAAGAGTGAATGGGACGATGTATTACACCAT
Organism: uncultured bacterium; assembly: GCA_965603595.1. Taxonomy (GTDB): domain Bacteria; phylum Spirochaetota; class B62-G9; order B62-G9; family DRHN01; genus JAGLSF01. The sequence continues at coordinate 6,473 of CBFDDP010000133.1, forward strand.
ATGGACCATGACCTGATCGTTGCTCCCCTGATCAGCCACACCCCTTCCCTTGCACAGGGCCCTCAAATACTTGCAGATATGGCTGAGAAAAAAATCTGGTATAACAAAGTCGTGTTCTCCTTATAGGATGCATTGAATCATCTTACAACAGCATGATCATTGAAAAGGAGGAAAACAAGTGGACAATAAGGTCCTGGCCTCTCTCTGTATCGGCATGGTCGTTTTGTTCCTCCTCTCAGCCGGTATTGTCTGCGGACAGGAACAGATGATGGCACGGACAGTGGTTGCTGTGAATCGCCGACAGCAGGAAATTTGTAGGGATTTTACCTTACACAAAACGCTCATTTGATTGACTTTCATATGCCCAATGGTATAATATGCCCATGAGTAGCTTTCTGGTTGTAGATGAGAATCAGGAGCTTCGAGAAAAGATAAAACATCACTTCCAGGGCAACGGACTCTCGATCGAGGATGCCTTCGATTATCCCACCGCAGTAAACTACATCAACCAGCATATCTACGATGTGATCCTGAGCGATACGCACATACCGGGCGGTTCCATTACTGATCTGCTTCACCTGAGAAGGCTCAAGAACTCGCAAGCAATGATGATCATTTCCACGAGCGGCGATTCGGTGAACGAAGCAATCCAGGCGATTAACCTGGGGGCTTTCGATTTCATAAAAAAACCCTACTGTATTGACGAGCTTCAGTTCAAGGTCGAAAAGGCTATTGCCGTCAAGCGGCTCAAAAATGAGGCCGACCATTTGCGGGGAGATAGAAACATCATCTACAACGCGAACAACTTCATTGGTGAAAGCCCTGAGATCAAGAAGGTGTTTGAGAAGATCATAAAAGCCGCACACAACGAGTTTCCCACGCTGCTCGTCGGAGAAGTGGGGACCGGCAAGGACCTTCTTGCCGGGGCGATTCACTACAACAGCACGAGAAACAAGGGCGCATTCATCAAGGTGAACTGCGCAGCTCTTAATGAGCAACAACTCGACAGCGAGCTGTTCGGCCACGTGCCCGAGGTATCCGAAGGCGCCGACAAGTTGAGAATAGGCAGGATAGAACAGGCGGATGGCGGAACCATCTTCATCGATGCC
>CBFDDP010000134.1:0-7556 GCA_965603595.1 uncultured bacterium
AAATATCTACCGAACCTGAAGGATTTCGTCAAGCCTGTCCGCTACCTTCCCGAACACCTCTTCCCTTGTCGATAGGGTAATGGTAAAAAGTGAAACATCTTCCCGCTCCCTGAGGAAATCGAGGAATGGGTTTGTTTCACTCTTAAGTGCGGCAATCACAGGAGCTTCATGGGCAAGCGCTTTTCGAATTGCCTCTTTAAACCCCTCGCATGTTTCCTCGAAACGCCCCAGTTCGTCGAACACCATGAGCTTTGAGCACTCCATAGCGTGTTCTATTGACCGGACGCCCAGCTCCTCAAACACCTGCTGCCTGACGGTCCGGTCATCCTCGCGGTATATAATCTCAGCGGTGCCAGTTTCCATGAGTTCGAAATTGTCCCAGGCCCTGAAACGAACGGTGCCGTCAGCGGCCTTCCAGGTGAAGAATCCCGCCAGTCGCTTGCTGTTGCTGAAGCGTTTGATGATTCTGTGTATGAGGTATGTTTTGCCGGAGTTTCGATCGCCCTGAACGAGTATATTGTTCGAGTACATCTCTGACATGGCTCCTGCTGTGGAGGTAGACAACTTCTCCAGTATATTCTATATAGCTTTTGAGGTAAATGAGGATCGGTTCATGGTTCATCTGACTTGTGTATTTACCTTGACGCATGTGATGCAGTGAGGCTATTGTGACTAAGCATGTGGGAGATGAGCATATCCATGAAGAAGAGACGAACTGCGTACAAGGTTACGGTCCTTACATTTTTCCTCCTGGCATGCATGGTCAGCTCCCTGTTCGGTCTGGAAGTTACCGATGCCCTTGGCAGAGAGGTCTCCTTTGAGCGCCCGCCGCAGCGTATCGTTATTGCAGGACGGGGCCTGCTCATGGTGGCGGATGCACTGTACCTCTTCCCCGAGGCTCCCTCGCGGGTGATCGCCTTTGAGAAGATCACCCTGGGAAGGGAGAACTTCCTTTCAGTGGTGGACCCCTCATATACGACGAAAACCGTGCTTCCCATTGATGTGGGGGCTGAGCGGATAGCGTCCCTCCATCCCGATTTAGTGCTGATGAAGAGCTACATGCAGCGGAAGCTTGGAAACAGCCTCGAGACCCTCGGCATACCGGTCCTGTACTTTGATTTCGAGACCCCCGATCAGTATGAGCGGGATATCAGGGCCCTGGGCCACCTCATGGAAAACGATGAGAGATCCGAGGATATCATCGCCTTTTACCGTGACCGTGTCCGGAGAGTTGAGGAACGGGTTAAAAGCATTGCGGAGCAGGAAAAACCCCGTGTCCTCTTTCTCTACTACAGTGAACGGGGAGGGAGCAGGGCATTCAATGTGCCACCAGCTGCCTGGATGCAGACCATACTGGTGGAAACTGCGGGTGGGTTTCCGGTGTGGAAGGAGATAAGGGCCGGGCAGGGGTGGACCAGGGTGAGTTTTGAACAGATCGCGGCCTGGGATGCGGACCACATCTTCATCACCTCCTACTTCACCGATGTAGACGAGGTCACGGGCAGGCTTGTTGACGACAGTCTCTGGAAATCTCTCCGCGCTGTTCGCGAGAACCGTATTCATGCCTTTCCCACCGACTACTACAACTGGGACCTGCCCGACCCGCGGTGGATACTGGGGCTCACCTGGCTGGCATCAAGGCTGTACCCTGAGAAGTTCAGTGATGTTGACATGATTGCGGAGACGCGGACCTTCTTCAGGGAGCTGTACTTCCTCGAAGATGATGGATATAATCGATACATACGGGACATGCTCGGCGGCGACCTCCCCTGACAGGAAAGGGATTTCCCATGCTCCAGCGTTCAGGCAGCACGCATGCTGTTTCGGGCCGAATCATGGCCCTCCTGACACTGGGGCTCCTGGCTGTGTGCGCACTCTCCCTTTTCCTCGGGCGCTACCCCTCTGCGGGTTTTATCTCTCCCGCCGCGCTCCGTGAGGACGAGCTGGCGCGAGGCCTCATTGTCAAACTTAGGCTGCCGCGGCTTTTGGTTTCGCTTCTGCTCGGCATGTCCCTGGGAGCGGCGGGGCAGGTGTTTCAGATGCTCTTTGCAAATCCCCTGGTGGAACCCGGATTTTTGGGGGTCTCTCAGGGTGCGGCATTCGGTGCGGGTATTGCAGTGCTCTACCTTGGCAACGCAGCCTGGGTGGTGCAGGCTATGGCTGCGGTGTGTGCCTTTTGCGGTCTTCTGTTCACCTATGTACTTGCGCATCGTATACGCTTCGGGGGCTGGATACTGCGTCTCGTACTGGCAGGTATATCTGTTTCTGCGCTGTTTACGGCCGGTGTCGGTGTACTCAAATATGTCGCCGATCCCCTGCACGAACTGCCCGAACTCACCTTCTGGCTGCTCGGTGGTCTGTGGCATGCTACCTGGCTGCATTTCTACAGCATACTTCCCGTTGTTGTACCTTCACTGGCCATCCTCTGCAGCCTGCGCTGGCGGCTCAACATTCTTACCCTGAGCGATGAGGTCGTCCACTCCCTCGGTGTGTCGCCCGGACGGGAGCGGGCGGTGCTGCTCGGTGCAGCGGTTGCGGCAACAGCAGTGGTGATATCGGTGAGCGGGATCGTGGGATGGATCGGGCTTATTGTGCCGCATATTGCGCGCCGCCTCTTCGGGGTGGATACACGCCTGTCTCTACCCGGGTCCATGGTCATTGGCGGGCTCTTCACGGTGATCTGTGACGATATCGCGAGAACGGCCATGGCAGGTGAGATACCCCTCGGCATCCTCACTTCCATGCTCGGCGCCGCCTTTTTCCTGCTGCTCATGAGCCAGCGGAAGAGGATACGTACATAGGAAGGATGGACATGTCGTATAAATCTCACAGGTTTTTGGAGGATAATTCTTCAATGAAAAAGCCTCTCATGGCTCTTCAAGAGTTGAGCTTCAGATACGGAACGCATGGAGCGCCTGTGCTCCGGAACCTGTCGCTTAACCTGGAGGAGGGTCTGGTGACCGCTGTGCTGGGGCCCAACGGTGTGGGCAAAACCACGCTCCTCTATCTCATGCTGGGCTGGCTTCACCCCGATGAGGGAAAACTTATGCTTGACGGCAGGCCGCTCGGGGAATACGGTCAGCGGGAACGGGGGCAGTGGATGAGCCTGGTACCGCAGCGGGAGCACATTCCCTTCGAGTACTCCATGCTCGAATATGTGCTTCTGGGTAGGGCTCCCTATTTGAGGCCGCTCGAGTCGCCCGTTGAGAAGGACATTCGCATCGCGTCACACGCCCTCGAGAGTGTGGGCCTCGATCCTGGTGACAGGAGACCCATCACCAAGTTCAGCGGCGGCGAGCGCCAGCTCCTCATGATTGCGCGGGCCCTGGCTCAGCAGCCACGCATTATCCTGCTCGATGAGCCCACTTCCCATCTTGACTTGCGCAATAAAAGGATGTTAGTAGATATAATGAGAGATCAGGCGGCGGAGGGAGTTACCCTGCTGTTCACAACCCATGAGCTGGAGGTGGCATCCGCATGTGCCAACAGGGTTGTGCTCATGCGTGATGGGAGCATTCTCAGCTTCGGTACAGTTGATGAGGTGATGCAGGAAAACCTCCTCAGCACCACCTATGGTTCTGATATAACCGTTTCTGAGGTACACGGCAAACGGGTGACGCTGTGGTTCTGAGAGGGTTTTATCGAGAGTTTGCATAATACATCTTACAATGAGGAGGGGAGCGGGTTGCTGTCAGCCGTTGTGCTTGCAGCAGGCGAGGCGAGGAGGATGAGCCCATACCTCAAACCACTGCTGCTCCTACAGGGTGCCACCTTTCTCGAAGGGATCGTGCATACCATGATACGGACTGGTGCCGATGAATTCCTGGTCGTTGTCGGGCACAAGCATGAACGAATAACAGCCGCTGTGCAGCTTCCTGAAGCACGATTTGTGGTCAACGATGCCTGGAGAAGCGGACAGCTCAGCTCACTGCGAACTGCGGTGAGAGCCCTGTCGCCCGAGAGTGAGGGGATGCTCTTCACGCCCGTGGACCATCCCCTGGTGAGCCTCTCTACCTACAGGATGCTGATCGAGCGGTGGATGGAGGATCGGGACAGCCTGGTGATCCCTACGTATGAGGGACGAAAGGGGCATCCTGCCATATTCCCCGCAAGGCTGTACGGGGCACTGTTGCACGATGAACTGCAGGGCGGCGCGCGTGACCTGATTTACCGGGAAATGGAGTCCGTGATGTTCGTTCCCGTTCAGGACCCGGGTGTGATCAATGATATTGATACACCGGAGGACTACAGGAGACTCATAGGAGAGCTGCCATGATATCAGAATACAGTAATGATCTCTTCTCCCGCATTGCAGAGCTGAAAAAAAGTGGTGCACTCTTTGCCCTTGCCACTGTTGTGTATGCAGAGGATTCCACGCCGCGGAGCACGGGTGCGCGAATGATCGTGCATCCCGATGAGACAACGGAAGGCACGGTGGGTGGTGGTGCGCTTGAAAAGAAGGTGACCGAGGATGCCCTGCGGCTCCTGCGTGAGGGAAGAAGTGAGCCCATTGAATATGATCTGGGTAAGGGCCAGGAGGGTGTTCCGACGGGTATGATATGCGGAGGTCGTGTGCAGGTGCTCATCGAGACCTTTCAGATCGATATGAAGCTCTTCATATTCGGCGCCGGGCATGTTGGAAAGAAGCTCGCCGAACTGGCCCGTGTGGTGGGAATTGCATACTGGGTGATTGACAACAGGGATGCTTACGCCAGGGAGGAATTCTTTCCCAATGCTGCAGGGGTGGTCCATGCCGAGTTCGAAGAGAGCTTTTCGAAACTTCCCATCGATGAGAAGAGCTACCTTGTCATCGTAACCTATGGTCATCGGTTCGACGGGACCTGCCTCGAAGGGGCATTGAAAACAAATGCTCGATACATCGGCATGATTGGCAGCAGGAGAAAGGTAAAGACGCTTCTCGATTCTCTCGCACAAAAGGGCATGAATGTAGAGGATGACCGCATCTATGCGCCCGTGGGTCTAGAGCTGGGAGACAGCTCGCCCGAGGAGATCGGCATAAGTATATTTGCGGAGATACTGAAACTCAAGTCAGGCGGAAGCGGCGAGCACATGCGTACCACGCTGAAGAAGGGTTTATGAATGTAAGACTGAAGATGGGGAGGAACACCCGGTAAAGCAGTATACTTCATGGTTGGGAATGTCAGTGAAGGGTCAGCCGCCTGCTGCGATACGGTGCACTTCCAGCGTTGCGCCGTCCGGAACAGGAGAACTGTCCCAATCGTTCTTTCTCACTTTCCGGCCATTGACGGACACGAATATACCCGGTATGTCGTACCCGATCTTTTGTAGAATCTGTCGCACCGTGAGTTTATCGTGCCACGGTATGGACTGCCCTTTGGCTCGTACCAATACGCACCTCCTCATCACCATTATTACAATAGATACTATACGTCCATCCGTCAATGTGAACCAGGGATGCATCAATAAATGATGCACCCTTCTCAGTGAGAAAAAAGGGTATGTAAGGGTGAGGAAAGACATGCAAATAGAACAGGCATAGCGTATAATCGTACCATTCAGCATCATATAAGGGGGAATACAGATGCAGTATGATGTGGTGATTCATGGCGGCCTCATTGCATACCCGGAAAAGACCATACGTGCCGAGATAGGGATACAGGGCACGGTCATCGACAGGGTCTCCTCTGACACTTCATTGAAGGGAAAGAGGGAGATAGATGCAGAGGGCTGCTACGTGCTTCCCGGGCTCATCGACCCGCACACCCATCCGGTCTACCTGGACGACCTGGGTAGTCTCGCCAGAACCGCGGCCTGCGGTGGTGTGACCACGGTGATTCACTACGCATACGCCAAACCCGGTCAGAGCCTTGTAAAGATCATTCAGCAGTGGAAAGAGGAGGGTAACCAGGAGTCCTGCATCGACTTTGCGCTTCATGGTGGACTCTTCGAAACTAGTAAACAGGCAGATGAGATCCCAGAGGCATTCGGGCTCGGTGTGACATCCTTCAAGGTATTCATGGCTTACGCAAAGCTCGGCTGGATGACCGATGACTACGCCATGGCAAAGTGCATGGACATCGTGGGCAGACAGGGAGGTATGGTGGCGGTGCATGCTGAGACGGGCCTCGCAATCGACTACATCATGGACAGAATGCTCGAGGAGAAGGCCGATTTCTCCGAGCGCTTTCTGGAGACGAGTCCTGACATCGCCGAAGCTGAGGGTATATTCAGAGCGGTGTATATCGGCAGGCTCATGCACTGCCCGGTGTACATTCCTCACATCTCCTCAGCGGAAGGCCTTGAGGTTATGCGCTTCCTGAAAGGCAGAGGCATTCACGTGTATGCTGAAACATGCCCGCAGTACCTGGGATTGACCTGGGATGCACTGAAGAACCGGGGACCGCTCGGCAAGGTGGGGCCTTCGATAAAAAACGAGGATGATCGGCTTGCACTCTGGAAGGCGATACGTGAGGGCCTGATCGATACGGTCGGGAGCGATCACGCCCCAAAGGACAAGAAAGTCGAAGATGATTTTTTCAAAGCTCCGTACGGCTCTCCCGAAATAGAAACCATGCTCCCCGTTGTCTGGCACTTCGGAGTGAACGCGGGGTATATCACGCCGAACGAGGTCGCCGGGCTCCTGAGCGAGCGTGTGGCCCGGATAATGGGGATGTTTCCGCGCAAGGGGAGACTGGAACCCGGATCGGACGCCGATATGGTCATCTTCGATCCCTCGGAACGCTGGACCGTCACGAAAGACAACCAGCATAGCAACGCGACCTACTCCCTCTTCGAGGGTATGGAGCTACTCGGGCGCGTCAGAAGGGTGGTTTCGAAGGGAAAGCTTATAAAGGACGGCGGTGAGTATCTCGGCCAAGGGGGCGACGGGCGATTCGTGCCCACAAAAGCGGGGCAATGGAGAAAATAAGCTTGTAGTGTTCAAGAATTTCATATATAATCTTTCAAACTACATGGGTGAGCCTGGGAAACTCACCTGAACCGCTTCGCTTTACGCAGTCGGGAGTTGAGGCAACCATGTATGCCGTGCGGCTGGCGCGTGCAGCCACAAAGAAATACGGCGTACTCAAGGTGGAGGGCGCCTATCATGGAGCGAGCGATATCCTGCTCGTAAGCACGGGTGTTCCATCAACAGTACCTGCCGGGCCTGACTGGATGCCCTCGTCGATCGTGGAGAGCGAGGGTATTCCGCCGGGTACGACAGAGCACACCTATGTGGTACAGTTCAATCATATCGAAAGCCTGGAGTATCAGCTCAAAAAGCATGAGGGCGAGATCGCCTGCTTCATACTGGAGCCCTGTATGACGAACGGCGGTGTGATACCACCCGACCCGGGGTACCTCGAGTCGGTACGTGAGCTCACCCGCAAGCACAACGTGCTCCTCATCTTCGACGAGGTAAAGGTGGGTGCCAGGATCGCCGAGGGTGGTGCCTGCGAAAAGTACGGCATCGAACCCGATCTTGTCTGTCTTGCCAAGGCAGTCGGCGGGGGGACACCCCTTGGCGCCTTCGGCGGCAGGCGTGACCTCATGGGGATGATCTCACCGCTGGGCGG
>CBFDDP010000135.1:0-7494 GCA_965603595.1 uncultured bacterium
TGGAATCCTTGGACATGCTGCCGGTGAAAAGCTGTAAGCGGTATCGGAACATTTTTATAAAGCCCGAGCCCTTTTTGAAATTATCAGAGATAAAGGCAGGGTTCCGTCCACAACCAGACCGAAATAAAGTCTGTCACCTTACTCGTAGTGAGACAACCTTCTTGATGAAAACCAGGGTCATGAACTCTTGTATGATTGATAGGAGTTTTTGTACTTCGAGATTCGCTAAGATACGTAAAAATAGCCTCGAAAAGCCCCGATTTGCCCATGAAATAATTCTGAATGCTTTTTACGACGAGAAAAGTCAGCCTTCTCATAAACATACTACCCGGAACAGGATATTCCGTCAAGAATTAAGTTAATGTAACATTTTCCCCAGAGGTGCTCCGAGAACAGCAGGAGCCTTTTCTGGTTGGCAGGCTCTTGGACATCCTGCACTTCTCTGCGATTTCATCGTATGTACATCATTTGGTATCACTATAGTTATTGTGCTTGTGTTTTTCTCAGTGTAGAGAAAAATTATTGGTATAGCAATAACTTCGAAGCTCATCCAGCGGGGGGAGGAAAATCGCTCAGCTGTGATAAATCGGTCACTTCCATTTCAGGAACCCCACGGTACTTACTGACGTTTCCGATCACATATACGTATCCCATACCGTAGCCGGCATAGCGTTTCTCGATAAGTCGGATCAGCGGAATCGCCCTTTCGCTCTGGGCGTTTGGGATCCACAGGTTGAAAGGTTGAAACTTGGAGCCCGCATTGACCAGCGCACCATCACCGGGCCACCGCGCGATACCGTTTTGAAGGTCGCACAGCACGGTAATGCGTTCATTCGCGTCGGCCGCTTCAAGAATCCTCCTGTAATCAAGGAGTACCGAGAGGGCCCCTGTCTCGATTCCTCTTCCTCGATATTCTTCGACGATGTGCGCTCTCCAGGCCCACCAGGGCAGCAGCGCTGTATAATCCCGGGAAGGGCCGCCCGCGTTTGCGAAGGGATCCCAGATACGGCGGCCCACCGCCTGCGCCTCCGCCTCTGCGTTAGTGAATGCGATGTGATACGTTCGTGACCTGCCGTACTTCACGAAGTAGGGGCTCCATCCTTCCCGAATGAGCTTCAGGTTGAAGTTCTCACCCTCCCTGTACACGTAGCAGATCAGCCGGCCGTAGTTGTCCCGGTGCCGCGTGAAGCAGTTTTCAATACTCCCATCAGTGTCGAACTCGAGATCCACAGAGGTGAACTCACCGCTCCCGGTGGTGAAGTACTGTTTCGCCATCAGCGCCACTTCCATACCCAACCTGGTGATCGGCTTGGCGCCGCCCGGCCTGCTCTCCTCGGTATCCACCGAGCCCAGGCGCACCGTTTCCTCCTTTCGGTCTATGCGCACCTTCACGGTGTCCCCGTCGATAACATCCGTTATGTGGGCATTGCTGATAGTGGTTCCCATTTCACAGCTCCGGTTAGAGGTCGCCCGTTTATATCTGGAACTGCCCCGTATCTATCCACTCGTTCTTTAAAAGCGACCACCAGTCAACTGCCAGCCCTTTCAGCACGTACTCGTAGGGGAGCCATCCATACCCCTCCGCACCCCATTCCGTTCCCCAGGAATTGCGTATGAGAAGGGCACCGGTGGTCAGGGTTCCGCCTGGATTGGTGTTCCGTATCTCGAGCTCGTCGTCATAGCCCACGGCAGCCACCGCATGGCCTCCCCCGAGCCATTCGCCGGGGGCGGGATAGGGGATTTTCCCGGTGGTCTCAGCCTGTGAGATCGAACTGTACACCGAAAAGCCGAACATGGAAGGCAGCCCTGCGGTAAGATTAGTCTTTATCCTGCCCAGCAGTTCTTCCGGCTTCGTTCCGGGAACATCGAGCCGGTAATAGCTGATGGACTGGTAGTTTTGCGCGAAGGCATAGCAGAAAGCGCCCGGCTCGTTGTCGAAGCCCTCAATTTCGTATGGCCAGTACTCCTCGGGCGGAACACCGAAGAGCACCATCGCTCCCATGGTGAGCCGGAGATAGGCACCGGTATCCCCTGTCAGGTGCATCAGGTTCCTGGCCGTCTTGTACAGAAAGAGGCGGGATGCGTCGATGTGCGTGCCGAAGGATCGAATCTGGAAATACTCGACCAGGCCGACCCCAGCCTGTGCGGTGCAGGAACCAAGCGATCCCTGGTCCTCGATCGGCGGGCACCACTCGCGGAGATCCGTCTTCGTGGGGAGGTCGTCCTTGATTGCCGAAGCGCCCGTCTTTTTGAGCATGGTCTTGACTGTGTCCCTCTGCCCGTTTTTTCGAAGCCGTTGGGTGAGCGAGTCGTGCTCCACGGTGTAGTCCCTCAAATCGGGGTAGTCGGGAAGCCATCCCATGCCCCTCTTCTTGTAGATCTCACTCATGTCGGTACCCCCTTTCAAACCGGTATTGATATGGCGAACATCATTTTGCCGTCTTCTGCGCCACCATCTTTCCGAATCCGTAGGATCCAAAGTGGTAGGTTCCGTTTGACTCCAGGAACACTCCAATGAAGAGAACGATGAATTTTAACCAGTCGTAGTACTCTGCTGAGAGTGTCTTCCACAGCGCCAGCAGTGCTGAAACCACCAGCGAGGTGATAAGCGCGGATACTCCTTCAAGCTTCACCCATTTCTTCACAGCCTGGGTGACTGCAAGGGCCACGACACCAAGAGTTAGGATGTCTCGTATCAGTTCCGGGGTAAACATCTCTCTCCTCCTTTTTTCAGGGATTTTCTCCGGCAGGCTTCCTGATTGTGGCTCCTCTTGCAAAGCCTCCTCGTTGGAAGACCTCACCTCTTTACATCGATCGTACCACCTCGTCGAATAAATTCCAACTCCCCATGATTGCGTTTTGGAAGGGCGGTCATGCCTGCGCTCTCCTGGGTGAAAACTCCTTCAGCTTCCCCTCTGATCCTGTTGACACCTCGCCGCCTCGACAACCGCTTTCGATTCATACCACACATGGTCCCAGAGCGCCGCACGGTCCCAATCAAGAAAAATGAGTAGATCGCCGAGAGTCACCCGGCGGCGTATGAGCGGTGCATTCAGGAATGCAAACCTGACCTGATCCTCCGCTACCGGAGGTTCGAGCTCATCAAAGCTCAGAGGGGAGCCAAGGTTGGCAAGAACACGGGCGATCCAGCCAGGGGGTCTCAGGTACTGCTCGATCATGCTCCGGATTTCCGGCCAGTCTCTTAAAAAACGCTCAAAGGCCCATCTGTTGGCCTGCCATGCATCCAGCTTGATACGGTATTCGTCCCAGCATTCGGCCGCAGCCTCCCCGGAAGGGCCCATGGCGGAAAAGGCCGAATCGATGCGTTTCTTCATGGTGTCTGCTGAGGGATAGCAGTGCTCCAGATCAACCTCTGACGGTTTGAAATTGTCCAGGAAATACCTGTACGCTATGCTTACCAGCAGTGTCGCCAGCACCACCTGAGTGCCGTGGGATGCCGGGGGTCTGCTGGAGAATTCAGCCTGCTGATCGATGAGATGAGAAATAATGTGTTCATAACCGGACAAGGGGGTACTGGCGTTGAGAAGCGATACTCCCACCCCGGCAGCTGCCATGAACCTGGCCTGCAGTGCCACACCCTCAAGCGTGCCATCACGGATCTGAGCCGCGTTATCCACAAAAACCTTTTCTATCGGCCCCATCAATACTTGCTGGAACTCCGAATAACCGGGATCCAATCCCAGACGGTGTGCAATCAGCCAATCGGAGAAACTTACAAAGCATGCCAGCATATCGCCCACACCGGCGACGGTCATCGTATAGGGTGCATCACGGAGCGTTTTCAGGTCATAGACCAGGGCGTCCGGAAGCCTGGATGGCTGTGAACGCTTGACACCGCGCACATAGGCAGTGGCGACGTTGGAGGTATAGGCGCCCATGCTGTTGGCCGTTGGATAGGCCACGTAAGTCGTACGATGCCCGGTTTTTTTTTCGAAGTTGTAACTGGCCTGTTTGACGATATCGGTGACTGTGCCTGAACCCAGAGAAATGACAACGGTTTTTTCCTGCAACCTGGCCTCGACGAGGCCTATCTGTTCCATGTCGGTTCGGACGTGTTCGCCAATGCCCGGCTCAAGAACCAGCGGTATGGGAAGCCAGCCAGCCTTTTCAAGCACCCCCAGTACCAGCGGTTTGAGTCTCTCCCGGCCGCGCTGCATGGGTGTTGCATCCATAACCACCAGGAGTGGTTGTGTCGGAGACGCACCCAACTGGCCCAGCAGCTGGGGGAGCTTGAACAGTGCATCAGACTCAAAGAGCATGTGCCTGATCAACCTGCCCGGATCGTTTTTGGGGTAGCCCTTTATACGTTTGATTGCTTTCCAGAAGGCTTCTCCGTCGGCCGGATCATAAAGCAGCATCAATTTTCTATCCTCCTGATTATTGTCCAGAAGAGGGTTTTCCTATAATGGTATTACTCATTCACTCAGAGGTAAAGTGTTGTGCGTGGAGGCAGTTCGATTACGAAAGAGAAGTTGTGGCACCACTCCGTTTATCCTTCATATTAGAAAAGGCCTTTTTCCCTGTAATACCCCTCTGCTTCTCTCATTATCTCATCCAGGGCTTTGTCGGCGTCTTCATTGAGAGGCGCAACTCGATGGGAGCGGAGTATCTCCTCAGTCCTTTCCCTGGCATAAGAGAGTGCCGTTTTTTTTCCTGACCGTATCCACTCAGGGTAGGTCGAACGGTCTGCGGATCTGGGTATGAATTGCTGGCTCTTCCACCAGGTTCTCGTGTGCTGCTTATCAAGATAGGAGCCCGGGATCGGGCCGACTTCATCGATGAGGTCGAGTGCCAGGGTCTCATTATTTATCTCGAATCCTTCAATTACATGTCCAACCCATGTTGCGATGTCATCATCCAGTACTGCACAGACGGGATGATAGGTGTATTCACCGTAAACACTGCCATGGAGCACTATGAGGTTCGCCCCTGACAGGGCTGCGTTGAGCGTCGACATCGACCTCTCGTATCCGGATTGTACGTCAATTGTTTTTGCGCTGCCCATGCCGGGGCAGTTCGCAAATGAGGGTATACGGTATCTTCGCATTATCTGGTTGAATGCCGCGGTGTGGAGTGCAGTTGACATGTCACAGAAACCCGGGTGGCCTGTCCTCATGTCCAGAGGCATGGTATAATCACCTGCTATGATTCCCGTGCCTTTTCGCGCAATCTGGATGAGGACGGTTCCGGCGAGAATTTCAGCGATTGTTGTTACCAGTGAGCCGGCTATGGTAGCCGGACCGGTTCCACCCATCATAGCACTGCTGATCAGGAAAAATGGGAAACCCGCATCCGAATATCTGAGGATGGCCTGACAGGAAGCCTCGTCGTAGGTGAGGGGGGCAGATGAACCGACGAAGGCGAGTATATCCACACCTACTGCAGTGGCCATTTTGATGTGGAATAATTCCAGATCATTGCCATTGTCCGTTATGGTTATTTTCGTCGTGTTTCTCAGATGGCTTGCCACATCCACGAGCGACGTCATGAAAGGAGGAACTCCAACAATGTCGGTATAGGGAGCCGTGTCCGCCACCATATGAACGCTTTCGAGTGCGTCCGATACCACCGATGCCTCGTCGAGTTCCTTCAGCGTTGCCGGCCTCGCCTCCCAGGTGTCCAGATCGACAATACGCAATCCCGCTCCCGCCAGATAATAGAGTCGATTACTGCCGATGTGCAGGTCGTGTTGCGGAATCCGTGCTTTCATTTTAAAACTGACTGGCGTATCGTCTATGCATCTCTGTACGAGCCAGCCGGGAATTCTCGCCCTCCTGGTATTAAAGTCAATGTTGCAGCCATGCTCTTTCAGCATTTCAAGGGCCCGATCATGCAGAAAATTCACACCTGTTCTTTCGAGGACGTGCAAAGCTCCTTCATGTATCTTCTGAACCTCTGTGTTGGTTAGTATATTCAGTGGTTTGATCTTCCTTAAGAAACCCTGTAACATGTGTAAGATCCCCCTTTGAAAGAAATGACGTATACTGGCGGATAGGTTTTAAGAGTAAATGCATCTAGGATAATCCTTCGAAGCCTTTGATGATGGCCCGAATATCTTCCTTGTTGCTGTCGGAGAGTTCGGCGACCATGTGGTTCTTCAATATCCACTGTACCTTTTCGTGGGCTTTCTCCACGATATCCTTCCTGCCGGCTCTCTGCCAGTTCTCGTATATCTCTCTCGTGGATATCAGGGGTTCCCAGTGTTCTCCGCTCTTAAGGTGATGCAGCGTATGCTCCTCCCCGAGATAGTCGCCCTTCGGCCCGACCCTTTCTATAATGTCCAGTGCAAGTGTGTCTTCATCAACGAGAATGCCGCGGGACAATCTCTTTATATAAGAGAAAATCTCATTATCAATAACCAGCTGCTCGAAGCTCACCGTCAATCCCGTGCTGAACATGCCACCGTTTACGATGAGGTCTGCCTGACCGAGGAAGGAACCCCAGGTCGTTGCAAACTTTTCCCAGGAAAGCTGCTCATCCATCACATGGGCATCGGTATCGGGAGCGATGGTATGATGGGGTAGATGGTAAAATTCAGCGAGCTGGGCGCCAGCCATTCTCATCAACACAGTTTCCGGTGAGCCGATCAGCACGTTTGCCTGCCTCATATCGAATGTCGACCAGGCGCTTCCATAGATAATCGGTGAACCCGGATTGATGAGCTGGCCGAGAACCACACCCGAGAGCGTTTCTACATTGTGGACCGTGAGATGTCCTGCCAGGGTGTAGGGTGAGGTAACACCGGCAAAGGGCTGGGGGAGGAGGCAGAGGGGAACCCCCTCTTCCGCAGTAGCAGCCAAGGCTTCAACCGCACCATCTTCCCAGGTTAGCGGTGATGTTGGTGATAACTGGCAGATAAAGGGGGGCCTGGAGCCCAAGTCGCTCCTTCCGGTAACGACACGGGCAATATCGAAGATTGGCTTCACCACTTCCGCCCTTTCCGGGGAAAAGAAGATCGGCTTATCCGTATTGCTGAAAGCAGCCTCTAGGGCGTGAATAAGGGTAGATTCAGGCTGGACGTCCTGCGGCATTGCCTCTATACCGATGACATCAATGTCCTGAAGATAGTCGGAGAGAAGGGCAAATGTACCCACATCTTTCTTTGTAGCATTTCTCCTTTCCCTGCTCCCGTGTTCCAGAACATAGATAGCGTTGTGTCCACTCGCCGTGTAGCTTTTTCCTGTACCGAGTTCAGCACAGAGGGTTCCTCCCCTGTTGTACAGCTCGATTTTTTCAGGCGCAGTGGCAATATGTTTCTTAACGATTCCGCGGGGAAATCTAACTATGCCGTTATGTGCATCAGTGTCCAGCCCGCACTCACGGCATATTTTCAAGACCTTTTCGCTTAATATGGAGAGTCCGGTGCTTTCAAGTATCCTCAGGGAATTCTCATGAATCCTGATGAGCTCATCCTCACTGAGGATTTTCACCCGCTCTATCTTTTCCATACCGGCTCCTTTCACGATCATGGGA
>CBFDDP010000136.1:0-7452 GCA_965603595.1 uncultured bacterium
GTAATTAAATTCCTCTTTGCATGTGCATTCTTCTGTTATATACTTGACTATTCCGCAGACTCGTGAGACAGTCTGCTCTTCCCGCTTGAGGAGACACTATATCACCTCGTAAACCATGCGATATGTATCTGTGAGGAAACCTTATGTCCAAGAGACTTGCCGTCATCCCCGAGCTCTGCTCGGGCTGTAGAATCTGTGAACTTGCCTGTGCGGTGGAACATTTCGGTGTGAACAATCCAAAGAAAAGCGCCATACGGGTGATGGTGACCTATCCCCATCCAGTCATACGGCTTCCCGTCGTGTGCAGTCAGTGTAAGGTGCCTGTGTGTGCGGACGCCTGCCCCGTTAATGCGCTGACACGACAGGACAGTGTGGTTCAGCTTGACGCTGAAACCTGCATATCCTGTATGCGGTGTGTGGATGCATGTCCCTTTGGCGCAATATATGCGCATGAGGATGTGGAGAATCCCATCAAGTGCGACCTCTGCGGAGGCGCACCCAAATGTGTGGCTGCCTGTCCAAAGGACGTCATCAGGCTCATTCCCGAGCAGGTATTGGGTGAATCGAAGCGCATCAACAACGTGCTCAGCTACGCGCATATGAAAGAGATCGAATTCTGGGAGAAGGGCAAGAAGAAGACTATTCGCTATGCGGAAATAGGCAAGGAGGAGCTCTGACAGGGCTATTTGATCACAACAGTGAGGATGCAGCATGAGTATTAAATCAGGATACCATAAAACCCATCTTCAGGTTGACCTCACCACAGGAACAGGTGAGCGGTCCAGTCTCTCCGATCAATTCATTGAGCAGTACATCGGTGGACGCGGTTTCGGCGCAAAGCTTGTATGGGATAATCTCAGGAAACACAACTTCAAACTCGACCCTCTGGGGCCCGAAAACCTTCTCGTTGTAGCTCCCGGCCCACTCACCGGCACCTATCTGCCTTCATCGGGAAAGTGTTCTTTTGTGAGCATATCCCCTGCAACGGGCGTGTACGGTGACTCGTCAATGGGTGGAAACTTCGGGGTTGAACTTCGCCAGGCCGGAATGGACGTGATGAGCATTTCGGGAAGGGCAAAGGAGCTCAGCGTACTGTTCATCGATGAGGAGGAAACAAGCCTCATTCCCATGCCGAAGCTGGCAGGCAAGACATGCCTCGAGGCGGAGGGCATGATAAAGGACCACTTCGGTACGCACGAGTTGAATGTGGCGGTGATCGGTATTGCCGGTGAGAACAGGGTTAATTTTGCCTGCGTCAACGCTGACTGGTCTCGCAATGCCGGTCGAACAGGTATAGGCGCCATCATGGGGGCGAAAAACCTCAAGGCAATAGTGGTCAGGGGGAGCAGGGACATTCCGGTGCACAACCTCGACGGCCTCATGGAGGAGGCGGAGAAGGCCTTTTCCTACATGCGGGGTCACAGTTTCTTCAAGATGTGGCAGCAGGAAGGGCTTATGAATGTTATGGAGTATGCCAACGAAACGGGCATACTCCCCGTACACAACTTCAAGGACGCCACCTATCCAAAGATCAAGGGGATCGACGGCGAGACCATGCTGAGCGGATATAAGATAGGGGACAGTGCCTGTTTCGGGTGCCCCATGTGCTGCGGGAACATCTGTCTCGTCAAGGGAGGCAAGTACATGGGGACCGTAACCGAGGGCCCCGAGTACGAGTCCTGCGCCATGCTCGGCTCAAACGTGGGAATCGACAATTTCGCCGCAGTGCTGAGGGGCAATCAGCTCTGTGATGAGTTTGGCATGGACACCATTTCAACGGGAAGTCTTATTGGCGCGGTGATCGAGGGTTACGAGAAGAACATCATCTCCCTCGACTACCTGGACGGCAGACCGATCTCCTGGGGAGACGAAGACTCTATCTTCGAGCTTATCAGGAAAATCGCGTACCGGGAGGGGGTTGGAGACATACTGGCGGGAGGTTCACACCGTGTCATCGAAACCTGGCCCGAAATGGAGAAAATCATCCTGCAGGTCAAGGGGCTCGAGCAGAGTGCCTATGAGAGCAGGTCCGGCATTTCCATGGCACTCGCCTATGCAACCAGCGATATCGGTGCCCATCACACACGTGCATGGACCATCGCAAAAGAGATGGAACAGGGACAGGACTGGTCGGACGAGGAAAAGGTGGACCTTGTCATCTATCATCAGACGCTCAGGCCGCTTTTCGATATGCTCGGCGTGTGCCGTCTTCCCTGGATTGAACTCGGTATCAACGAGCAGCACTACTCGGCATTCTATCAGTACGTGACCGGGCACGAGACCACGCTCGATGAACTGCTCGAGAAGTCCAACGACATATACGACCTGACGCGGCTCATCAACGCTCGGCTGGGCCTGAGCAGGAAGGACGACACTCTCCCCTACAAGGTGTACAACCATCCCATTCAGACGGGCCCCACCGCTGGTAAAATTATAGACCTGAAGGATTTCGAAAACCTGCTCGACCTGTACTATGAAAAACGGGGGTGGGATAAATCCGGTATGCCTCCGCGCGATCTAGAGAAGAATTTCGCCTGACTACAGTTTTGAAACAGCGGATTTCATCCTGCTCCAGTCGAACTTCTGTGCCAGCTTCATACCCTCGTCGCTGCTCACACCTTCAAAGGCAAAAGTGAATATGCCCCCTCCAGAACCGTCCGGGGATGCCTCCTGCAGGAGCACCATGACAAGGCCATCCGAACTGGTTTTATCGAACGTATGAAAAACAAGAAATCCTTTGATACTCTCTACCACCATGGACATCTCAGTGGTTTCCATTTTGAAGCCTTCCTGATATGCAGGATTCCAGCTTCCCTGCATCTGACGCCCCACAATCAACACGGCGGTGAGGTTCTTGTCACCCTTCTCATACTCCCTAGTTGCAGTAATCGTTTTTGAGCCCCCATAGTCGAGGTCCATACCTTCAGGGTTCTCCCCTTTCCAGCCGCTCAGGTCGACCAGAAGCGGTAAAAGAGAATTGTAGGACTGTGAATAACCGGTAAAGGCTGCAATCATACAGACTGCTGCAAGCACAACGATGAACAGAGATTTTTTTCTTGCCATGAGCAACTCCTTTCTGTCAATACAACTTCATGATAACCATATTGAGCCTTTTGAAAGAATCCTGCAGCTCCTGATCTTCCATGTATGTGTTCGCATAATCCAATGCTTTTTTCAGTGATTCGTTGTTAAAAACCGTGAATACCTCCATATACCGTACTATCAGCGGTTGGATTTCATCCGGCGGTGATTCGCCCCATTCAGGATGTTCTGATGACATTTCCTTCATCCTCGGAGCAAAAACTTCAAGGTTGTCGGACAGTTCGTTGTTTGCCTCAGCGACCTGGATGGTCGTCTCGGCATCAGCCATTGCCACACTGTAAGTCTCCATTGTCTCAATCATGTCCATTATCACTTTCTTTTCACCTGAATACCCGTCTTCACCCAAGGCACTGAGGGAAATACAGAAAAGGAAAACACAGATTACGATCCAGCGGCTCATTCCCAACCTCCTCATTTGATCTGTTCAATGCTACCCCACTGTATACTGAGTGCGATAATTATGTCAAGATAATTGCCGGTGGTAGCACGAGAACCACCAGTGCATTTACAATATTGATTTGATCTCGCCAGATCAGTAGAATAACCGTATAATCTCTCAAGGCGGGCAGAAAGGGGGATCGCAGCATGAAGCAGGGAAATACGAACAATCCTCCATCATCATCTGTATTCATTGTAAAAATCAGGAGTGCGGAACGACCTTCAATACAGGACGGTCTATCTCGAATAGTAGGCGCTTTTGGCGGCATTGAAGGTATTGTTCCAGCCGGTGCCAGAAAGGTTCTGATAAAACCGAACCTCATGACAGGCAGATCCTGGGAAACAGGTATAACGGTCAACCCAGACCTCATCGAGTTTATGATTGCCGCATTGCAGGGTGCAGGACTAGAGGTAGTCGTTGGCGAGGGTGCCGGGTGGGGATGCGACAGCTTCGAAGCGTTCGAGGCCACAGGTGTATCGGAGCTTTGTAGGAAGCTCGACGTTCCCCTGATTGACTTCAAGAGAGGAAGAACCGTTCGGGTGCCGGTTCCGGATGGTGGATTGCTCAACGACCTGCTCGTGGATGAGGTTGTTTTGGAATGTGACTTCATTATCAGTCTTGCCAAAATGAAGACCCACTGTGAAACCATAGTGAGCCTTGCACTGAAAAACATGAAGGGCCTTATCGCTGAGGACAGGGAGAGGCTTCGGTTCCACCTTCTCGATGTGAACCGCTGCCTCATAGATCTTAATAAAACGTTTAAACCGGGGTTTTCGATTGTAGAGGGGATCATCGGTCTCGAGGGCATCGGACCTCTCATGCCGGGAAAACCGAAACACCTGGGAATACTGGTAGGTGGACGAGACCCTGTGGCAGTTGATTCAGTGTGTGCCCACATAATGGGATTGAATCCCATGGATATCCGGCACATCAGATATGCACATGAGGCAGGCCTGGGCACAGCCAATCTGGATGAAATTACGGTGCTGGGTGAAGAGATTAATACGGTAAAGCCTGATTCCTACAAATATCCTCCAATGAACATTGAAGACCTATCCCCCTATGAGACCATAAGAATTGTTAACGGCAACCCCTGCACCAATTGTATTGCGAGCCTCGCCTCCTATCTGCACGGCTACATAGATACAGGTATAATTGAGCGTGCAACGGAGCGTGTTGACATCCTCATTGGAGGGAAGGCGAAATCTCGAAAAACAGGGAAGGAAATCGCCATAGGAAATTGTCTGCAGCGGTACCGCGGGAAGATCCCCTTCGTTTCAGGGTGCCCGCCCCCAAGTGATGCCTATCTGGAGCTGGTTGAACGGGGTCTGAAAGGTGACTTCAGAGTTGCGACGGTGAATACAGATGCGGAAGTGGTTGAGGCTTCTGAGCATGATAACCAAGCTGGATTTTCAAAGTAGCTTTGGGGAATATTTTATAACAAAATTCCCTAACTTTCACTCTGAATGCGTACTATGTTATCAGTATGAAAAGAAAAACACACATCAAACGACAGAAACTATTCAGACTGGCAATCATTACCATAGCTGTGTCTGCTGCATTAGTCACGGTGCACAGCGGGATTGGAAACGATATGGCTGCTGAAGAATCCAGCACACAGACCTGGTCGGAGCTCGAAGTACTGCCTGAGGGCACAGCGCCCAGTTGCGCAATTGCGCTGAGCGAGGAGGAATGGGAGGCTCGTCTGACGGACTCCCAGTACCGCATCCTGAGGGAGAAGGGTACCGAGGTGGCCTTTACGGGAAAGCTGAACAAGAACTATGTTGAAGGGACCTATTACTCTGCTGCCACAGGGCAGCCACTGTTCAGTTCTGAGACAAAGTTCGACTCGGGCACGGGATGGCCGAGCTTCTATGAGCCCATTGACAGCGATGCCGTCATACTGAAAGAGGACTTGAACTACGGTATGAAGCGGGTCGAGGTGCTCGACAGCTCGAGCGGCTCACATCTTGGGCATGTGTTTCCCGATGGTCCCGATCCGACAGGACTCAGGTACTGCATCAACTCGGAGGCGCTGATATTCGTTCCCAAGGGAGAGGAACCCCCGGATATCGTGAAGGAGTATCTGGCAAAGTACGGTGAGTGAACCGGACACTAAAAACACAAGTTGCGAAAGTTCGAGATTAAGTGCTTCATAAGCGGAACTGCAAGCTTGAGTGCCATTAAACCCGTTAAAAGAAGCATATGATACTCCGCGTACTCCTATTCGAACATGATCAGTTATTGTTGGTCCTGAAGACCCTGAGAGGGACGCCGTCCCTGCTGTTATAAAAATGTTATACTTTTGTTACAGTATAAATATTGCCCTGATAGTCATTTGAACTCATTGTTTCGGTAACATGCTAAGGAGGCAAAAACAATGAGACACAAAATCACAATCGTGGCAATCGCCATTTTTATTCTCGCCGCACTGGGCGCAGCTTCCCTGTATGCAGGCGCGAACGAAACCTTTACCGGGTATCTGGCAGACAACCTGTGTATCGAGAGCGGAACAGCGGCCGACGGTGCCAACATGAGGACCAATCCCGAAGATCACACCGTCAAGTGCGCACTCATGAAGCCCTGTGTTGAGTCGGGCTATGCAGTCATGGTGAAGAATGGTTCTGGTGGGTTCGACAGTTACAAGCTCGACAAGAGGGGCAACAAGAAGGCCGTTGAGTTCATCGAGAATCTGCACCGTGAAGCTGACATCTATGTCCAGGTCGTTGGGAGCCTCAAGGGTGACACCATCAAGGTAACGGAGATCAAGGACGCCCTTTAATCCTCTTCAATAGAGTTTCGAGTGAGACGGCAACGGTGGCGAGGCACTTCCTCGGTCCATCGTTGCCGTTTTCACTTGATTAAATTACGGAGGGCAGATGGAAACTACATCAGAAAAGGCATCACGGCGGAGCTGGGCGCGGTTGATACAAAAGTGATGTCAATTTTGCGATCTCTTCAGAAAGTAAGGTGCGATCATCCTTATTTCCAGAAATACCCTGGAAACTTCACATTTTCTCTATTCTTGACAGGATGTTCTATTATGGGTAGTGTGCTTACAATAAAGCTGTTATTTTTCGGGGGATACGTTTACGTGAATATCTCATGGACAAATCGGGAGCTACTAATTACTTCTTAGCGTATGCTGGCGCACTATAAACTTTAAAAACTCTTATCAAAAAGATAAAGCAACTTTGATGAGAGCGGATTGCTCAGGACAGCTCAATGCAGCTTTTCATAACGCGCGTAGGCGGCCACTACATATTTTCAGACGAGAAGATGAAACGGGCCGTGAAAAATCTCTTCGGCAAGGTGGATCGATTCCAGTTGCTTCCGCAGAGCGCAGCTTCTTTTGTTTGACAAAAGGTCGCGGTAGGTATAGAGTTCTTATATCAAGAACTTCTGGATTGCCGGGTTCAATGAGGTGCTGAGCTAGCTTACAATCTTTCCCAAACCCTGGCTGGGGAGCTCTTGACATAGTCCAGATTCGGATGTTAGCATTCGATTCAAATTTATTATAAGGAGGATCAAATGAAAAGATTGTTTGGTATTGTGCTATTCCTCGTTCTGATCGTCACCATGGTCGGCTTTGCCGCAGATCGCGCCGAGGAACCGGAGGAGCTGACTTTCGCCTATATGTCCGGAATCGCCGACCCGTTCATGTTCATGATCGAGAAGGGGGCTCAAGCCAAGGCGGATGAGCTTGGCGTGAAACTCATGACCGCCGAGTATCCCAAGGCCTGGGGCCCGGAGCATCAGGTACCGATCCTGGAGGCTATGGCGGCCCGTGGTGGATTTGACTTTCTCATTGTCGTTCCCACCTCTACCGAGGCCTTGATCGTTCCCTTGAAAAAGATTCACGACAAGGGCATCCCGATGATCACCACCGACACCTATCTCGGTGACGGGGA
>CBFDDP010000137.1:0-7221 GCA_965603595.1 uncultured bacterium
AACCTTGTTTCTCGCAAGCAGCTGCCTGACTGTCTCCACGAGGGCATCCCACCAGTCGGTGGCCCGCTGCTCCACCCAACCTTCACGGGGATACAGGAGATCATACCCCTTGTAGGCCAGATCCACAAAAGTGCCCTCAGTGGTGAAGAGAACGCTCTTCGTGCCATTCGTTCCAACATCGGTGCCGAGCAGATAATCCATCTACGACTCACTTTCTCAGGTCAACACAACCGTATTGATGTGCAGCCACTCAGCAAGTTTCAGCAGATCGTCGGTACGATTTCCCTTCACCATGGCGACATGATGGGTCCCGCCGAACAATCCGTATTCCGTCAGCAGGGCTTCCAGCCCCATGTCCGGCTTGAAATGGAAGTAGGGCATGTCGATATCATCCGATCCCGGTATACGTTCGCATATTTCCCCCGTGTACAGGATCATCTGATATTCCTGCTGATCCACCATGCCCAGGTTCAAAACAGTTACCCTCTGCTGCTGCATATGCACATCGGCGACAACCGGATCGAGCGCGTCACCAAAGGCGAACTTCTTCCTCCGCAGCACCGTTTTTTCGCCGAATGCCGGGTTGGACTCTCCCATATGGCCCATAACGATCCTCCCCCCGTCAAAGTCTGGGCAGAAAGTTTCGGTGAAGAGGGTGTCTCCCGTGAGATACCGCACCATCAAATTTCCCGTTGCACCGAGCAGGTCGCCCTCCCCTGCATAGGCAAGACCCTGCTGCTGCAGCTTCGAGATTGCCAGAAAGGGAAGGGTCTTGATTTCAGGATTTTCCAGTATTGCCTGAAAGTGCATACTGAAGGCGTTGAGAGAGAGCTCTTCGATAATTTTCTTCAGTCCCAGGTATACCCGATTCGATTCCCGGTGTATCTCCTCGTCAACACCACCGTCTATCTCATACTGCTTCCTGTCATAGGCCAGCTCTTCATCCAGTTCCTTATCCTTCACGTCCCCGATTCGTTCAGCCAGGAGATTGAGGGGCACCTGCCGTTTCTCTAGTCCCAGGGTTGCATTGAGATAGGTGGTATCCACACCGAAATCCCCCATACCGTCAAAGGTGTATCCCGCAAGACCGATGCTCGAGCTTTCAAGCAACCTCTTTGCCCGGGCAGCCCTCGCCCAGGCGCCGATTTCGGCATAGCCTGGTTCATCCTCGACGCTCCCCGCAACAAATTGAAAATCCCGTCCATACCTTCTCATTACATTGGCAAGATCCATATACCCATGCACGCCGTGGTTGAGCATGATGTCGTCCATGCTCATACCCTCAGCCATGGAACTTTTAGGTGTTGTGCTGAAAAGCAGGAGCGGCAGATCAGTGCCAAGAAGCGGCTTCAGAGACGAAATGCTTGTAGCATAGGCAATAAAGATAACAACGAGCATATCCACGTTTTCAGATTCCAAAGACCGGACCGCTTTGAAGACCTCTCTCCTGTTCGCACAGACCGGGGCCTTCACCACTTCTGCATAATTACCGAATTTTTCTGCAACCTTACCGATAAAGGGCTGCTGGCGCTTCAACATGTCGGGTGAAAACTCCTTGTACATCTCGAGCATCAGGGGTAGAAGTCCAACTTTCGCTTTCCCCGCCTCGTTCATACCTGAACCCCCCTCTCTTTCATGACCTGCTGTATGAGTGCGTTGCCATTCTTAAAGAAAAGATCCTCCACAAACGCCCCATGCAAACCCAGTCGCTCGACAGCCTTTCTGATTGCACGTATCTGTTCATATATAAAGGAGGTGAAGACCAGCTTTCCGTGATCGTCAGAAATGGACAGGAACCAGGGCTTCGATGTTACATAGGTGTACTGGTCGTTGATCTCAATCGATTTGCCGCCGCATACGGCTATGGGTAGATCGGTTGCATAGAGTATTCTCTGCCGGTCAAAATGCTGGAACAGGTATTCGAGTACCTCCCAGTGATTGACCATGGCCGTGTCGCAGTACACATTCTCAAACTTTCCGATGCTGTCCAAATGCCCGACAATATTGTTCAGATAGTATGCCCTGCCTATATGCGCCAGAATGATCCTGGCATTCGGGTAACTGGTCGCAAGCTGTATGATCTGTTTCTGATTTACCGGATCCGCAAGCCGACTTTTTCGCGGAATGTGGAGCATAACCATGAGACCCAGTTTATCAATCACCTCCATGATACCCGCAGGAAGCATGTCGTGAATCTCGACCTCATCTAACGGCTTCCCCTGCACATAGTTCAAATAGGGCTTTACCCCGAGAAAGCGCATACCCACAAGCTCCTCTTCAACACGCAGAGGATCTTCATCGGGCTTTACAAGGCGGAAAGGGAAAACACTGCGATGATCGCTGTGTTCTGCAACATAGCGGTTGTTCATATCAGAATCGTATTTCAAATCGGGAAAACCAAACACCACTGCAGAGCAGTGCTTTCCCGGATATATCTTTTCCATGTCATCCATCAGCTCGTGTATGGTGTAGTTTCTGATACGGGTTCCCGGCAGCGGAAAACCGGGATCATCCTTTTTCAGTGTCTCCTCATGAAAGACATGCACGTGAAAATCGAGGAGACGATGGGGGATGAAATCCCGTATCTCTTCATTATATATAATAAGATTTTCCTCTTTATCGGTAGTCTCCTTCCACATTTCCCCTTCCTCGCGCATTGAGATATATGCACCCCCTCCATACAGGCCCGGTTGGACCCGTTCATTTCAAGCTGTACTTTTTCGCAGCATCCTCTGGCTTCACACCGTCGTTCATCACCTCATTCAATGCATCGATAAGCTTTTTAGGGTTCTGTGCCATAAAGATATTTCTACTGATTCCTGATCCTCAGTTCCTTTCCTGACATACCTTTTCTCCTTCAACTTGTTTGTACCTGTCTATAAAAGTCAGCAAGCTGTGCACAGGTGCACACCCATATCTTTCCCTCGTCCCGCAATCCGGCGAGCATATCTATCACGGGAAAAAGAAACTCCTCAACAGGATCACCCCAGCGTTGCGACAGAATCGTCAGGTTGATGGGGTGGCAGAGCAGGGTGAATATTCCTCCTTGCTCCACGGTATCGAACACCCGCTGCTGCCACACCCTAACTGCACCTGCAGGTGTCCGTACGAATGGAATCTTTCGTGCTGCACAGTAGCGCCGTACAGCCTGCACGAAGGGCCCGTTCTCATTCTCGTCGGCAATCCAGATTGACCAGTCATATGTCTGGCTGTCAAGGGGGATCTCCACCACGTCGAACACACGCTCACCGATCTTCATGGTAAAGGGCGCGTTCCCGTATCCCTGCCCGGGCACGATATAGTCATCGATTCCCACATTGCTCGCCCAGGACAGCCCAGCGTTTTCCACAGCCTCATAGGTGAACTCGTTGAAGTGTCCATAGGGAAAACGCATTCCCCGTATCTCGGTCGACCCCAGGCTTTTCAGAATGCGGTTCAGTACGGCCACTCCGTCACGGACCTGTTCCCCGTTTTTTTCGGGTCCAAAATGGCCCGCATAAACTTTTTCTCCGCCGTAGCGTTTATGCATGTCATGCACGTAGCCGTGGGATGCCACCTCACATCCGGCATCTACCATCCACTGTATGAAACCGCTGCCCCGCTCCTCTGCCATCTGAGCGACCACATTGAAGGTGGCGGTAATTCCCCTTCCGTGCAGTTTCGAGCAGATTCGCTCGTAATTCTCGATCTCTTTGGATTCATCACCAGCACCGTTCCCGTAATTCCCCTCCACATCAAAGGTGAGGAGAATCGCCGCATGTGACCCGCTTGGAAACAACATCCCTTCGGGAAGAGGGTTGTGCACCGCCACACCTTCGGGTTCCTGCCCTCCAAAAGAAAAGCCTCCATAACTCCCGGCAGCATGCTTTGTATCCTCCACCAGAGATCTCTCATCCCTGTCCATGGTCGGAGAAAAACCTCCCTTCAGCCTTGTACAATCTCAAGAGCATCCTTCAGGCTTTTCTCGATACGGTCGTACATCTCGTCCATGTCTGCCTCTTCGGCGACAAGCGGCGGACAGACGGAGAACCAATCCGCATCTATACGCATGATCAGCCCTTGTTTCAGCGCCGTTTTTTTTAGCGCATTGCCGAGTTTTTTGTCCGCTGGCCACATCTCGTTACTCTCACAGTCCCTCACGAGCTCCACTCCAAGGAGCACGCCCCTGCCGCGCACCTCCCTGACAACACCGAGTTTCTGCAACTGCTGCAGCTTCCCCTTCAGGTATTCACCAAGCCGCCGTGCCTTCAGGTGAAGCTTTTTTTTCACGATCTCATCCACAACCGCAATGCCCGCTGCACAGGCCAGCGGATTGCCCGCATAGGTATGTCCGTGCGCGAACTGAAGCCCCTCATCTGCAGGGCCTATGAAGGCCTCTCCCATATCCTCGCGCGCCATCATGGCACCAACCGGTATCATACCGCTCGAAAGCGCCTTTCCCGCACAGAGCATATCCGGTATCACATCGAAGGTCTGAGCCGCAAACATATCACCCGTTTTTGCAAACCCGGTGAGCACCTCATCGAAAATGAGAAGAACATTGTGCCGACTGCAGATCTCCCTGAGCAGGGTGAAATACTCCGCAGTGGGTGTGACCATACCGCCCGTGTTGCAGATCGGTTCTACAATGATGCCGGCAACCGTCTCTGGTCCCTCATTGACAATCACGTTCTCGAAAAGTTGTGCGCTGAAGCGGCAAGTTTCCTCCCATGATGAGAACTGGTCCCTGAGCTGAATGGGAGACGGAACTTTCAAGAAACCTCCCATCTGCGGTTCAAAGGGTGCTTTTCGCGCACTTCCGCCTCCGGCAGACATTGCTGCAAAGGTTGCACCATGGTAGCTGAGATAGCAGCTCACGAACTTGTACTTGGTCGGATACCCGCTTTGCCTGAAATACTGCCGCGCAAACTTCATGGCCGCTTCAATCGATTCAGAACCGCCGCTGAAGGCCTTTACGAAATTGAGAGCTCCCGGGGTGACAGAACCAAGCTTTTCAACAAGATCAAGCGTCACGTCCGCAATCCCGTGCAGCGGCGGGGCAATGGTCATCCGTTCCATCTGATGCCGTATGGCCTCAATGACACATTGCGGACGATGGCCAAGCACGGCAACGAACACACCGCCCAGGGCATCGAAATAGCGCTTCCCCTCGGTGTCCCAGCAGTAGAGACCATTCGCCTTTGCAAATATGAGCGGGTTTTCAAGCACCTCAGAGGTCTGGCGAAAATCGATGAAGGTACGCTTGAGCAGCCCTCTTTCTCGATCAGTTACCGGCATATGAAACATCTCTTCATGGCAGGATTCCCACTATATATACAGTATCAATTTTTTCTAATAACTTTCCCTGGTCTTTCCCCTGTAATCTTCTTCCTTTCATACACCACCCGGCCGTTTACAAGCACATACTCGATCCCGTCAGGGTAGCGGGAGGGATTCTGAAAATCATTGTGATCCTGCAGATGCTCTAAGTCGAAGAGCACCACATCGGCGTACATGCCTTGTGCCAATACCCCTCTGTCCTGCACCCCAAACACCTTTCTGAGGGGCAGTGATGTAATCTTGCGTATCCCCTCCTCGAGGCTCAGCGTTTTCTCTTCCCTGATGAATCTTCGCACGTAGTGGGGAAAGAGACCGAATGCCGAGGGGGACACACCGTACCCGTAAAATGCATCTGCGTCTGCAGAATCGCTCCTGAATATGGGGACATCGGTACAGGGCATACCGGAAGGATGCTTGAGAAACGTTGAAAGCGCACCGTACTCCCGCTTGTCCCTGAACAGGGCCCAGCTAGCCTCAGGGTCTTCCTGTAAAAGATCGAAAACCGTTTCAAAGGACTCCCTGTACACTGCCCGGAGAATGTCGCCGGGACTGCGCTCACGCGCTATCTCTCCGATGGTCCTTCCCACATACCGTCTGTTTCCGCACCGTACAATCCTGTAGCAATCCATCCAGTAGGGATCGGTGTTCGGGTTGAGCATACCGAATTTGAAGTTGCCCGAAAGGATGACTCCCCGGACCCGATCCCTGAAAGATTGGTCCTTCAGTCCCTGAATAAAATCTTCCTTCACTGTTCTTCGCAGCCAATCGGGAAGGACGAGCTGGGAACTGAAAAAGGATTTTATCATGGGGAGCTCGCTCCCGATACTCTGTTCCCACGCAATCACATTGAAGGTCGCATCGATCCCCGCATCAGAGGCACCGTCAATTATCTCATCCAGTGTTGCCCGCGCCATGGCTTCATCAAGAAACCCCGGGTGGGGCTGGGGCATGATGTAGGAAGGGGTGAGATGGGCAATGTGGAGTTTTTTACTGCCCGCTTCCCTTGCAATTTCCACAACTTCCAGAAGCCCGTGGTATCGTCCCGTGATGATCTCACCCTTTGGACCGTGATAGAGACCGTATCCGACTTCATCAGGGCTATTTGCCGGCCACTGGTTCTGATGGTGGCGGGCATGGGGTGAAAAAACACCTCCCCTCTCACCTGTGGTTTTGACAAGCTCGACAAGCTCCTCACGCCGGGCAAAGTGGCCGGTCATTGCCGCATCGAGCCCAACCGAGAACCCGAATGCCCCCGCTTCCATCGCGGCGACCACATGCTCCCTCATACGCTGAATCTGGTCGGTACTGGCCGCTCCGGTAAAATCATCACCCATGACTGTGCCACGTACCGTGTTGTGTCCGACAAGAGGTATATAGTTGACGGCAATTCCCTCATCCTCCACTGCCGAGAGCCACTCACTGAAACTCCTCCACCGAAGCTCCACATCGAGATGCCACACACGGGCCAGTCCTTCGAACTGTTTTCTATCCCGCAGCGGCGCAAGACTGATGCCGCAGTTGCCGCCCGCAAAAGTGGTAATACCCTGCACAAGGAGGTTGTCCGCAAGGGGACAGCCCAGCATGGTCAGATCTGCATGGCTGTGGGTGTCCACGAAGCCGGGAGTTGCTGTGAGCCCTGCACCGTCGATAACCCTGTTCGCCTGACCCCGCACCCTGCCAACCGCTGCTATCCTCTCGTTCCGTACGGCGATGTCTCCTGAAAATTGCGGTTCTCCTGTTCCATCTACAATGGTGGCATTCCTGATAACAGTTTCATAGGTATCTGTCATGCCTGCACTCACTCTCTATGCCCGGTGAAAGTATAGGGATACTCACGTTTTAGAAATCGTTGAAAACCTTTACCGAGCTGCCCTGCTCAATCGACTCATAGGCGGCATGCCC
>CBFDDP010000138.1:0-7124 GCA_965603595.1 uncultured bacterium
GGATTGAAAACAGCATCTGTATTGGAAGCGTAGCTATGCCTGAACAGTACGAAGGATTCATCGTTCACGCCTTCTTCCCGAAGGACAAACGTTCCTCACGGCTCTACCTTGTCGGCAGACTCAGGAATGGAGAGACCTTTGCCGTGGTGGAAGAGCGGGAACGCCCTGCATTGTACCTGCGTGAATCCGAGCAGAAACCCGCCCAAGGATTTCTCTCGCAGGACGGCGTGTTGTTTGAGCACAGCCCCTATCACACGCTCGACGGTGAAGTCTGTGTCAGGGTGAGTTGGGATACGGTGCAGCAGTTTCAGCAGGGTTTCCAGGACCTTACCGAACGGGGGATCAGGACCTACGAGGGGGACATACGGTTTACAGACCAGTATCTCATATCCCGCAGTATACACGGCTCTCTCATCATAGAAGGGACTCCGAAAAAAGGGAGGCGGGTAAACCGGATATTCCTCAACCCTGGCCTTCTGCCCTCGAACTGGCAGCCCTCACTCACCGTACTCTCCCTTGACATCGAGACCAACCCCTACGGTGACGAGATATATGCAATCAGTCTTGTACAGAGAGGCCCATCCGGACAGGAACGACAGGAGGTGCTCTTTTCAGGGTCCATCGACGGGTCTCTCGACGAAGGGGAGCATATAACCGTTTTTCGGGACGAAAAGCATATGCTTCAGTCTTTCTGTCAGCGGATTGTGGAATGGGACCCCGACATCATAACTGGATGGAACGTTATCGACTTTGATTTCAACGTGATTGCAAGCCGGATCAGCCATTATAGGATCTCCTTTCAGATAGGCCGTTCCGACACGCCCGCTGCGTTCCTCCCTGGAGAAAAAGGCCGATCCAACACCGTTATCATACCGGGCAGGCAGGTCATTGATGCGGTTCGGTTGGTCCGTGCAGGCCCCACACGGTACAGTGATTACACCCTGGAAACGGTGGCATCTGTAGAGCTCGGCCGAGGTAAAATTCTCGAGCAGAGGGGGGACGAGAACAAGCTGGAGGCCATTGTACGGCTGTATCATGATGACCCCATAAGCCTCTGCCGCTACTGTCTCCAAGACGCAAGGCTCGTGCTCGACATTCTCGAGAGCACCGGACTTGTGGACCTTACGGTGAGGAAATGTCTGCTCATCGGTATAAGCATCGACCGTGCCTGGACAAGTATACATGCCTTCGACCACCTCTACATCGAGGCCCTGCACAAACAGGGCCATGTTGCACCCAGTGCAGGCGTCGACAGCCTGCCCTCAGTGGATGCACCGGGAGGTGCCATTCTCGAACCGCAAACCGGACTCTACGACAACGTATGGGTCTTTGATTTCAAGAGCCTCTATCCCACAATCATACGCACCTTCAACATCGACCCCCTGAGCTTCGTGCTCCCCGGACGCGTTGAACAGCTGCCGGAGGAGGAACGAGATCGCCTCATTAAAGCACCAAACGGCTCATGCTTTAAACGTGATACCGCGATTCTTCCCGGCCTTCTCGAACGGTTTTTCAAGAGCAGAGACACAGCCAAAGAACAGGGCGACGAAGTGGCCTCCCATGTGTACAAGATCATCATGAACTCCTTCTATGGTGTACTCGGCGCGAGAGGGTCCCGGTTTGCCACCGGGCTTATTTCAGGCGCTATCACGAGTTTCGGGCAGTACCTCCTGGGATGGTGCAGGGACTACATCAAAGAGCAGGGCTATCGCGTACTCTATGGTGACACTGATTCACTCTTCGTGCTTTCAGGACTGCCGAAGGAGACTTCCAGGGACACACTCCTATCCACAAGCCACGAGCTCTGTAAGCGTATCAACAGTGCCCTCCGGCTCTTAATCGAGGAGTCCTACGAGGTTCACTCCTACCTGGAGCTCGAGTTCGAAAAGATTTACTTCCGCTTTTTCCTGCCGCCCGTGCGCACCGCTGTTGCATCTGAAGGGAACGGTGCTCGGGGACGCGCAAAAGGGTACGCCGGCCTGCTGCTCCCCCTTGATGAGTTCCTTGCATCAAACAGCGATCAAGGGCAATGGGATTGTATTGAAGTCAGGGGCATGGAAGCCGTACGGAGAGACTGGACCGACCTTTCGAAGGGATTTCAGATAGGGCTTCTTATGCTGGTATTCAGGGAAGCGACCCTCGATGAAATTCGTACCTTTGTCCGTTCAATTACAACTAACCTCCACGATGGGAAACTGGATGAAAGGCTTGTATACCGAAAGGCCCTGCGAAAACCTGTTTCGAAATACACTCACGCAAAACCGCCGCATGTACGGGCGGCCGCCATGCTCGATCCCAAGGAGCAGCGCGGCATCGTACACTATGTCTGGACGCTGGAGGGGCCGCAGCCGGTAGGAAAACTCACCGCTGCTCCCGACTACGATCACTATGTGGATAAACAGCTCAAACCGATAGTCCAGAGTTTCACCGATGTGCTGCACACCGATATGGATACACTCTTGGGTGGGAAAGAGCAGCTGGAACTCTTTTAACTGATTATTGAAAACGCTCCCTGCAGATCACTGCCCATAGTTATTGTCCAGAATTCCCAACAAACCAAAGTTCTTGCTGTGTATAACGGCTCCGCGCAGACACGGAGGAGACCGTCTCTCATAATTATATGTTGACGCACACACTCCCTTCATGATTTACTACTAACCGAACCCCATCGGTCAAAGGACCGACTGAAGCTGCCTGCTCTTGATGATATCTGGCAGCACATCCCAATCCCATAGGTGGAGACGGTTGTCATGCACAAAACAAAACTCGATCCCCAGATCGCCCTGTACCTGAAGGCTGCCGAAGAGCTGGAACTCCCGCCTCTGAGCACCTTTGAGCCCGAAGAGATCAGGGATGGTCTGAATGAGAGGATGTTGAGCGAAAAAAGCAGGCCCGAGGAAGTGAAGGGGGTTGAGGACATATCGGTTCCCGGGTATCGGGAAGATATTACCCTGCGCATGTATACACCCCGGGGAGAAGGGCCCTTTCCTGTTCTGCTCTTCATCCACGGGGGCGGATGGGTTATAGGAAACATTGATACCCATGACAGCATCTGCCGCCAGCTTGCCAATCTCGCAGCCTGTACTGTTGTATCCGTCGAGTATCACCTGGCACCTGAGCACAAGTTCCCCGAGCCCCTGGAGGACTGCTACTGTGGCCTTCAGTGGGTCTGGGAACACTGTTCTGAATTCGGTGGTGAAAAAAACCGCATCGCCGTGGGCGGAGACAGCGCGGGCGGCAACATGTCAGCAAGCATAACGCTTCTTGCACGGGACCGGGGACTCCCTGCCGTACGCTTCCAGCTTCTCATATATCCTGCCCTGAACCTGAGCGGATTTGATACAGAATCTCACCATGCCTTCCAGGAGGGGTACGGCCTGTCAAGGGACGACTCACTCTGGTTCTGTATGCAATACCTGAGGAGTGAGGAGGACGGCAGAAACCCCCTAGTTTCTCCACTCCTGGCAGACAATTTCAGTCAGCTCCCTCCGGCACATATTGTGACTGCAGGATACGACATACTGCGCGACGATGGGACACTGTACTTTAAAAAACTGCGGGATGCGGGTGTCCCTGTCACACTGAAATGCTATGAGCATTTGACTCATGGCGTGTTGAACATGGACGGCATCGTTGACAGCGTACGTCCGGCCATTGTTGAAATTGCGGAGACGCTAATGAGAGGTCTCTCTTAGAAAAGCAGTATCATATAGAAACACTGCCCCCTGTGTGGTCCCTTTGAGAGGGATCATATTCCCTGTTCTCTACGTTCATGTTCAAGAATAATGCGTAGGCTCACGTAATAGTGTATACTAAGTGATACGGTCATTTCAACCATCACCCCTATATGTCACAGTGTCAAGAGTGAATGATGATCAAAGGGGAGGTTGTGCCGACATGCATATGAGGAGGCCTTTCAATGGATGTTGGAGATCTGGAACTTGTGGGAGAGGAGAAACAAAGGGTGGTAGGGCAGTGCAGGAACCTTTTCACCACATGGGGGCTGACACTGCCCGATGTACCTGCCTGTCCCTTTCACTTTGGACTTCACGATTTCGAACATATAGGAGAGGTTGAGTTCGATATCAACAACAATATCGAAGAGGGGTACTGTGGAAAGTTTATTGTAATATTCAAGGGTCAGACCTGCCCGATGCACCACCACAGGATCAAGCATGAGACCTTCTATCTGGTGAAGGGTACGGTCGAGATGGAGGCAGCGGGAGAGTTGTTCGTCATGAAACAAGGGGACATTAAAATCATGCCTCAGAACACCAGGCACAGATTCACGGGAGTGGAATCAAGTCTCATTCTCGAATGTTCCAAGCCTGATATCATGAGCGACAGCATTTTTGACGATTCGAAGATATCCGAAATTCTTGACCGTTTTTCCTGATAAGGAGATCACTCCTAAGATCATGGAAACGCGATACAGCCTGTATGGATTTATCATCATTGAGAGGGAGAACTATCTTGGGTGGATTCAGCATGTGGGAGACTTCAATGATACGGGGGAGATGATGTACCTGACGGGAAGGGCCTATATCCATGAAAAGTACGATGTGCTGCTCCTGGGAAAGAGTAAAACCCTGGAAACCGATGCTGCACTGCATACCTTCGATGATGTGGAAAATTATCTGGAATCCCTGCCAAAGTGGGAGAAAACAGAGTATTACGTGAAACTCGCCGATCTGGGGCTCCACTCCCTCCTCGAGTGCAAAACCGGGGAGTCAGTGTACAGTGAAATTAATCAGGCAATTCTTCGAAGCCTTATCACCGGTGAGAACTCATAAGAATCAATAAAACACTATTCGAAGAATGGCGGCCTGCCGCCGTCCACAGAAAAATGAGGATCTACCGGGGAGGCGAGGTATGAAAAAAACAATGAGAGCAGCAGTCTGCAAGGACTTTGAAACCATCGAGATCGAGGATGTGCCGGTGCCCGAACCGGGCAGGAATGAGGTACTGGTGCAGGTCAGGGCAACCGGCCTGTGTGGTTCCGACCTGCATGGATATGAAGGAACGCATCCCATGATCGAGTGGCCCGTGATTCTGGGACATGAAGCTTCAGGTATCATCGCTGCCTGTGGTGATGACGTACAGGGGTGTAACAGCGGGGATGAAGTTGTCATCGAACCGCTCTTTACCTGTGGAATCTGCCCCGCCTGTGTGAGGGGCCGATATCATCTGTGCCCAAGCCTAAAGTTTCTGGGCCATCAAGTCCCGGGTACTCTTGCAGAATATGTTGTAGCCGATTCCTTCTTTATTCATTCAAAGCCCGGCAACGTCCCATTCGAGGAAGCGGCACTCACCGAACCCGCGGCGAGCCCCCTTCATGCCGTTGAGAGGTGCGATATTCGGCTGGGTGATTTCGTGGTAATCATGGGAAGCGGTGTCACGGGAAGTTTCCTGGTACAGTACTCAGTCGCCAAGGGAGCCGAGGTGCTCGTTTCAGACCCAGTGGCCTTCAAACTTGAGCTTGCACGGGAGTTTGGGGCGCATCATGCAATCAATCCTGAAAAGGATGACCTGCTGCAGACGGTACAGCGCCTGACAGGCGGTGCGGGTGCCGATACGGTATTCGAGGCCGTCGGGTCATCAGAAACACTCGCGCTCACCACGAGCCTTGTCAAACGAGGGGGAACCATCCTTCTCATCGGCTATACAGGAAAGGATATCGAGCCTTTCAGCCTCTCCACGGTTACCCTCTCGGAGCTCAATGTGCTGGGCTCGCTCGCATACTGCCACGATTTTCAGGCCGTACTCAGGCTCATGAGCCAGGGAACTGTGAAAATCAAACCTCTCATCACCAAGAAACTGCCCCTCGAGAAGGTCGAAGAGGGGATTCTGATGATGAAAGAGGGGAAAGATATCATGAAGATTGTGGTGACATACGATTAGAGCTTTTTTTAAGGGCAGGATGCCTCTGTAACTACGCCCCCCACTTCGAACCCGCTGTGATTGTTATGCCGGGAGAAGGCGACCCCGCACTTGTAACAGGTCCGGAGCTGAAGGATTACGCCCTGCTGCAGTCAAGAATCAGAGAGATCGTCGCGGCATTCATTTTCGTCTCCACTCCTGTCGGTTTTCTTGTATTCCATGATACCAAACTGACAGGGTGTATTGCCCACGTACTCGATCAGAATGAAGGAATCGTTCGCCCCGTTATACAGCTTCTCAGCGATTCTGACGAAAATGAACTCGAGGACAAAGCGGTGATCAATTTGATGGACAACAAAGAGTTCTACGTCATCGATTGTATGGAAACACCTCCCGTCCGATAATCGAAGTAGTACTGCAAGGGCATGTAATTCCATGGCTGAAACCATACTCATCGTTGAGGACAATCCGGAAACCCTCGAGCTTCTTCGGCGCATCATGGAGCGTGACGGGTATGAAACAATCCTTGCCAATGATGGGGAAAAGGGGCTGAACTACGCCAATCGCTACATGCCCGACCTGATCATACTCGACCGTCTCATGCCGAAGCTCAACGGTCTGCAGGTTTGCCGAAAGTTAAAGGAACAGGAGAATACGCGGCACATTCCCGTTGTGTTCCTTACCATTCTCGATTCCGAACGGGATGTAATCGAGGGCCTCAAGGCGGGTGCCGACGACTATATCACCAAACCCTTCAGTCCCGACGAGCTTTCGGTCAGGATTGAGCGCGTGCTCTTTCGCTCCGTACGTTCGGCTATTGAGGACCTCCTTACTGAAACAACAACCCCCGGCACAAGGGCAGACTGCTTTGAACCGCTCATCGAAAAACTCTCGAGGACAGAAAAGAACCTGCGTGACAAACTGCGGCAGAATATGTCCGTACTCGCTGAGCTGGGTCGCAGCTGGACCGCACTGTTCAAAGGACTGCAGGTTCCCGGTAATCAAAATACGATTGAGGGTCTGGCCCTTATTTCCCGGGAATCACGCACTGTGAACCGGTACACCGCCTATTTTACAAAGACTCTGAATGACTATAGTCTTCTACGCTGGCTGATAGCGCTGATCTATCGACTGGATCGGGAAATCAGCCCGGAATTCATTGAGGAGAGCGAAACCGCACAGACACTGAAGCGCATGTATGCAGAATCAACCCTCATCATACACAGGGTTGAAGCAGCGCAGCG
>CBFDDP010000139.1:0-6875 GCA_965603595.1 uncultured bacterium
CGCTGCTTTTCATAGGCAAAGAGCTCGTCCCTCTTCAACGATCCCTCCTCGATCTTCACGCCGAAACCCTGCTTAATTGCCTGCACGATGGCATCCTTGAATTGCTCCTTATCCGGTCTCTTGCCGGTTTCCTCCTCAATCGATGTCAGGGGCTCCAGCACCTTGTCCTTGATCTCAGGCGGGATCCAGATGACCTTGAAGAAATCATCAGTTTCAAGCTTGCTGAGAAAACAGAGTCCGTTCATGATCACCAGGTTCTCCATCTCAGAGATGGTGAAACTGGCTATTTTCCTCCCTTTCACGCGCACACTTCCCCTGTGTTTGTACCACGCCTCAGCCACCCCGAATTTCTGCAGAGTCTCCACCAGAATTCCCCCCACCTTCTGGTACGTCTCCTCAATGCTGGGAAAGAACTCCCGGTGATGAACGATCTGTACCGCCACGGTGCTTTCCGGATGTACGAAGAGCAGTGTCCTCTCTCCGGTGAGGATTATATGCTCCAGGAACGGAACATCCGGCTTGAGCTCATTTATCAGCGGGGCGAAATTGGTCAGTGTAATGATCGCGCGTGCTCCGCTATCGTTGAGTATGTGGAGTATCTCCCTCCCCTTGTACATGGTATTAAAGGGGACGGCGATGGCGCCCAGTTTCTGAAGCGCGAAGAAGGAATAGACGAACTCAGGTATGTTGGGGAGCATGATAGCAACCCGGTCACCCCCCTCGATGCCGAGTTTCCTCAAACCGTTTGCCAGCCGATTCACGTTTTCATCCAGCTGCTCGAAGATTATCTCTTTCCCCTCAAAGAAGAGGGCCGGTTTTTTTCGGTACTTCTTCGCCGTTTCTTCGAGCATCTTTCCCAAACCCGTTCTTTCACTCACCTGCCCGCACCCTCCTCTCGCATATCCTTTTCAATGAGCCTTTCATCCCTGTAGCCCTCCTTCAGCTCCTTGCGCAGCACTTTGCCGGTGGCACTTTTTGGAAGCGCATCCCGGAACTCCACAAACTTCGGGACCTTATAGGGAGAGAGATGTCCTTTGCACTGATCGATAATCTCCCTTGCAGTGGAACTCTCTCCCTCCTCGAGAACTACGAAGGCCTTGACCGCCTCCCTCTTGCTCTTGTCGGGAACGCCGATTACGGCCACATCCTTCACCTTCTCAAAACTGTATATAACCTCTTCCACCTCACGGGGTGATATATTGAACCCCCCCCTGATGATGATATCCTTCTTACGATCAGTTATGTAGATGTAGCCTTCCTCATCCTTACAGCCCATGTCACCCGTATGGAACCACCCGTTTCGCATCGCCTCGGCAGTTGCCTCGGGCGCATTGTAATACCCCTTTGTGATGACTTCCGCCTTGATAACGATCTCTCCAACCTCGCCCGGGGACAACTCCCTGTCATCATCGTCAAATATTCGCATATCGACCAGGGAGTCTGGTATACCAATCGATCCGGGCTTATAGCCCTCTCCCGATACGTTCAGACACACAGCTGAAGTCGACTCGGTCAGGCCGTACCCCTCTGCAATATGGGTCTGAAAAACCTTCTCAAACTCCTCTATCACCTTCATGGGCAGGGGGGCCCCTCCTGAGATACACTCACGGAGCGATTTTGGGATCGTTGCCTTCCCCGTCCTCGCCACATGCAACAAATGAACATACATAGTAGGAATGGCAATGAGTACCGTTGCCTGTACCTGCTCAATGTTCCTGAGAAGCTCCATGGGACTGTACTGAGGAATGATGCTCAAACTGCATCCATAATTGGCCATGGGTATGAGGTTATCGGCCATGGCAAGGACATGGAACAAGGGCAACACGCCAACGACACTGTCCTCCGGATACATGGGGAATATATGATCAACCAGGTCGCATTCTGCATGAAAGTTATTGTGGGAGAGCATCACCCCTTTCGGTCGCCCCGTTGTTCCCGATGTGTAGAGCAGAACAGCAGGCTCATCAACCTCCACATCCTCAGCATTGAACTTCTTCGAGGATGAGGTGAGAAGCTCACCTAAGGAAACGGTCTCGGCAAGCTTTGCCCCGCCCCGACCACTGCGAGGGCGCGTGGCAACCTCGACGCCGTTCTTCTCCGCCAGCTCGCGATCAACACGAATGTCAGCCCCTGCCAGAATCCCCTGCTTCTTCACGCCCTGGACGACCACGGTATCGGGCAGCTTCTCCGTGGAGAGCAGATACTTGCCGGCTATCCTCCCCTCCACGAGCGCAGAGGGATAGGCCAGCAGATCGGCCGCATCACCGTCAGGATTATAGATGTACCTCCACGTACTCGACGCACCCGCATTCTCTTCGGGTTGGGCCTTTTTATCACGTTTTTTACCCATTGCTTACCCCGCTGCAAGAAATTCATCCACCTCGTCAAAGAACCGCGATTGGATCTCCTCCGAAGGCGCCGGTGTCAGGAAGCTGACTATGACATAGAGCAGTATATTGACGATGATCGTCGGCATGACCGGATGCAGTCCGAAGAACAGCGGACGGTATATCAATCCCGCTATCAGATACACCAATCCGGCCAGCGTACCCACGAGCGCCCCTTCCCGGGTACCGCGGCGCCAGAGAATGCCCCCGACGAGCGCCGGCCCCCACTGCGCGAAACCTGGAATCGTTACTTCGGTCAGGTAGAGCGCCATAGCGGTTGTGTAGCGGATCGATATGACAAGACTGAGTATGACAATTCCCACGACTGCCCACCGGGCCCACTTGATGATCTGTGTATCGGAGGCGTCCGGTTTGATGAAGCCCTGAATGAGGTCTCGGGCGAAGATGACGCTGGAGGTCATGAGCTGAACAGCAGCCGTTGATACAGCTGCGGCGATGACACCCATGAGGACATATATGGAGAACCACCTCGGGAAGAACTGGGTTATGACGGTCTGCACAATGGAATCGGCCGCCTTCACGTCTGTGACACCGGGCATGATAACCGGTGCGATGAGAGAGCCCCAGATGAAGGGCATGGTGTAGAAGAAAACTCCTCCAAATATGAAGATGAGAATTGGAAACCATTTGAACAGCATCTTGTCGCGGGCTGTCATGACTCCGATGACGATGTGCGGCCAGCTGAAGGCCATCAACCCAACGACCATGGTCCCCCCGATTATGACGGGCGAATACCTCCCGAGCGGTCCCGGGGCGCTGAGGAGCTCTGGATTGTTGGCCATGAGGTTTTGAGCGGCCTCTGCCAGTCCGCCCGGGAAAAACCGGTTGACGCCCCATATGAGAGAGCCCAACAATGCGGAGGCGTAGATGCTCCCGAGAAAGATGTTTACCCACGCAACGATGCGCATCCCTCCAAGGAGTACCAGTATCACCAGGAGCACCACTGTATAGAGGGCGCCAACGATGATGGGTAGCCCGGAGAGGGCCTTGAAACCCAATCCCACTCCCAGCGGCTGTATACCCACATAAGGGACGATGAAGGCGAGAAGCATGAGAGAGAGAATGAGCCTCAGGAACTTGGAATCGTAGCGCTCTGCAAGTACCTCCACGGGAGAGATGTACCGATTCAGCCTCGCCACTGCCCAGAGCCGCGGCCCGAGAAACATGTACAGGGCAGCAAAACCTGCAACCGAGCCCCAGATGAAATAGATGTATGAGGGGCCGTGCAGATACAGATGACCGGGGTAGCCGTAAAACGTCCAGCTCGACGAGACGGCGAAGAGGATGAAGAAAAACATCACCACTACCCCGATCGTCCTTCCCGCGAGCATATAGTCTTCGGCTGTCTTTGCTGAAATTTTATAACCGTACGCTGCCATGATCAGAATTGCTATGCCAAATAGTATCAGAACGATAATTGCCATTGCATTACCTCCTTAACGTAGCACATCAGCGGTATGGCCAGAACTTGAAGAAGTAGATAAGGTAGGCCACCAGCCATACCGCAACGAAAATCAGCCCCGAAAAAAGCGGCAGGGTTATCCAGCCGAATACCACGATTTTGTGGGTAAAGAACCGGGTGACAAAGAGCATGCCCACGATTGAAAGAAACAGAACAATCACGAATACCCGGCCTGCATTGTGTTTGAGCATCTCACGCACTTTTTACACCTCCTTTTCACAAAACTGAGCACAACCAGTGAAACATAAAAAGTCCCAAATACTAATCTCTCAGGAACAGCGTTGGGCTTGAAACATTGTATGTTCGAGTAATTGAAATGTCAACGGGAGTTATGTACACTGCAGGAAGTGTGTGCGGCAGCAATCGATAAATCTGATGTGACATTTGTGTTAATGGTCTGTTATAATGGTGTGATGATGAATTTTGAAGAGCATGCACGAACATATTCCGATTTTTTCAGTCAATACGATATCACGACCAAAATTTCTGTGGATGACGATCCCCTGCACATGCATCAGGTACAGGCTGTAGGACA
Source organism: uncultured bacterium (assembly GCA_965603595.1). Lineage (GTDB taxonomy): Bacteria > Spirochaetota > B62-G9 > B62-G9 > DRHN01 > JAGLSF01. Next base: position 4,406 of record CBFDDP010000139.1, read on the forward strand.
TGTGGACGATTTGGGAAAGCTGATTGAAAAATGTACGACAATGAGCGGTGATGAACTTCACTTTGAATCTGACAAATACTTCAATAACTCCTTTGTGGGAGAGGCATTTTTCTACTTTGCCATGACCGGCCTCCTCAAGGGTAAGAAAATGAAGAAGATTGCAGACGAGTTCATGGTCCGGTCAAAGATAGCGGACAATCCCTACACGATTCATCAATTGCACGGGAGCTGGGTACAGGACCATTCGCAATCAATATTTATTTTTCTCGACTGGGACGGGACCCTCGAGGTATTCGACAAGAAGAAGAAAACCCACACACTGAGAGAGCAAGCCCTCTCATTTCTAAAACAGTACAAGCAGATGAACAGGGACCTGGGTGTCAATAAATATCGTTTCATCATCACCTCGGCGAGCCCGAATATTCTTGAGAAGGTACGGGCCTATCCGGAAATACTGGAAAATGTGGATGGGATCTCCTCCGTGACTGGTATCGCGCGGCTAACCAAGGAGAGAAACAAAAACCAGGTCTTCGGGAAGCTGTACACCGATATCTGCAAGAGATTGGGCATACACTTCTCACGGGCAATCGCTATTACAGATTATTGGTTTGACCGTTCTGTTGAAAATACATTTCCCATAAACACGATCGTCACACCACCGGATATTTCCGCAGACTATTGGATCAAGGTTTTTGACACATTCGAGAGAAAGGGTGATGGAAATCTGTATATGGGCTTTACGGAGCTGCGAAGAAGTCCGTATGAGTTCCGGGATATAGCCGTTCCCGACACGAAAAGAATCGATTCGGTGAGGAGCTATAAGATAGGCGATGATATTTCACTCTATCGTACAACTCTGTTGGGTGACTGCTTTTTCATATACCCGGGAAAAATACCGCAGAAGACACCCGATTCGATGCTGCAAAACCTGAGGAGCATCTATAAGATCATCTTCAAGAAATTCTGACCGATGTATAGTCCGGTCAGGCTTTCACCTTTCTCAGATCAGTCACCTCATACCCGGAATGCTGCCTCAGACCCGCGACAACCTGATCGGCGACATGCCCTCTCGTCATTGAGAAATGGTGCTTGTACCCCCCATGGCCGATATGCAGGATCGCCTGCTGCAGGCCGGGAATCTCTGCAACGCCTGCTGAACCGAAATATTCCTTGGGGAGTTCGTCTTCAGTGACCCGTCCCTCGATGACATAGAATTTCAATTTGCCATCTTCAGTTGAACAGCTCGCAAAGGTGACAGGAGAAGGTAAAAACCTGCCCTGTATGCAGCCCATACCGCTACCGGACCCGAATGAGTGATCCAGAATGCCGTGGGTATCCACATAGTGACCCGGCTTCAGCCATGCTGTATCGTGCGGCCCACAGTGCATGAACATGAACTTATCGTCTTCCTCCTGAAAATTGTTGTTCCAGTCCTGGCATGCCACAGCATCCTTTGAGTACATGCGCATCACATACATGGCAAGCGCATTCCCCAGATCCACCTCGCATGCGGCGGGTATCCCCCTGTTGTTGAAATAGCTCAATGTGGCACAGGGTGAAACCTTCAGTATCTCCTGAAACTCGGTCCAGCACCTGATGGCAATGGCATCAGGCCTGTATTCCTCAAGATATTCATCCACTATCACTCCGAAACGTACCTGCGTGTCCAATGCTTCAGGCGAAGCCTTGTCCCAGTTGGTGTATGCACGTAATTCAGCCTCCCGCTTTTTATATGCATCACTGGACGCATCCAGCTTACTCATCCTGGCAAACACGAGAGAGAGGTCGGTGGTTTCAACATTGATGCCATTTTTCACCGCATCGAGCTCATTGAACCGCGTCGTGTAAAAGGGTGTTGTTCTGGCACCGAGAGCGAGGAGCGTACAGCCCTCGAGAATGTTCTCGCCTCCTGTCGTGGCTTCAGGCTTCACGGGCTTGTAGGGGTCCTTTCCCTTGCCCGTGCAGATCTGTGCAAAGAGATCAATATTTTCCCTGAACCGGGAACTTGAAGGCGCTACAACATGCGGTTTCAGCTTGATGAAAGGAATCTGATTCTGATACAGCACATCCATGGTTGAAAAAATACCGCAGAAGGAATCACGGCGCTCTTCAGGTCCCATCCTGTCCATCTCATCCGGATAGCCATGGAGCAGTATTTTATCTCCCCTCCTGCCCGCAGCCCTGAGTGCAGGCAGCATCCCCACCTCATCGCCAAAATTGGGATGGGTCCAGATAATGCCGTCATACTGACCAGCTCTTTTCTCGAGAAAATCTGCAAATTTTTTACCCTCATCTCTTGTCTGTACGGCACCCAAAGAGGTTTCCTTCTCATCCATCAGGATGGCCTCATGACCCATCTCTCTGAGCACAGAGGGGATCTCCTCTCTTGCCTCTTTCATATATTCCGGTGGGAAAAAAGACCTGTTCCCAAACCCTAGGACAAACCGTGCCATTATCCATACCTCCCAAA
>CBFDDP010000140.1:0-6828 GCA_965603595.1 uncultured bacterium
GGATTTCATCTTATCGAGGTCCCCAAAGAGGAGGCATCCTTTCTACTCAACACCTACCTCGACAATGGCGGGAACTATATCGAGACCGCCGCCCAATATGGAGAGGGAATATCAGAAAAGAAAGTCGGCTATGCCCTGGCTTCAAGAAGAGATGAGTTCGTCCTTGCAACAAAAACAACGGCCCGAACGAGGGACGGAGCTCTCGCCAGCCTCGAGCAGAGCCTTAAACACTTGAGAACCGACCATGTGGATATATTCTTCATGCATGAACCGCAGACAGTTGAGGAGTCGGAGCAGATCCTCGCTCCCGGAGGTGCGATGGAGGCTGTTCATACAGCCCGCGATGCCGGAAAGGTCTTATTCGTGGGAATCTCAGGCCACGGCAGGCCCGCCGGGATTCTTCACGCTATCCAAAACCTCTCCTACGACGTACTCATGACCGGCTTCAACTATTTCGATCATTTTAACTTTCCCCAGATCGAGGATGAATTGCTACCCCTCTGCCATAAGCGTGGTACCGGCGTTCTTGGCATGAAGGCACTTGCAGACGGCTACCTGTATCGGAACCCCGTACAGGCGATCCGCTATGTACTGAGCCTGCCCATTGCCTCGCTGGTGCTGGGAATCAACAGCAGAGCGTACCTGGAACAGGACCTCAATATTGCCAATAACTTCTCTCCAATGACGGAAGAGGAAAAAACACACCTCTACGAAACCGCACCCGAGCTCGGTACCTATGTCTGCAGGCTCTGCGGCAAGTGCAGTGATGGGGCTGGATTGAATCCCCTGGACGTCTTTCTCCTCGAAGGGCTCGTTGATCGGCAGATGGAAAGCTTCGAGGCTGTCGACCCGGCGCAGTACGCTCTGCAGGAACGGTTCAAACACTGGTTCGATCAGGCTGCATGGGCACAAAGAGAGTACGAAAACCTGAAGGACAAGGTAGACCCTGCCCGGGACTACAGCTCTCTTAACAAACTATGCCCCTATGGTATCAATATTGACCGGAAGCTCAAAATCGCGCATGCAAAACTGCTTCCCAATGAGTACATCTATTGATCAAGGGAAATCTGTATGCCCTTAAAAATCACGGCGGTTTGACGTACGCAACCGGGTGGAGATTGATGAAAGGATGTCTGTACTCCCTCTCACTGCGCTCAAGTTCATGTTGTAATTCCTCGATCCTATCGGACTGTTCCATGAGACGGTTGCGTGTTTCAGATTTGTCAGATTGCAGATCATACAGCTCCATATGCCCTAACCGTTGCGACAAGGATCTATCGGGTTATATACGTAAAGGATAGTGGTGAAAGGAACGAAAATATAATTATGATAGAAGACCTTAATAAATACGACATAGTTCTAATCGTAGGCAACTATGGATCTGGAAAATCCAGTCTAGCCCGGGAGTACTTCAGGGACAGAAAGAGGGTCGATCGACATGAGATCCGGCATTATTTCAAGGAGATGACAGAGCACGGTGCCCGGTGGACTCCTGAAGACTGGGACGAAGACGTTGAGGGACTCATCAAGCGTATCGAGTATGACCTCATCGTTCATTTTCTGGAGAGGAACCAGAAGATCATCATCGATAACACGAGCCTCACGAGGAACAGCAGAAAACGCTATATCGATCACGCAAAGAAGTTCCACAAGAGTATTGCCTGCATATATCTGGACAGGGACAGCTCAACACTCATCGAGCAGAACCGTACCCGTGAGTTCCCTGTTCCGGACTCGGTAATAGCACAGCTCTACGCACGTACCGAAGTTCCCTCAGTTGAAGAGGGCTTCTCCCAGGTAGTGATCATGTAGCGGTGCTCTCCTCCCATCACCTTATAAGTACTTCGCAGACCTCTCTTATAAAACAGCAATCGTGATTTACTTTGACATAGCCTTTCGAGAAAGTTAGGATAATTTCATTGAACATAAAAAAGGAACATAGGGTATGCAGAGAATCAAAGTTATACTCTGAGGGGAAAACGAACATTGGGTATGCATACAATCAAGGTGATACTCTTCGACCTGGGTGGTGTCCTGGTACGCTGGGACGGTGTCAGGGAACTCACCGAACTTGCAGCTGGCAAACTCAACAGGGAGCAGTCGCGAAGATTCTTCCTGGAATCCACATGGATGAAGTTATTCGAAACGGGTAGCTGCTCTCCTGAGGAGTTTGCTGATGGGGTGGTTGCTGAATTGAACCTGTCGCTAAAACCTGATGAGTTTTTACCTACATTTATCTCATGGGACCGCGGTTTCTACCCCGGTGCAATTGAACTGCTCGACAGGCTGAAACCGCACTTCCTCCTCGCCTGCCTCAGCAACAACAATACCCTTCACTGGAGCAGACTCTGTAAAAGGTACAGTCTTGGTGAAAGGTTTCATCAGCTGTACGCTTCGCATGAAACCGGCCTGGTAAAACCCTCTCAGGAGGCCTTCGAATACGTCCTGAACGACATAGGCGGTGCACCTGAAGAGTATCTCTTTTTTGACGACAACCGAGAGTGTGTGCAAAAAGCTCAACATATTGGTTTTAACGCGTGTCAGGTCTCGGGAGTTGAGGAGGTTACGCGTACACTGAAAGAATTGAAGTTGTTTCATTGACCGGAGAAAAACTCTTTACTTTCATATGAAAGTGTGATAGGCTTCATTTAAAACTAAATCTTTGAACATCTACGCCATGTACATGAACCATATCTATAGCAGGATTACCATATGAATACCGGAACAGGCAGGAAAACATCTGCCAGGGTACAACAACTGAGGAACAGCGTACTGAAGGCACAACCTGGCGTCTGCACCGAGCGGGCCCACATCTACACCGAGGTCTATCGGGAACACAGTGCCGAACCGGTTGTGGTGAAACGGGCCTTTGCGATTCGTGAAACCCTGAAGAACATGAGCATCTTTATCGACGAAGGTGAACTCATTGTGGGCAATCAGAGCTCAAAACTTCGGGCAGCACCTATCTTTCCGGAATACGCAGTGGAGTGGCTGCTGAATGAGATCGACGAACTCGATAAAAGGCCTGGCGACAGGTTCTACCCTTCAGAAGAAGAAAAAGACCGCATCAGAGATATCTGTGACTACTGGAAGGGGCACACGCTCATCGAAAAGGGATACGCTCTCATGCCCCCGCTCATGCGGGACATACACGAAGCTGGCATCATCAGGGCCGAGGGAAACCTCACCTCCGGTGATGCGCATATCGCGGTGAACTTTGATCGCATACTCTCACTCGGCATAGTCGGATATCGAGAGCTTGTGCAGGACCAGCGTGGGAGGCTTCAGCTCCACCTGCAGGATGACCTCAGAAAGGAGCAGTTCCTCAGGGCTGTTCTCATCGCACTTGAGGGCATGGAGATGTTTATCGGCCGATTTGCGGAACTGGCCCTTGTTTTGAGTCAAACAGAACAAGACCCCAACAGAAAGCGTGAGCTGTTGTTGATACACGATATATGTAAACGTATCAAACACGATCCGCCTGAGACCTTCTATGAGGCCCTTCAGCTCGTCTATTTTGTTCAGCTCATACTGCAGATCGAAAGCAACGGCCACTCGCTTTCACTCGGCAGGCTGGATCAGTACCTCTATCCCTTCTACTGCCATGACAGGGAAGGCGGCATCCTGACTGAAGACTTCGCTGAAGAACTGCTTGACTGCATGTGGATCAAACTCTACTCAATAAACAAGATCCGTCCCTGGTCACACACCAGGTTTTCCGTCGGCAGCCCCCTCTACCAGAACGTGACCATAGGCGGTCAGACAATCCACGGTGAGGATGCAGTCAACGAGCTCAGCTTCCTCATCCTGCACACGGTTGGGGAGATGCGTCTCACCCAGCCGAATCTCTCCGTCCGGTATCACCGCAATATGGGGGACGATTTTTTACGAGCCTGTCTCCAGGTCATTGAGAAGGGTTTCGGTATGCCCGCCTTCAATAACGACGAGATCGTCATTCCCTCCCTCATCAACCTGGGTGTGGAGGCTGAGGATGCCTACAACTACTCGGCAATCGGCTGTATCGAGATCGCTGTGCCCGGGAAGTGGGGATACCGCTGCACAGGCATGAGCTTTCTGAACCTGATGCGGGTTTTCCTCGCAGCCCTCAACAACGGCCGCGATCCCACCTCCGGGAAGACCTTCTGTGAGAGTAGCGGCAGACTGGAGGATTTCAACTCCTTCGATGAGCTCATGCAGGCCTGGCGCAAACAGGTGGAATTCTATGCACGCGCCACCGTAGCCATCGACACGGCCGTGGATACTGCACTGGAGGAGAATGTGCCTGACGTGATCTGCTCGGCCTTTGTGGACCACTGCATCGAACGGGGAAAAACGCTCAAGGAGGGAGGCGCCAAGTACGACTTCATCTCCGGACCCCAGGTGGGGATTGCCAATCTCGGCAACTCCCTGGCAGCCGTCAAGAAGCTCGTGTTCGAGGAAAGGCGGGTCGGCCCAGCCCAGCTCATGAAGCACCTGAAAAACAACTTCGAGGGAAAGGAGGGGGAATCGGTCAGACAGATGCTGCTCAACCGCGCACCCAAGTACGGCAACGACGACGATTACGTGGACCTCCTACTCCGTGAAGCCTACACCTATTTCATCGATGAGATCGAGAAGCACCACAATACGAGGTACGGCCGTGGACCGATCGGCGGGGGATACTTTGCAGGCACCTCGAGCATCTCGGCAAACGTTCCGGCGGGAGCAACGGTGTGCGCAACACCCGACGGCCGCAAAGCCTTCACGCCGCTTGCAGAGGGAAGCTCTCCTGCAGCCGGCACGGACGGGTGCGGTCCGACTGCAGTCTATAAATCCGTTGCAAAACTTCCGACCGGCAGGATACTGGGAGGCGTGCTCCTCAACCAGAAGATGTCTCCTGCAGCCATCAAGGAAGAAGCCTCAAAGAAGAAGCTACTGCACCTCATCCGGACCTTCTTCAACGATCTTAAGGGCTGGCATGTGCAGTACAATATCGTGTCAAGGGAAACGCTTCTCAACGCACAGCAGAAACCCCAAGAGCACAGAAACCTGGTCGTTCGGGTCGCGGGGTACTCCGCATTCTTTACCACCCTCGCTCCGGAGGCCCAGAACGATATTATCTCACGTACAGAGCATGCTTTTCAGGAGTAGATCATGGGGGGGATCGCCTGCGGCATAGACATAGGGGGCACAAAGCTTGCCATCGGGCTCGTGCGCACCGATGGCTCTCTCATGGATAGGGAGACGGTGTGCGACCATGTGGACAAGGAAGAATGCCGGGTCATAGAGGATATGGCCCGAATCGTGCAGAATCTGCTGCAGAGGAACTCCCTGCAGGAGAGGGACCTGCTGGGCATCGGGGTAGTGTATCCCGGCCATATCAGGTCGAAAGAAGGAATCACCATACGCTCATCCAATCTTCAGCGGTTCAGGAACTTTCCCCTGCGTGAAGAGGTACAGAAGCATTTCAGCGTCCCGGTTGTCACGGACAACGATGCCAACGCCATGGCCTATGCAGAGCTCAAATTCGGCGCTGGGGCCGGCTACTCGAGTATGATATTCGTAACAGTAAGCTCCGGCATCGGGGCGGGCATCATCATCAACAACAGAATTTACCGGGGCATAACGGGAACCGCAGGCGAATTCGGCCACATGATCGTGAATCCCCACGGGGACATACGATGCGGCTGCGGCAATTACGGATGCCTGATGACCTACACATGCGGACACGCACTCGGAAAGGTGTTCAAGAAGCTTCTCGTCGAGGGAAAGCCCACAAAGCTAGAAATCGACGAAAGCACACCTGCTCGTGAAATAACAGGGGAAACGCTCAAAAAGGGGCTGGACATGAACGACGCATTGACCATGGAGGTCATTGACCAGTGCGCGCTGTACATGGGAATTGGCCTGTACAACATATTCCAGATATTCAATCCTCCCCTCATCGCTCTCGGCGGCGGTCTCATGAATTTAGGGGAGTATCTCTTCGATCAGATCAAGCTGCACTTCTACCGCCTGGCCCGGGATATGCTCTTCGACGACGTAATCATCACGCACTCAAAGCTCAGAGAAGAAGCGGGAGTCATCGGAGCAGCATCGCTGCTCCTGGAAAAAGATGAAGGATAGACAAAAAGAAATCCTGAAGATTGTCTCCACAAAAAGCAAGGTGGCGGTGAAGGAACTCGCGAATATATTCGGCATATCAGGTGTAACGGTCAGACATGATCTTAACTTTCTCGAACAGCAGGGATTTCTGAAACGGGTTCACGGCGGTGTCACCTTCGTCAACTCCGACGACATTTCCAGCAGGCTGCTCGTCAATTTCGAGAAGAAGCTGGACATTGCACGAAAGGCGCTGGAATACGTTGACGAGGGAGAGACCGTGCTCATCGAGTCCGGCTCTACCAACACGATACTGGCGCGGGAGCTCATCAAAAGGGGAAACGTAACGATCGTCACCCCGAACGTCTTCATAGCCCGTGAATGCGGGAAAAGCGATGAAAACAGTGTTGTCCTGCTCGGCGGTGTCTACCAGAAGGAGAGTGAAAGCCTGATCGGCCCCATGGTGAAGCTCTGCATCGATACCGTGAATTTTCGCAAAGCCTTTATCGGTATCGACGGGTTCACCCGGGAGGCAGGATTTACGAGCCGGGATATGATGCGCGCCGACATATCCTCGTACATCGCTCAGAAGTGCGAACAGGTTTTCGTTCTTACCGATTCGAGCAAGTTCGGACATACCGAGCTGGTGAAGCTGTTCGACGTGGAGGACGTGGCCTTCCTCATCACCGATAAGGGAATCCCCGATTCAGACAGAGACTTCCTCACACGTAAAGGCATCAAAATAGT
>CBFDDP010000141.1:0-6802 GCA_965603595.1 uncultured bacterium
TTATTCCGGATACACCCTCTCAGGGGATCGAATGGTGCCATTGTTGCCCAGTTCATACAGTATTCCCAGTTTCGGCTCGAGGTCGAGATAGTAAAACTCATCATCATCGAACTTTCCACTCTGAATGACATCCACACCCTTCGCACGATACTCCTCAATCGACGTTGCGCAGTCATCAACCCATTCCTTGATATGATGAATCCCCTCGCCCTTCTTCTCGAGAAAGTGGGTGTACACCGTTTCACCACTTAGGTTCTGTATAAGCTCAAACTGTATATCCCCCACCCAGGTTATTGCAAGTCTCCAGGTGGCGTCCGAAGGTTTTCCCCTGAACATGCATTCCCTCAGTGCAGGAGGTGCAAAGGTATACACGGACCAGGGCCCTATGTTCAGTATATCATAATACCTTTTCATGGCCTCATCGATGTCCTTAACCACATGGGCAATCTGTATGATTTTTCGTACGCCAGGCTTTTTTTTCATGATATCCTCCCTTGTATGTAGTTGTTGGCAATTCTCATATGTATTGACGGGATCAAGGCCGATAACGCTGAACTGCCCATACAAGCCGTCACATCAGATTTTCAAAGGCTGCTGCACAGGCCCGATAATTATCCTCTGGCATGCCCATGACGCTGTACTCCTCCACATAGCCGATGAATCCGCCTTCGGATGTGCCGAGTGCTCTGTACAGCCGCTCCGCCTCCTGCCTGATTGCCATGGGTGATCCCGAGATGGAAACGGTCTGATAACTGATGGGGACCATGAAACACTGCCTGCCGCGCTGCACCCGGCCAATATACCCTATATCGACGGCGTTGGGCTGTGAAATGTTCATCACATCCACCCCCATCTCGTGGAAGTCGGGGATGATCTCCGTAATATTTCCACAGCAGTGAAACCACACATGCATGCCAAGCTCGTGGACAGTATTAAACTGTCTTTTATACCTGGGCCTGAATATGCTTCGCCACAGGTCAGGGTCGATGATAAGGCTCTGCTGCGTCCCCCAGTCGTCGGCGAAGTGTATGGCGTCGAAACCGTGAGCCGACGCAAGCCTGATCACTTCGGTCTCGAACTCGAATATTCTATCCAGCAGCAGATCTGCCTTGTCTCTCTTGAGCTTGAAATCCACGAGGGCATTCTCGAAACCGCGCAGGAAGGTATAGGTGTTGAACCCGGTGATTCCCATCTCGGCAGCTCTGTACCGGTCTTCGGCCGACCGCTCAAACTCTTCAATACCCTTGAACCTGCCGGGTTTATCGGGAACGGGAAAGGTAAAGGCGTCGAAATCGTCCCATGTTGGGATGACCGGTTTCTTTGGCTGCCCGATGGTTCCATCTCCCAGGTCTTCCCACACGTAGCCCCACTCGCTCGTTTTTACATCCCCCTTGTAGGGAAAGAGCTCGAAGCTGTGTATGTCGCTCCTCTCCTTATCCTCGTTCCAGAACCAGACGGGCACGCGGGACGGGCCCTCAAAGGAAATTGCGCGCTTCACCAGCTCGCTGCGGGTCATGAATTACTCCGTCTCCGGGCACATAGTAATGAAGCACTACAATAATAACATCTTTTAATGAAGAAGAGGGGTAAGAATTTATCGCGATATAATGTGCCGCCTCATGATCTTGACGATCTCGTTGCAGACAATCGGTATGACGGCAAGTATGGCCACAAAGAGCCAGTCCCTGCCGCTGAGCGGAAACACCCTGAATACGGCTGCAAAGGGAGATATGCTGATCACGCCTATCTGCAGGGCAGCGCCGAGCAGCAGGGCTCCGATGAGAAAGGGATTGCTGAACAATCCCAGGCTGAACAGGGACCTCCTCGGATACCGCATGTTGAATGCGTGGAAGAGCTGCGTCAGGCTCAGCACGGCAAAGGCAAGGGTCCTCGCGTGCACGAGCGAGTCCGGATAGAGACGCAGACCGAACCGGAATGCAAAGAGGGTCAGAAGACCGATCAGGAGGCCGTTTCCGATCACATTTGCGGTCCCGCCTTCAGCGAAGAGGCTCTCCTGCGGCGGCCGGGGTGGGTCGTCGAGCACATTGGGGTCACCCGGGTCCATCCCCAGGGAGAGGGCAGGAAGGGTGTCGGTGATCAGGTTGACCCACAGTATGTGTATGGGGATGAGCGGTGTCGGCCAGCCGAGCAATATAGCGAAAAATATGGCGATAATCTCTCCGGCATTGCAGGAGAGGAGAAACAGAACTGACTTCCTGATATTGTTATAGATGTTTCTGCCCTCTTCGATTGCCGCAACAATGGTGGTGTAGTTGTCATCGGTGAGCACCATGTCAGAGGCACCCTTGGCAACATCCGTGCCCGTGATGCCCATAGCCACACCGATATCGGCCGTCTGGAGGGAGGGGGCATCGTTGACTCCATCACCGGTCATGGAGACAATGTTTCCCTGCACCTTCAGTGCTTTAACGATACGCACCTTGTGCTCAGGGGAAACACGGGCATACACGCGAAGTGTCCCTACCCGCTGTTTCAACTCCCGATTGGACATCGTATCGAGCTCTGTGCCGGAGACAGCCTGCGACGGTTCGCTCGCAATATCAAGCGCCCGTGCTATGGCCAGGGCGGTGTTCTTGTGATCTCCGGTAATCATTACTGTCTGTATGCCCGATCGCCTGCACCGTGCAATTGAATCCTTCACTTCGAGGCGCGGTGGATCCATCATACCGACCAGGCCTAAAAAGCAGAGATCCTTTTCGAGCCCGTCAATATCAGGTTCGCTCTCTGTGATTTTATACGCTCCAGCGAGAACCCGAAGCGCATCATCGGCCAGTGTGCCTGCCGATGCGTACAGATCCCCCTTCATCCTATCATTGAGGGGAACCGCATCCCCTCCGGTCAATACCGTGCTGCACCTGCCCAAGAGCTGTTCGAGGGCACCCTTGGACATGACGATGTAGCGCCCTTCGTTCCTGTGCACGGTACTCATAAGCTTTCGCTCAGAATCAAAGGGCTTTTCGTTTATTCGCGGAAAGTCTCGCTCGATCTCCTCTTTCACCATTTTGTACCTGTATCCTGCCTCGAGCAGGGCAACCTCAGTGGGGTCACCAGTCTGCGAATCAGGTGTATAGGTGGCATCATTGCAGATAAGGAGGCATTTCAGCAGCATATCATGGGCCTTGTTGTGCCTGTCAAGAGACTCTATCTTTCCCAACACACCATTTGCCAGGAAGTGGGTCACCGTCATTCGGTTCATGGTGAGCGTTCCGGTTTTGTCCGAGCAGATGACGTTTACCGAACCGAGGGTCTCTACGGCTGGAAGTGAACGGATAATCGCGCCCTGCCTCACCATCCTCTGAACTCCCAGTGCAAGGACGATGGTCACAATGGCGGGAAGTCCTTCGGGTATGGCCGCAACAGCGAGACTGATGGCAGTGAGCAAGAGCTCAATGAGATGTGATTTTTCAATACCGCCGGTAAGGATGAGGGGCCGCACGAGAGAGACCAGGAACAGAAAAGCACAGAGCGACAGGATGATACCCCCAAGCCTTTTACCCAGCAGCTCGAGTTTGCTCTGAAGCGGGGTCAGCTCTTTTTTATCCTCCTTAAGCATGGTGGCGATCTTTCCTATCTCTGTGTCCATGCCTGTTGCAACAGCCACTCCCACACCCCGGCCGTAGGTGGCTACCGTGGACATATAAGCCATGTTCTTCCGGTCACCGAGTGGTGTATCTTCGTTTTCGATTTGGGCAGAAGCGTCCTTTTCTGCGGGAACCGATTCACCGGTCAGGGCCGATTCCTCGATTCTCAGATTGGCAGATTGGACGAGCCTGACATCACAGGGGACAATCCGCCCCGTTTCAATTATCACTGCATCACCGGGCACAACCTCCTCCGAAGAGATTTCCCGCTGCACCCCCGCACGCAGCACAAGAGCCTTCGGCGTTGAGAGATTTTGCAGCGCTTCGAGCGCCTTCTCTGCCTTGGCCTCCTGTATCACACCGATGAGCGCATTGAGCACGATCACACATAGAATGATAATGGTGTCGGTGGTTTCTCCGAGCAGCGCGGAGACGGCAGCAGCGGCAACAAGTATGAAGATAAGCATGCTGTTCAGCTGCTCGAAAAAGAGGCGGAATATCGACTTCTTTTTCTGCCCCCTTATTTTATTCGGGCCGTACTCATCGAAACGGGACCGCGCCGCCTCATCCGAAAGTCCTGAAGAAGCATCGCTTTCGAGATCCTTCAGAACCCTATGTACATCCTTTGTATACCACATCCTGTGCTCCATCCCTCATTGGTACGTGCCTGTATCATATCATGGGAAGTGGAAAGGTTCAAAGGGTGGATATACACCAGTAGTTGGGGCCTACTGCTCCTGCCTTTTACGCAGGATGAGGTAGAGGGCGAGCTGCACGAAGGCTCCGCTTATCACCACGACAGCACAGAACCTATACACAGCGGTCATTGAGTATCGCTGATAGAGCTCACCACCGAGCGCGGACCCGAATATGAGGCCGGCTGCAAGAAGTGCCTCGTGAATCGCCATGCGCCCGGCCCGGTTGACACTCCCCGACACCCCGTGAAACAGGCTGTTGCTGTAGCTGAGCGCGCGGAAAGCCCCGAGCAGTGAGATAAGCACGGCCAGTACCGGCGGTGATGTGGTGAAGTTCATGGCGAACACAACGATTGCAAGGCCCACCTGTCCCATGAACATGGATGCGATTCTGAAATGCCAGAAGACCGTGTGGCCAAGGATGATGAACACGAAGGTTGCGATAAAGGTGCGTGACTGCATCAATACCCCAATAACTTCCTTGCGGAGCATGAGCTCATCCCGTGCAAACACGGGAAAGATACTGATCACCACGCCAATGACGATAAAGGTGGTGAACATACCCACCCACCCGGGAAACCTGAAAAAAGTGCTCTCATCCGTCTTTAGCTTTTGGCTTCGCTGTGGACTGTCAGTTCCGCGGTCGGAACGTACTTTGGGCAACAGAGCGCTCCCGACCACAATAAGCAGGCCCGTCGTGAAGAAGAGAAGGCTGCCCGCATACAGGGGCAGCTCGGGAGACCGGGCGCTCAGCACACCCGCAATCAAAGGCCCGATAATCAGCCCGATGCTCCATGAAATATTGAAGTGGGACATTCTCTTGCCGAGCTGTGCACCTTCGGTATTCCTGGACAGCCATCCCATAATAGGCGGCCAGAAGAAGGACATGGCAACAGCGTAGAGGTTGTAGCCTGCATATGCCTGCCAGAAGGATTTGGAAAAGGTAATGAGCAGTATGAAAATGCTCATAAGAAATGTTGCTGCCATGAGAAGATGACGCGGAAGTGCTCCACTGAAGAGCGGGCGTATGAGGAGACACCCGATAATGTACCATAGGGCCCAGAGCGCTGTAAAATATCCCACCTGGCTCGGTGTGGCACCAAATATCTCTCTGATATAGAAAATGATGCCCAGCTCTACAATGCTGATTCCCACCGCTACGAGAAAGGCCGAGGGGTAGATGAGAGAGGTTTTTCCGATTCCTGCTGAAAAAAACCTGACCTGCCGTGGAATGTACTTACCGAGTTGTGTGCCCATTCTTTACACCGATTCATCACCCGTGCGGTGTTCATCTCAGAGCTGCGTACAGATGAAACATTCGGCCTAAGGTAGCACCGGACGGTACAAAATCAAAGACAATTCACCCTGTGGGCTTTATGAAATTTCTCTGCACCTGAAATGCGGAAAGTATCGTATAATAGAGAGGAGTAGGAAAAGGAGTGTACATTGTGGAAAGAGACAACATTATAAAGATTGTACGCGACGAGTGGCAGGCACTGTATCACCACCTTGCGTCTGAAGCGAGATTACAGAGGATTCAGCAGTGGCTGGTCGTTATATGCTGCCTTTTGCTTTTCGCCGGAACAGTTGGCTTCATGCACACCCAGGGTCTCGAGAGCCTCGGCAGAGGTGAGCAGCAAATGCTTCGTATTCTCGCTGCCGCAGTGCTCGCGGCCGGATTATTATTCCTCACCCTGCAGCAGGTCAATATTCGGAACTGTCGAAGGAGAGCGCTTGAAATCGAAGACAAGTTCCTCGTGCGCAGACGGTACAGGGCACGACTGAACGGCTGGGAATGGATGCAACTCTGGGGCGCTCCGAAATTCATCCATCAGTTTCCCTACTACGTACTGTTTATGCTCACGGTTGTTGCGGGTTTCCTCTTCGTACACTGGTACCTGCGAAGTCCCTTTCTCATACACCTGTACAGTCAATACATCCTTAATCTGTTATAGGAGACATCCCCAGCTGCTTTGGCGAGGTTTTGTGCTGGTGGGGTCAGTGTGCCCATGATGGAAGCGCATTTGGAAATGCGAAATCCTCGATGCAGAGAAGAGACGGCGCGTAAGCCGGCACTCATCCCCCCATCCTTCCGCACTAGGGAAACCGCCCGATAAATCAATCTCCATACAACCGGATTACCGCTTCGGCTGAGACTTCCTCTTCAACGGAATACCGCAGAACCGGCATTTGGCTAACTTTGCCGCACAATCCGGACAAATGAAATAGTACTTCTGACAGTGATCACAGTAATACCGTTTCACCGTCTCTCTGAACAACCTGGCACAGCTATCACAGGTTGCATGCGGATCCTGATTTGCCACAGTGTACCCCCCTTATTTTTTAGCTCAACACTTTTTACATGGCATTGATGAAACAAAGGAGCACGAATACTGTTGAAGTATAACATGTTTTTTACAAATGGACAAAAAAACATACCCTATAATTATCCGCATACTCTGTCAGGGTTGCAAGTTTGTCTGTTTATGATATGCTTTACACAGG
>CBFDDP010000142.1:0-6743 GCA_965603595.1 uncultured bacterium
ATTTTTACCGCTGCTGTTGTTATCCTAGCCGTGCTCTCTCTGCTTTTCATCCATTACAATTCTCCTCCAGATTCTATAGGTAGTGAAAATCCGGGAGAAGAGTCCTACCTCTTTGTAGTCTCACAGGGAGAGAGTGTGTACCGTATCGGTAGAAATCTCCGAAAGAACAACCATATTCGATCCAACCGGTTCTTTGTTATGGTGGTGCGGATGCGCCGCCTGGCAGGGAAAATAAAGGCTGGGGAATACCGTATCGAATCCAGGTTTAGAACCACAGAAATAATCGATATCCTTACAGCAGGTGTCGTGGTAACACAGAAGTTTACCATCCCGGAAGGTTTCCACATGAAGCAAATTGCTGAAGTGCTCGATCAGTCCGGAATCGTTAACGGGGATGAGTTTCTTAATGCCTGCCAGGATACGTCAATACTCGTAAAGTATGCTATACCTTTTCACAGTGCCGAAGGATATTTGTATCCGGATACCTATATCGTTGCCAAGGGTTTGCCTGCTGAGCAGATCGTTACCCTGATGATCGATCATTTCTTTGAAGAAATTCGTTCTATTCCCGCAAGCGAATATTCCGACGAAGAGTTGGGAGACGTGGTAATCATCGCGTCTCTTGTTGAACGCGAGGCTAAGATTGAGAGTGAACGGCCTATCATAGCAGCTGTATTTTATAACCGTTTGATGAATGAGAAGCGGCTGGAATCCTGTGCAACGGTCCAGTATGTCCTTGGGAAAACAAAGGAACGCCTTCTTCTCAGTGATTTAAAGGTTGAATCGCCCTACAACACCTATCTTCACAAGGGCCTGCCGCCTGGCCCGATAGCAAACCCTGGAGTGCACTCGATTCGTGCAGCCATGTACCCTGCCGAAGTAGGCTACCTGTTTTTTGTTTCCAAGCGTGACGGAAGTCATCATTTTTCAACAACCTACAAAGAACATCTGAAAGCAATCGAGCAGTATAACAGGGCAGGTACTGTAGGGCATCAAATTAGCTGACTGAAGAAACGTCTAATACTATATATAATAAACGGGGTTCAACAAGACACAATTGCCTATCCCTGAGGAAACAATCAATCAAATCAAGGAAAGGGCGGACGTGGTTCGAGTTATTGGCGAATACGTACCGTTGAAAAAAGCAGGGCAGAATTACAAAGGCCTGTGTCCATTTCACTCTGAAAAAACACCATCATTTATAGTGAGCCCTAAAAAAGGAATCTATCACTGTTTCGGCTGTGGTGTGGGTGGCAATGTATTCAACTTCATTATGAAATTCAAGGGATTGAGCTTTCCTGAAGCAGTGAGATTCCTCGGGGATCGGGTGGGCATACAGGTCAGCTCGTCAGGGCCGGAGGAAAGAGGAGAGGGAAAAACAGCACGGCTCCGCGAGATCACAGCTCATGCCGCGAAACATTTTAAAGAGAACCTTAAATCACCTGTGGGGAGGGAGGCATTACGGTATCTCCGGCGAAGAAAAATCCCAACGGAGGTCATAAAAGAATTTCACCTCGGTTTTGCACTTGAGAGCTGGGATGCTTTACTTTCCCAGCTTAGAGGCAGCGGATTCAGCCTCGGATTTATTGAGGAGACAGGATTGATTGTCAGGAAAAAGAGCGGTGATGGATACTACGACCGTTTCAGAAACAGGGTAATATTTCCGATACAGGATAATGTCGGTCGCTTCATAGGGTTTGGTGGCCGTATACTGCAGAGCGATGAAAAGGGGATCCCGAAATATATCAATTCGAGTGAAAATCTCCTGTTTCATAAGGGTAGAAATCTGTATGGCTTTTTTCAGGCCGAGGAGTATATAAGAAAACAGGACCAGGTTTTCGTTGTTGAGGGCTACGTGGATGTTATTCAGATGCATGCACAGGGCCTGAAGAATACCGTTGCTCCTCTTGGCACGGCGCTGACAGAGGAGCAGGTGGCCCTCATTCTGCGATACACGCGAACTATCTACCTGCTATTCGACCCTGATGAAGCGGGGATAAAGGCTGCCATGAGAAGTACCTCAATCATGCATCAGCGTAGCGTGGACCCTTTTATTATCAGATTGCCAGCCGACTGTGATCCCGGAGATTTCTTCAATACCTACTCGATGGATGAGTTCAACCTTATGAAGGGGGACGCAGTTTCAGGTATTGATTTCATAATCAAGTATTATACAGATGTAAAAAAAGAATATACTGCCCATGAAAAAATTAGTATTTTAGGCTTGCTTTCCGACTATTACGAGAATATGAGCGATGAGCTGTTCAGAGAAGATTTTCTCACCCGTTTATCAAAAGCCTTGAATACGGAAAGCGGCACTCTCCGAAGGGAGCTTACGCGACTGACTGGAAAGCGAAACACGCCCCAACATGAGCCAAAATCGCCAGTCACAATGAACAAGGGTATCCATACCGAGCTCTACCTTCTCCTACTCTTACTCAGTAATCCCGAATATTTTACACTGGCTGCTCCGAGAATCGACGAAAGTTATTTTCATGGAAAATGGACGAAGAAATTATGGGAGGCCATCAATCTGGCAGAGCAACACCAGCATTGGGATTCGTCTACTGTTTTTAATTTTATCGATGATGAGCAATTTGTGAAATACCTCAGCGGTAAACTTATCGAAGATGTACTGACCCATAATCCTAAAGAGCAGCTCATAGATACGATCGCCACACTCAAGGAACTGCGTCTGAAGGAAAAATTGGCTCGAGTAAATCGAGAGATACGCCGGGCTGAGCTCGAACACGATGAAGTGATGGAGACGAAGCTGCTCGTTGAAAAGAACGCTTTCACCAATGAGCTGAAAAAGATTGAACAGCTCAGAGCACATAAGGTGCGTCTTTAGAAATCGAATAAGGCGCAGGAGAGTCTATCAATTCCAGAGGGAGACCGAACTTGTCTGACATGAAGAATCTGCCCGAACTGGAACAGCTCATACGGATTGCCGTTGATCAGAATAACAACATCACCTATGATCAGATAAACGATACACTGCCTCCCGCATTTGTCAGCTCTGACAAAATTGATGAACTGTTTGCGCTCCTTTCAAAGGAGAACATCAGTGTTGTGGATAAGATTCTCGAAGATACAGAGCAGGAAGCCGAGGAAGGAGATGTAGAGCTCGAAAAGGATGAAGAGGAGACATTTGACAGAAAGATTATCAATTCAGAAAGCTGTGCCCACGTTGATGATCCTATTCGGCTCTATCTGAAAGAAATAGGAAGAGTGAGCCTGTTGAGTGCAGAGGAGGAAGTGAAACTCGCCAAGGAGATTGAAAAGGGTGAGCGGATAATAGAAACCGAGCTGTTCAATTCGAACTTCTTCATTCAGGAGATCCGTAAATCCGTTGAGCGGATCAAGAAAGGCAAGATGGATATTCAGCAGCTTCTGGAACATCAGCGTTTCTATAACGTTTCATCTGAGGATAGACGCAAGCTCAAACGAAAATTCTATAACCTGGAACAGATATTTGAAAAGCAGGATTCCTTTGCACCGAAAAATAAGGAGGAGAAGGAACAATTTCACCAGGAGGTCGTTCGAGTACTCAAAAGAGTGAATATCAACAAAGAAGAAATCTCGAGGATCTCCAACAGAATTGATGATTATTATGGCCGCATCGCAACACTTAAAAAAGCCCTGAGAGATCTGGAGACCAAAGCGGGAAGGTCTGTCGAGGAGATCAAGGCCATCAACCGCAACATCGAGAAAGGGAAGGATATTGAGGGGATCAAGGAGACATACTTTCCCTATGCTGATAAGATCAAGGGGATGTATAACAGGATAAAGGGTATTGAAGATCAAATCAAAGATATAAGGGATGAAACAGGGGAGTTAGTATCAAGTGTTAAGCGGATTCACGAGAATATTCTGGAGGGACGGAGGATAGTCTGTAAGGCGAAAGACCGGCTCATTCAGTCAAATCTTCGTCTCGTAGTCAGCATTGCGAAGAAGTATACGAACAGGGGGCTTCATTTCTTCGATCTGGTGCAGGAAGGCAACATAGGGCTGATAAAGGCAGTTGAGAAGTTTGAATATAAAAAAGGATATAAGTTCAGTACCTATGCAACATGGTGGATCAGACAGGCAATTACACGTTCCATTTCCGATCAGGCCCGTACCATTCGCATACCGGTACATATGATTGAGCAGATCAACAAGGTCATTAAAGAATCGCGCCAGCTCATGCAGATGTACGGTCGGGAACCGACTATAAAGGAGATAGCGGACCGGCTCGGGTGGAGCATCGCACGGGTGAAGGGTATACGGAGTGTAGCCCGTGACCCTATCTCCCTCGAAACACCCATTGGAGATGATGAGGAAACCCTGCTCGGGGACTTCATCGAGGACAGAGAGTCTGACAATCCAGCCTCAAAGACATCCTACACACTGCTTCAGGAACTTATCGACGAAGTACTGTACACTCTTCCGGAAAAAGAGCAGAAGGTACTGAGAATGCGATTTGGTCTCGATGACGGGTACTCACACACACTTGAAGAGGTGGGGTATGTTTTCAATGTTACGAGGGAGAGAATTCGTCAGATAGAGGCCAAAGCGCTGCGACGGCTCAAACATCCGACGAGAAGCAAGAAGTTGCGGGATTACCTTGAAAATTGAACCTCATTATTCGCGTGTGCAGGTATATAAGGTTGTATTTCAGGTCTTCATCACATCAACAAAAATGTGACAAAAATATCTTTAAAGGACATTGTGCTGGCGAACACGAAGGTAACGCTGAATACTAATGCACTTAGAAGTTCGCCCTATAAATGTATAATAATTATCTCCGATACTAGTAAGTGCCAGATATGATACAGATCGGTGGAGGTGGCGTTTATGTTCGTTGTTTTCGTGAAAGAGGATGGTAAGCATACGGTCAGGGGTATTGTGGAGAGTGTGGATGAGGTAAAAGCGCTCATTTCAAAGGATTATTTAAAGAGCAAGATAGAGACCGGAAAGGCATACCTGATCGAAGGCGAGATAAAACTGATACGTCCTGAGATAACGCCAGAACTCCTTGATTTGAAAGTGTCACAAAAAGAAAAAGACATGTACTAATGATTTCCTTCCTCGGATATGTAGGGTGGATAAAAAAGATACGAAAAGATATCGCTTCGCGAGCGCTTCGCTAGGTCGAGTTTCCAACCTGTCAATAAGAAGAAACATAAATTTGGTTCGAATGAGCATAGTGCTGGCGAACGAAGTTCGCCCTATGTAATCCAATTAGCTGAGTGTGAGACATAAGCGGAAACAGAGAGGGGAGAGCCGTGAAGTCTTATCGTGAAGAACTCTGGTTCAACATACCAAGTCGCGTCGGATTCCTCAATATTACCCCACAGATCAGGGAATCATTGCAAAAGAGCGGTGTGCGAGAGGGATTATGCCTCGTGAATGCGATGCATATAACCGCATCCGTTTTTATCAATGATGATGAATCCGGTCTACATGAAGATTACCGAAAGTGGCTCGAGGAGCTTGCCCCGCATGAGCCGGTATCAAAATACCGCCACAACCTCACCTTTGAGGACAATGCCGATGCGCATATGAAGAGACAGGTGATGGGGAGGGAAGTTGTTGTTGCTATTACGGATGGAGAATTCGAATTTGGCCCCTGGGAACAGATTTTTTACGGTGAGTTCGACGGCAGAAGAAAGAAGAGAGTCCTGGTAAAGATTATCGGTGAGTAGCCGTTTTTAACTTGACAAAAACTGTAATTTGTCTACAATTGTAGAGAATACATAATTGAAATTATTGTATAATTTGATTGTCAAGAAATTGTCTATTACCACCTCCCTATTTATCAAAAAAATAATGATCTTGTCAAGTTATTTGTATATATTAGTGGCAGCCTGCGCCTCAGGAGCAGGACAATAGGGCTACCACTGAAATGCACTGATCGACTCAAGGACTTGCAATGAAAATCGCTGTGACAGGGAAGGGCGGTGTAGGAAAAACCACCATTATCGCCCTCATTGGCCGGGTTCTCAGAGATCGCCAGGACAGTGTTCTTTTCATAGATGCTGATCCAGACATGAACCTTGCAACAGTAATCGGCATTCCGCCTGATACGCATATCACCCCTATCATTGAACTTCAGGACCTTATCGCTGAGAGAACTGGTGTCACGAAGGACACACCTGCCCCATTGTTTAAAATGAATCCCAAGGTTGATGACATCCCGGACCGGTATGCGATTGAGTATGAAGGATTCAAGCTCATGGTCATGGGTACCATTCAAAGGGGCGGCGGGGGATGCGCCTGTCCTGAAAACGCGTTCCTCAAGAGCCTGCTCAACTACATGGTAATTGCCCGGAAAGAATGGGTGCTCCTCGACATGGAGGCCGGCATCGAACACCTTGGAAGAGGCACGGCTATCGGTGTTGATCATATGCTGATCATCGTGGAACCAAACGGAACGAGCACTGAAACGGCGCATCGCATTCGTCGGCTTGCAGATGATCTCCTCGTCAAAAGCGTTCAGATAATTGGAAATAAAATCACAGGGCCCGATGATGAGCAATTCTTGCGTGAGGAATTGAGTGATTTCAATATCCTCGGTTTTGTGCCAGCTTCTGATGTCATTAAAAAAATAAGTTTACGCAAATCTTCGCTACTGGATGTTGATGGGGAATCATTGAATCCCATAGAAGCAATTGTTGAATCATTATCACGAATTCCGGTAGAAAGCTGACTCTGTGCAACACTCATATGTACAAATATCAATGTACGCAGAGATATGC
>CBFDDP010000143.1:0-6712 GCA_965603595.1 uncultured bacterium
CCGCCCATGGTTGCACGTGAAAACGGACCAAAAATCACCTATGTAAAAGGGCCCGACAACGTGATCATCGAGCTGTTTCAGAAACAGTAGGAGGGCCGGTTTCCATATTTCACTTTTATTGCCATGTATACCTGGAGAACCACTTTCTCTGAGTATCTATGTGAATTAAAACAAGTGAATCACAAATACTACCCGAGGTGTGAAGAGCATGAAGTCGATAGACGTCGTACCCTGTTCAGGAGAAAAGAGACACATCGCCATTCCGCACATACCGCTTTTTCGATACACACCGACATTGGGTGAAGAGCTCGAGGGGGGTCTTCTGAGCAGTGAGGAAGCCGTGACCCTGTTCAGGGCAATGCTCCTGCAGCGGAACTTCGAGTACATGGTGCGGGACCTTGACAACAAAAGGTTTGTTCCTCACGAGGGATACGAGTTCAGGGGCACCACGCATCTCAGCGTGGGCCAGGAGGCCACAGCCATGGGGGCCATGTCGGTTCTCTCGCGGGCCGATTACATCACGAGCAATCACCGGGGGCACGGCCACTGTATCGGCAAGGGCCTTTTCGCCCTCTATGGGATGAGTGATCAGGAACTCGAGGAATTCCTCGCCATTGCCGGTGACAATCAGTTTCCCGCAGAGGGGTACGAAAACCTGCTCGAAGCCGCCGTCGATTACCACCTGTACCGGACCATGGCTGAGCTGCTGGGTAAGGAAGCTGGTTACTGCAGGGGCCGCGGTGGCGGAATGCATATAGCAGATTTCTCAGTCGGAAATCTTGGTGCCAATGCGATCGTAGGCGGCAGCCTGGGTATTGCCACGGGCGCAGCCTTTTCGGTGCAGTACCTGGAGAAGGAGCGTATCGTGCTCTGTTGTATCGGCGACGGTGCCATGAACAACGGCATTGCCCACGAGGCAATGAACTTTGCGGTGATGGACCAGTTCGAGAAGAAACTGCCCGTTGTCTACTATGTGGAGAACAACCAATACGGCTACACAGGGCAGCAGAAGGGAGAGGTGACCGGCGTCGAGTATCTCTCACAACGTGGGGCAGGATACAACCCGCAGGCCATGCACGCCGAAACGGTGTGCGGCATGAATATCCTAAGCGTCCGCGAGGCGGTGCGAAGAGCGCGGGAGCTCTGCCTGAAGGGGGAAGGCCCCGTTCTGCTCGAGGCAAACACATACCGCCACTGGGGCCACAACTTCAAGGACAAGGGCACTGCCTATAGAACGGATGATGAGAAACAGGCCTGGAAGGAGCATGATCCGGTCGACTGGTTCGGCGCGCAGCTTGTCAAAAACAACATATTTGATGAAGATGAAGTTCGGGAGGAGTGGACACGGGCACGGCAGGTTATCGAAAAGATTACCGTTCTTGCAGCCAAAAGCAACGATCCGAGCATAGATAACATAACTTTTGGCGTATGGGCCGAAGAGGACCAGGAGGTCATAGACGAATCCTATAGGACAAAAAATCTCCTCAAGGAGAGGAGAAAAATACCGCGCGACAGTCAGGGAAGGATTCTTGCCCGCCACGCCGTGGTAGAGGCGCTTACTGAGGAGATGATCAGAGACCGCAGGGTAGTCGTCTGGGGTGAGGATGTGGCTGAGCTGGGTGGCGCATACAGCGCCACACTGGGCCTCCTGGAGATTTTCGGACGCAAACGGATTTTCAACACCGCAATATCGGAATCTGCAATCATTGGTACAGCCATCGGCGCTGCCATGTCGGGTTTGAGGCCGGTGGTTGAGATCATGTACATCGATTTCATTCTGCAGGCCATGGACCAGGTTGGAAATCAGGCCGCCAAAGCACGCTTTATGTTTGGCGGTCAGTACACCGTTCCCATCACCATTAGAGCAACAATCGGCGGCGGCAAGGGATACGCCGGTCAGCACTCGCAGAGCCTCGAGGCGATGGTGACCCACTTTCCGGGACTCAAGGTGGCCGTGCCCTCCAATGCTTATGACATGAAAGGCCTGCTGAAAACGGCGATCCGGGACAACAACCCGGTATTCTTCATCGAACATCAGATGGTCTACCTAGAGAAGGGGGTCGTGCCGGAAGATGAGGACTACACGGTCCCCTTCGGAAAGGCACACATTTTACGAAAGGGAAAGGACATGACGGTCATTGCCTATTCAAACATGGTCACCAGAGTTGTTGCAGCGGCGGACATCCTGGAAAAGGAGGATGGTGTACAGATCGAAATCATCGATCCCCGAACCCTCGTACCTCTCGACATGCAGACCATTGCAGAATCGGTAAACCGGACGGGAAGGGCTGCGGTAGTTGTTCAGGCGAACTATACGGGGAGTTTTGCGAGCCACATCTCCCACGAGATTCAGAGAAACTGCCTGCACAGGCTGCACACCCCGGTGCGTATTGTTTCTGGATACGACATAACACCTCCCATGTCGTATCCGCTCGAGGTGGAAAACATGCCGAATCCCGACAGGATTGTACGAAGTATCAGGGAAACACTTTCTGACCGGTAAGGTAAAGGGTGCCGATCCATGCAGTCTTTCATAACCACACCATACTAAGAGAGAATCGAAATGAACAACTGTATCGTTTTCACCAACTGGAAGATGAACAAGACACTGACGGAAACGGAGGAGTTTTTTAAAAAGCTGGTGAAGCTGCATGGGAACCGCAGGGGCCTTGAGCTCATCATGTGCATACCCTCCCTGTATATCGGATCTATCGCTTCGCTCTGCCGGGGCTCCTGTATTCGTGTGGGATCGGAGAACATCTACCACGGCAATTGGGGTGCATATACCGGAGAGATTTCGGCACCCATGCTCGCCAGCGTGGGCTGCGAAGTCGCACTCATAGGACACTCTGAGCGAAGAAAGTACTTTCACGAGGACGACGAGCTCGTAGGAAAAAAGCTCGAATCTGCATTGGAGTATGGCTTATTGCCCATTGTCTGCATTGGTGAGACCCAGGAGGAACGGGATGCCGGTCAGATGTTCTCCGTGCTGGAGAGGCAGGTTGAAACCTGTTTTCAGTGCCTCACCCCTGAAAGCAGGCTGCACATAGCCTATGAGCCGCGCTGGGCAATTGGTACTGGTGTCATACCTGAGTACCCCGAAATCGAAGAGTCCCACCGTTTCATCAGGGAAGAGATAGTGAAGTGCTATGGCACGGCTATTTCCGCCAACATCAGCCTGCTCTACGGCGGCAGTGTAAGCCCCGAGAACAGCTTCGCCATCTGCTCGCTGGAACATGTGGATGGTGTGGGATACGGAGGCTGCAGTCTCGACCTGAACTGCCTCAGCAGAGGAATTGAGGAATCGGGTCGGGCCTTTCAGGCCTCTTCCTCATAGTAGGGTTCAAGCCGTTCACCCCAGCGCTCATAGTTTTCAAAACGGGTGATCTCTTTGAAGAACTTAAGCTCAATCGTACCCGTGGGTCCATTTCGCTGCTTTTGTATGATGATTTCCGCAAGTCCTTCCCTGTCACTGTGTGGATTGTATAACTCGTCACGGTAGAGAAATATCACCACATCAGCGTCCTGTTCGATAGCGCCTGATTCACGCAGGTCTGAGAGTATGGGGCGCTTGTCCCTTCCCCGCGTTTCAACTGCACGCGAAAGCTGAGACAGTGCGATGACTGGTATATTGAGCTCCCGGGCGAGTGCCTTGAGTGATCGGGATATCTCAGAAATTTCCTGTGTGCGCCCCTCTTTCTTTCGTATGGAAGACATGAGCTGTAGATAGTCAACGATGACGAGGTCGAGGCCGTGTCGCGACTGTATGCGTCGTGCTTTTGCCCTGAGCTGCATGTCGGAAATGCCCGGTGTCTCGTCAATGAAAATGGTAGCCTCCGAGAGTTTTCCTGCTGCCGTGGTAAGCGGGCCCCACTCTTCGGTCCTGAGCAGCCCTTTTCTGAGCCGCTGCGAGTCGATGCGCGCCTCTGAGCAGAGCATGCGCTGCATGAGCGCTTCCTTCGACATCTCAAGGGTGAACACCGCAACCTTCAGCCGCTGCTGAATAGCCACGTTCTGAGCAATGTTCAGCGCTAAGGCCGTTTTACCCACTGAGGGACGCGCAGCTACGACGATGAACTCCGACTTCTGGAAACCGGAGGTCAGGTCGTCGAGTTCCTTGAATCCGCTCGGGATACCTGTATAGTTGTCTCCCCGGTGGAAGAGTTTCTCAATAGCAGTGATGCTGTCTTTGATGACCTCACTGATGGGAAAGTATCCCCGCACACCCTTTCGCTCGGTTACGTCGAAGATGAGCTTCTCCGCCTCATCTACAATTTCATAGGCATCCTTCTCCGTATTGTAACAGAGTGAAATGGCGCCCGATGAGGCCCGAATCAGTTTCCGGAGCAGGGATTTCTGTTCGACGATTTTTGCGTAGTACTCCGCATTCGCCGAGGTAGGTGTTTCATCGAGAAGCGAGGATATATATCCGACACCACCTGCACTGTCAAGCTCCCCGCTTCCGCGTAAATAATCGGTCAATGTCACGATGTCAACGGGGGTGGAACGACCGTACAGTTCGAGCAGGGTCCTGAAGATAATCCTGTGCTGTTCGCTGTAAAAATCCTCGTCTGTCAGTACATCAATCGCCACTTCAATGGCTTCTTTGTCAAGCAGCATGCTGCCGAGACATGCACGCTCTGCTTCGAGGTTCTGTGGCGGGAGTTTATCGGTCAGTGTAGATATATTTTGTAAACCCTCGGCCATGGCAATCCTAGTCCTCTTTGACGACCCATACCTTCAATTCAGCTTCTATGTCCTCATAGACCTTTACGGCAACCTTGTATGCACCAGTCTGTTTGATCGGCTCGCCCAACAGAACGTGTTTCTTCTCTATCTGATACCCCTGTTCATCAAGTACTTTCATGATGTCCTGCTCATGAATTGCACCGAAGAGCTTCTCGTTTTTTCCAACGGCTGCCGGTATATTAATGGAGAGATTGCTCAGAGTATCGGCAAGCTGCTGGGCCTCCTCCCGCTTCTTGACCTTTCTGAGCTCGATCTTCTTTCGCTGTTCCTTCATGCGGTTCCTGTTGAAGAAACTATCTTCAACGGCGAATCCCTTGGGGAACAGAAAATTGCGGGCATAGCCCCGAGCCACTTCCCTGGTTTCTCCTTCTTCACCAAGACCTTTTACATCCTGAACCAGTATAATCTTCATGTACTGCTCCTCTTCTTCTTTTCAATGTGTTCGCGCATCTTCAACCAGATATCGGCAACACCGATACCGGTCACGATCGTGACAAAAAGTATAAACGAGTAAATGAGAAAGAATAATAGGATCGCGTACTGAAACACCTGCGGAATCTTAATCCGGTCGGCCAGGACCTTGATAAATGCCAGGCCGCGCAGGAAAAAGAGAAAGGAGAGGATAACCGCAGCATTCCAGCTCAGGATCCCCAGGGTACTGCTCTTCAGATAGAGGTTGATATAGATCAGACCCCACGAGATTATGAGTCCCCATACCCAGGAATCGCCGATCCTGTAGTTCCTGATGCTGTACCGAAGTGCTGCCCTGCTTAGCCTTCTCTTGAAGTATAACCTCACAAAACTGATTCCAAGAAAAATGATAATGATCTGTTTTATGAGGTATCCGCCCCTGGGCGCAATCCCAAAGATGACGTTGTTCCTGTATATCTCAGCAGCAAACTTGACCTTCTTTGCAACATCGTTGTAATCAATACTTCGATCGGTCAGCATCCCGCTGTAGTTCTGCATATGTGAAAGATAGCTGTCGACATAGGTAGCAGTCTTCAGGTTAACGAACTGCTCATACCCGTCAAAAAGCTGGTTGAATCCACCCATCAATCCGGAAATGACAAGCGGCAGTATTGCAATGCCCGCATATACCGCGAGGCTGAAGAACACCACATAATTCAGCCTGTAGTTTCGTGCGACGAAATAGCCGAGAAATATACCAAGGCAGCCGAAGATGAAGAAGAAATCGAGAAACCTTCCTCCCCGGAGACCCGTAATATTCTCGATAACACTGAACGAGTAGTGAGTCGGTGACAGAAGTAGGAACTCATTGTCCAGCGGAAACCGCACTATCTCATTCGCCATCATATAAAAAAGCAGAACCGTTCCGGCAACAAGAAATATCAGTGCTTCTTTCCACCCCCTCTTGATCACAATGATCATGACGGGAACGAATGAAAGCTCGGCAAAGACAACAGAAAGATAAAGTACCACGGACAGGAGAGTCAGAAGAAAGCACTCTCCCAATTCGCGCCATGCGACCCGTATATCGGGGACGGTGATCTTTTCCTTCAGGTCGCTCATTCGGAGATGGGGGATCTTGGAATAATCGATCTTCTGACCCGCAAGTTTCATCTTCGACAACAGTTCCCCGAACCATATCTTGTCGAACTTGAGAGAAATGCGAGCACCCTCCCTCCGGCTACATGAGCCAGCCTACTTAGTCACATAGGGCAGCAGGGCTACCGTGCGTGCTCTCTTGACCGCAGCAGAGACGATTCTCTGATGCTTGGCGCATGTACCGGTCATCCTTCTCGGCATGATCTTTCCACGTTCCGTGACAAACCTCTTCAAGAGGTCCACATCCTTATAATCGACAGCATTGATCTTATTGACGCACAGCCTGCAGACCTTGCGACGAAAATATCCCCTGTGAGGCCTGCCGTGACCGCTGTTCTGTCTCCGATAATCGGGTCTTCCCCTGCCCCTGCCTGGAGGCCCGCCTGGTCTTCGG
>CBFDDP010000144.1:0-6640 GCA_965603595.1 uncultured bacterium
AACTATGCAGTACAGTGAGGCGAAGCAGGGCAGGGTGTTTATCATCAGACTCGACGGGGGTGAGAAAATCCCTGATGTCCTGGAGGAGTTTGCGCGAAATCAGGGCATTGAGAGGGCGTACTGTTTTCTCGTGGGTGGCATCGATGACGGGAGCAGAATCATCGTGGGGCCTGAGAGGGCGATTCCCAAGGGCAGACCGGTACCCATTGAATATGAACTTGAAGGGGTACACGAGGTTCTTGGGACAGGCACCCTGTTTCCGGATGAGGAGGGTAATCCGGTACTTCACATGCATGTCGCGGCCGGCAGAAAGGGAAAAACTTCCGCAGGTTGCTCGAGGGCAGGCATCGAGGTGTGGAATATCGGCGAAGTGGTGTTTATTGAACTGCTCGCCGGGAGAGGTAAAAGGGTCTTCGAAGAATCGTCGGGGTTCAAGAAACTGGAGATGTAGAACATTAAAGTTTTAAGCGGAATACTCCGATAGTACAAATGAGGAAATTCCGATTTGTAATGTGCGGTGCCGTCCCCCCTTTGGCCAAGGAACGGCCCCACATCGGCTGGTCGGGAATGCTCCTCGCTAAAAACATGGATGTTTTCAGCATTACTGCGCAAGGAGGTGATGCCCGCCTTTTACTTATTTAACTTATCGAGTACTTTACAAATTAGTTTAGCAGAAATTTAACACCAAGCTCATTACACACAGGCACGGACGCCTTCAACGTTAGTTCAAGGAGGAAGACATGATTATCAATCACAACATGAGCGCGATTTTTGCCAACCGCGTCCTGAAATTCAACAACTGGCACATCAACAAAGATATCGAAAAGCTCTCTTCAGGACTGCGGATCAATCGTGCCGGTGACGATGCATCGGGTCTGGCTGTTTCAGAGAAGATGCGGTCGCAGATCAGGGGTATGCGTCGAGCTGCCCGAAATGCGGAAGACGGTATCTCCTTCATTCAAACAACCGAGGGATATCTTCAGGAGATACAGGACATTCTGCAGCGTATTCGGGAGCTTGCGGTACAGTCCTCGAACGGAATCTATACTGACGAGGACCGGATGCAGATGCAGGTTGAGATTTCTCAGCTTGTCGATGAAGTCGACCGGGTTGCATCTCATGCGCAGTTCAACGGCATGAATATGCTGACAGGCCGTTTCGCCCGACCAACAGGCGAGAACACACCCACTGCATCCATGTGGTTTCACATCGGAGCCAACATGGACCAGCGGGAGAAGGCCTTTATCGGGACCATGACCTCAGCCGGCCTGAAGCTGAAAAAGATCACAACCGGTTCGATTATCTCGGTGTCGAGCCCTGAAAAGTCGAACAGAGTGATCGGCACGGTTGACCAGGCACTGACTCAAGTATCGCGGCAGCGAGCCGACCTTGGCGCATATCAGACACGTCTCGAGTTTACCACCAAGGGCCTGATGTCCGGGTATGAAAATATGCAGGCATCTGAGTCGAGAATACGGGACACTGATATTGCAGAGCAGATGGTCGAATTCACGAAGAACCAGATTCTTGTGCAGTCTGCAGTTGCTATGCTCGCCCAGGCGAATTTGCAACCGCAGAGCGTACTGCAGTTGTTTCGTTAACCCCCTCAGTGAAGGGGAAGTTTTATAGCAGTGTCGATGCTGAGCGACTCTGCTGTCATGCGCAATATGTGCAGTTATACATCGATCTTTGACATAACTGACTACGACCCTGATGAATGACAACGATGCTAGTGTGTGGTTGAGATTAATAAAGCCCATCCTTGATTGTGGTTGTACCAGTAACTGATTGTGCGCCCCGTAAGGAAGTGAATTCCTGGGGGAGGGGTGATCCCTCCATACTTTCGTAGTGTGTCCTCCGGACTCCAGAGAGTATTCGCCCCTACCGGGAAATGAAGGATCTTAAAAGGATGTCCCCTGTCCGTGCCGTTACCTCGAGGTACACGGCGACGCGTCAGATCCCTCCGGGATGTTTCTTTTCTGAACCGATTTCTTTACTTTGGGGCATGGATACAATGATTTGTACGTCCTATCCCACGGGGATTTTGGACTGAGCGGTTCGGTCCTCATCCTACGGGGCATATTTTCAGTTGCTGGTAGCAGCCGTGGAAGTGTGCGCCCTCCAATTCTAGAGAGGAGGGACGCACTCGCGGGGACGAAACGAGAGCGCGCGCCGAAGTAATCTCCACTCCCGGTTATGCAGTGCGACTGCGGGGAGAAAACCCCGTTTCAAACCTCATGCAGGGAAGCATGAGAACCATCAAGGAGGGTAACTGCATGATTATCAACCACAACATGAGCGCCATCTACGCGAACAGGGTTCTGAAGTTTCAGAACCTGGCCGTAGACAAGGACATCGCCAAGCTCTCATCGGGAGAACGGATCGTTCGAGCCGGTGATGATGCATCCGGGCTTGCGGTTTCCGAGAAGATGAGATCCCAGATCAGAGGATTGAGACAGGCCGCACGTAACATTGAAAATGCGACCTCCTTTATCCAGACCACTGAAGGGTATCTCCAGGAAACCCATGATATCCTGCACCGGATTCGGGAGCTGGCGGTTCAGGCGGCCAATGGTATCTACTCGGACGCCGACCGCATGCAGATTCAGGTTGAGGTCTCACAGCTCGTCGATGAGGTTGACAGGATCGCATCGCATGCCCAGTTCAACGGGTACAACATGCTTACCGGTGCATTCGCCAATCCTGCCTATGGCGGGACTCCCACGACATCGATGTGGTTCCAGGTTGGTGCCAACATGGACCAGCGTGAACGGGCCTACATCGGTACCATGACGGCCACAGCCCTCAGGCTGAGGTCGGGGACGAGAACCATAACTATTTCCACACCGGACGGGGCAAACAATGCCATTGGCGTTGTGGATGAGGCAATGAAGAAGGTTTCGCGACAGCGGGCCGATCTCGGCGCCTATCAGAACCGTTTTGAAATGGCGATAAAGGGAGTTCTCGTTGGCGCGGAAAACATCCAGGCTGCAGAATCTGTGATCCGTGACACCGATATGGCTGAGCAGATGGTAGAGTTCGTGAAAAACTCGATACTGGTTCAATCGGCAATGGCTATGCTCGCCCAGGCGAATCTAAAGTCTCAGGCGGTAATGCAGCTGCTGTCGAACTAACCGTATGGGTGGTTGTAGGAGACGCCTATTCCAGAGTCATTTACACCGTCGTAGAGATCATACAAGGGTGAGAAGAACCTGTTTCTGTGCGCCCAGTGATGGCCGCGCCGTGGAGGGGATGTAAGAATCGAGGTGATCGGTATTGACGATTCTTTAATAACCCTTCGACACGGTTTGCAGATAACGGATGATTCGGCCACTGAATCTCTATGGAGGGAGGAGATAGTATGATCATTAACCACAATGTATCCGCCGATTTCGCGAACCGGGCTCTCGCACAAACCGGGAGGCAGATGGAGAAGTCGATTGAAAAACTTGCAACCGGTTTGCGGATCAACAGAGCTGGTGATGATGCCTCCGGGCTGGCAGTTTCTGAGACATTGAGATCTCAGATACGGGGATTGAGACAGGCGCAGCGGAACGCCTTCGACAGTATCTCCTTTATTCAGACAGCAGAAGGCTCTCTGCAGGAGGTGCATTCGATCCTCCACCGATTGCGCGAGCTGGCTGTACAGTCGGCAAACGCTATCTATTCGGAGCAGGACAGGAGCCTCCTCCAGATCGAAGTGTCACAGCTGATACAGGAAATCGACCGGATAGCTGAAACAACGGAGTTCAACCGGTTCAAGATCTTGGACGGTTCGAACCAGGATTTCCAGTTTCAGGTCGGGGCCAATCCAGGCCAGGACATTACAGTGGTCATGAAAACCATGACTGCTGAGGCCATTGGTGTATCCGGACTGACCATGGAAACGGTGAGCTCTGCAAATGATGCTCTCCGGCGAGTTGATGAAGCTGTGGATACTGTTTCTCGGCAGCGCGCTAATTTTGGTGCGGTCCAGAATCGTCTGGAGCATGTGGTATCCTCCCTTGCTGTTGCAGAGGAGAACTTGCAGGCTGCTGAATCGAGAATACGGGATACCAATATGGCGACGGAGATTGTTAACTTCATGCGCCTTAGGATCCTCCAGGATTCAAGTGTTGCCATGCTCATGCAGGCAAATCTCAGGCCAGAATCTGTGATGAGGTTGCTGGATTAGGCAGAAATACCGATCGCATGTCTGCGGTCGGTCAAACCGGCCGCAGACGATTTTACATATCATGTTCATGGAGGCACACTCTATGGGACTGGAAATAATTAACAACAACCCAGACTATAAAACAGCCTACTATAACATATCAAGGCATGCGGCAGACCCGGAAACCCAGCCTCTGCCGGGCAGCGGGGCTGATTTTACAGAGGAGCAGTATAGAACCTTTATCGATCAGGCGGTTGAAAACCTGCGAAGCGCGGGAGACCTGTTCAACAAGAGGCTTGATTTTCGTGTCGACGAAGCGACTAACCGAATTGTCGTTAAGGTAATCGATACGAGAACCGATAAAGTTATTAAGGAAATACCTCCGGAGCAGTTGCTGCACCTTGCCGCAAAGATACAGGAGATGGTTGGGCTCCTCGTAGACGAAGAGAGATAGTAAAAGGAAACTGCTGTCCCCCGGAGGAATTAAACCCCATCTCCGGGAACTATTATGGGTGATATCCTCCTTCCAGGAATTTCCAACAACAACATCGACGTCAAGGGTATTATTGACAAGCTTGTTAAGGTGGAAACGAAAAAACTCGACCGCCTTGAAGAGTCGAAGGATATTCTCGACAAGGAAAAGAGTTCCTGGTCTACCCTGGGAAACAAACTAAATGATCTGCAGGAAGTGTCGCACCGGTTATACGGCTTCCGGGCCCCCTTCGATGATAAAGTGGCCTATTCGAGCAAGGAAGATATTCTTTCCGCCACAGCAGGCCGAATTGCAGAACCCTTCACTGCGACAATACGGATTGAGCAGGTTGCACAGAATGAACGGATCCTTTCAGACCCTGTTGATGCGGACCTCATACTCGACAGTGCAACCCTGAGGTTCAATATAGGTGAGGATGAGATTGAAGTGTTTTTCTCTGGTGGGAAAGTAGAAGATCTTGCAGAGGCCGTCAACGAACAGGCCGGGGACCAGGTGACAGCCAAGGTAACAAAGAACACGGAAAACACGGCTGTGCTCATTCTCGAGACGAAAAACACGGGAGAAACAAACCGTATAACGGTAACTGATGAGCGAAGCCTTGCTTTGATGAAGGAGCTTGGGTTTTTCACAGAGGAGGTTTCGCCGCGAATCGATGCATCGATTTCAGCGGCGCAATTGGCTCCTGGCCAGGAAGGCATGAGCTTTACCATACAGGACGACATCCTGACGCTCGAACCGCAGAACAGTGTGGAGCTGCCCTTCGGCCCTGTGCAGGCGAGTGATTCCATTGTCGTTAAGGTAAAGATGCGTGCCCATCCTGTTCCGGAGGAAGAGGTGGCACTTCGCCCGGATACCTGGCCTGAATTGAAAGGTATCGGGGGTGTCATGGTTCGGGATGTGGAGGTCCTTGGCGGTCAGCCTGTGTCAAGCGTGGCAGCGCCTGAAGAGCCTGTTGAGGAACAGGTGGCAGTCGTAGAAGACAGCGTGCTGGGTATCAGGAACGACAGGGGAGAGACCGGCACCTATACGGCTGAAGGGCTCGGAACCGAGTTCAGGGAGTATATGTTCAGGCTTACCGACATTATGGATGAAGGTGATATAGCATCCAGAATTGTATTCCAGAACAGGAACACGGCGAGAAGGATTGAATACAGAGACCTTTCCATTGTAGACACAGCAATGAGGGAGGGGGCACGACCTAAGCACCTTGTGCAGGAAAGTAAGGACGCAGTTATCTATATCGATGGAGTGAAGGTACAGAGGGATACGAACCAGATTGACGATGCAATGAGGGGTGTCAACCTCGAAGTGAAGATGGCAAGCCCCGATGAGGTGCGTTTGAACATAGATCGAGACTATGAAAAAATAACGGGTGAAATTGTTGATCTCATCGGCAAGTACAATCAGCTCCTTCAATATGTGAACGATCAGAGCCAGGTCACCGCGAGTGGTGAGCTCGATGAAGAGAATGAAGTGGGCCAGCTCTCGGGCGACATTACGGTCATGCGACTGAAGAGCAAGCTGCAGACAATCATGATGAATCCCTATCCAACTGAAAGGGGAAAAGAACTCAGCCTTCTTGCTCAGATTGGTATATCAATGGGAGCAGCGAACTCGAGCTGGAACGATATACGGGGCGGTTATCTGCAAATCGACGAAGACATCTTTGTCAAAGCATTCAAGAGATATCCTGAAGAGATCAAACAGCTTTTCGGATCGGACAGGAACAACGACATGGTCCCAGACAACGGTGTTGCCTTTGTCCTGGACACAACATTGAAGGGGTACACCGATCCGCGGAACGGTATCGTTGCCTATCATATCAGAAATACGCACACCAGAATCAAAGACCAGGAGAAGGTCATCGATGATTGGAATGAACATATCGACGATTATCGTAAAAAACTGGAGATTGATTTCACGCGTATGCAGCAATCGCTTAACGAGCTGGAACAGAATCAGAAACGGCTTGATAACATGTCCAATCAGTTCAA
>CBFDDP010000145.1:0-6599 GCA_965603595.1 uncultured bacterium
GCTATTCTTGGCGGTAATAGATTTTATATGCTGCATTTTCGGGATCCATTTCAAGTGGATAGTCAATTTCAGAAGGTATAAGTTCTAATACAGTATCAGTTTCATTAATTCTCCATAGTTCGTACCAAGTTGTTATTCCACGAACAAAGTCCACTTTACAATATTTGTTTCCATCAGAATCTATCCAGCTCTCTATAATGGTGAATGTTCCTCCGTCATAAACAGTTTCTAGTTCTGTGTGAGATCTTTCTCCAAACGATCCATCAAGTCTATATGAGACCTTGGCGGCACTAGGCTTCGGGTAGTACTGAATTTCTCATTGGACGATATCAGTGCAATTCTCCAAATCGACAAGAGTACGGTAAAAGCACGGTTGCAGCGCGCCAAGGCCAATTTGAGATCCTATTTTCGCGGTCGCTGTCAGTGAATTCTTGGAGGAGAAAGCACCTGTTCATGTCAATCCCGTATAGGCTTTGCTCTAGCCTTTGCACCAGATATCCTTAAACGCCTGCGTAACTACGCCCAGTATAACAACATAAAAAAACTCGTTCGTTTTACCCTGCAAAACATCCAGAATATCGATAAAATGTATCAGAGCCTCCCTATAGAAGATTATCAAATTGAGGGAGCAACCGAACTGGAAAAAAGAAGGCTGTTTTGCTTCGAATCATTCTTCTTGTATTGTTCAGCATTCTCATCACATGTATCTATATCTCTTGTGGTCTGCACACGGAAGAGCTCGGCGGTGTCGGACATGTGGCGGGATATAAGGATCCTGCACAAAACTGTACAGAATGCCACGGTAATGACTTGAAGGGCGATGAGGATGCCCCATCATGTTTTACCTGTCATGATCAAAACTGGGAATAGTTGATATGAAGGGGAACAAAATGAGAAAAGTAATTATCTCTTTTTTATTGATACTCCTATCTGTTGTAGGTTGTGAAGAATCAGAGAGTCAAAAAATAAGGAAGTTGCAACTTCCCGATATTAATCTCTCTGAGACTGAAGATGGCAGATATACAGGAAGGTTTATACATCACGATTATTTATATGAAACAGAAGTACTGATGAAGGATCATCGTATACAGGATATACAGGTTTTGCAATCAGAGGGAGATACGTATGATCAAAATGCTCTTGCTGTAATACAAAGAGTGATAGATCAACAATCATTGCAGGTTGATGTTGTTACCGGAGCAACAAAATCGAGCAAACTGTATCTCATTACAATCTATAACGCTCTTACCGATGAAGAAATCGAAATACAGTAGTCAATATATCCATAACTTGGGTCCATTTCATAGGATGTGCGTATACGTGTTCGGTGCTTGCTGGGGCTTCCTTGCTATGAAAACAGGATCGATCCGATGGTCTATGGTCTCTCACACGCTCAGTGGATTGCTCTGGGTGCTGCGTTGAGGAGGATCACGTCAACGTGAAAAATCTTTTCTTTTGTTCAAACATCACCGACACCCCAGCAGACTTCGGCGGATCAGCACCGATAATGCGAAGGGGATTGTAGAATCCGATCTGCATGAGATCTTCAAAATCGAGCAGCCGGAGTGAAGCCAGATAGTTCATGCATTGGAGCATGGTCGATGAAGAGCCGGCGAGGTATGGGCCCTGTGCCTGGTGCAGATACCCGTCTTTCTCCAGGATGACGTCCGCACCCATCCAGGTATACGTGCCCGGCTCAAGTCCTGCAAGAGGCGACGAGTCGCTCACAACCACAGTTTTATCCACCCCCTTCATGCCGAGAATGACTCTGATGATCGACTCGGGGAGATGATGTCCGTCAGTAATGATCATTGCCGTCAGCTCCTCCATGGCAAGTCCCGCCCACAGAGGGTTCCGATGCCGGTGTATGCTCATGGGTATACCGTTTCCGAAATGAGTCAGGGATATGGCTCCCGCCTCTTTCAGGAGCTTCATCTCCCTCTCCGATGCGAGCTGATGGCCAAGGGAAACCACTGTCCCCTGCGAAACAGCGTGGCGCGTCAGTTCGGAAGCCCCCTCTGTTTCCGCAGCAATAGTCATCATACGTATCATTCCACGCGAAAGGTGCTGCAGGTGGTCAAAAAGGGCATTATCGGGCTTCACCACCCATGAGGGATTGTGTACGCCCCTGGCCCCTTGCTCGGAAGAAATGAAGGGTCCCTCCAGGTGAAATCCCAGTGCATTCAACCCGTTCTCACTGCGCTCCATGAGCTCAGCCATAAGCGGCAGATTGCGCTCGTACACTTCGATCGGGCTCGTCAGGAGCGTGGGTAGAAACGCCGCTGTTCCCGCGCTCCGGAGCTCACGGCAGGCACAGACAAAGGCATCACCGGTGAGGCCCGGGCTCGAGAAATCTACACCTCGAAAGCCGTTTACCTGCAGGTCAACGAAGCCGGGTATTTCGGGTGTCTTCACCGGCCTTTTCCTGAAAGAAGTGCTGACGATGCACGGTCGAGGTAGATGGTGCAGTCAGGATGGTCCTGCAGTATTGACGAGGGACAATCTGGTGTTACGTTGCCCTCAACTGCCTTCTTCACCGCCTCGGCCTTCCTTGTGTCGGGCACCGATGCGATGATGGAAGTGCTTTTCATTATCTGCTGAATGCTCATAGATATGGCCTGATGGGGTACATCCTCAAGTGTCTGAAACCACCCTTCACCGAGCTGCTGCCTCCGGCAGGCATCATCGAGGTCTACCACGATAAAGGGGTCAAGGATTTCGAAATCCGCCGGCGGATCGTTGAAGGCGAGATGCCCGTTCTCTCCGATACCTACCAGGGCAACATCAACAGTGTATCCCTGTATCAGAGAACCGACCCTTCTGCACTCTGTTTTTGGATCATCCGATTCTCCCCCTATGAAGTTGACCTCTTTGAGGGGATCCACTCTATTCACGAATCGCTCAGTAAGGTAGCGCCTGAAGCTTGCGGGATGGTCGGGAGAAATACCAATGTACTCGTCCAGATGGAACATGACCACCCGGCTCCAGTCGACATCCCCTCCTTCAGTAAGGGCATTTAACGTCTCAAACTGGCTCGTGCCTGTTGCAAGGATGACAACCGCTTCTTCCCGCATGTCAATTGCTGCACGAATCACCCGCAGGGCATGCTCAGCAGCGGCCTTTCCCATCTCCTCTGTTGTTTCAGGAATAGTTACCTTCACCCAATTACTCCATTGTATGCTATTCCTCTGAAAGTTTTGCGCGTAGCGCAAAAAGCTTTAATAAAGTGCAGCGCGGCGAGTGCTCATAAAACCTTTGCGATGGTTACGACCAGAGGCCACGCTGTAGTTTTTATTTCAGCCAGCGATCGAACCAGCCGAAGGCCTCGTCCTGCATGGGAACGTCAAACTTGTGAGGGCCTTCATACAGGTTAAAGGAGAACGCCTCAGAGGCACCAGCCTTCTCATATACCTCCTGCAGGATATGTGCGGCCCGCTTCACCTCATCGAGTGTGTACAGAGGATCCCGGTCGGTCGCAAGCACCAGGCACGGCAGAGGCGACCGCATCCCCAGAATCTCAGGATACTCGAGAAACCGCGGCAGATGCGGCACGTACACCATCCAGGTGTGGGTGTAGTTGACGAAGAGCGCAAAATCGCGCCAGGTGGTCATGAATCCGACGGTCACCGAGCATTTCACCCGGTCATCGAGACCGGCTATGAAGTTCGTCCTGAGACCGCCGCCCGAGAGCCCGCAGCATCCCACCTGCCCTGCCACGATATCCGGCCGCGAGCAGAGGTAGTGAAGGGCGAAGAGGTCCTCGGCGATGAACATCCCGGGCCAGGTGAGACCCAATGAGAAGAGAGCCTTTGCAATGATATGCTCGTGCTGCTCACCAAAGCTGTTGTACTGCTGAATATCGCCCAGGCTTTCATCATCAGCCACCTCGTACTCGTATACCCTTTCTCCAGATTCGAGGTCTTCGGGCTTAACCTCCCCTACCTCACGGGGCGCGGTCATCATCCTCTTCACTGCATAGCCCGGCAAATCGGAGGCGATGAATCTCCTGCTCTCGAAGGGAAATACGTCATGGATGAGCACTCCGTATCCCCGCCTGGCAATCTCATTGGCCCATGCCCTGTTGCCGTAATACTCACGCTGATGATCCCGTATAAAGGGATGGAGCTTTTTCGACGTTCTGATGATTTTCCGCTTGCCGAAGTATTTCACTCCGCCGTGATCATGAAGCGCAAGGATTCCGGGAAGCTGTCCTGAGCTTCCTACAGGCTTCATAAACACCGCCTCGGTGGGAGGCCCATAGGGAAACTGCCAGCGAAGATCCTCCATGTAAAGCCCGTCGTATTCGTAGGTCCGCACCACCTTTACGGCCGGCCTGCGGTCGAGATGGGGCATCGCAATGAGTTCATTGAGCTTTTGGCGCCCTCTTTTTCTCCATGCCCCAATATCGTTCCATTGGGGATTGCGCAGGGACAACGTACCGGGTGTATCATCCACAAGGGTAGCTGCCCATTCGCCGTAGGACCCGAGCAGGTTGAGCTGCTCATCTCTCACTCTGTTCTCCGATTCGTGATTGTTTCCTATGAAGGAAATAACTCTATTCTGACTTCCCGTAGCGCTTCTCGATGTCAAGCACCTTGCCGAGCCTGCGCTCGTGGCGCTCTTCAGCAGTATACTGGGCACTGAGAAAGGAACGAACGATCTCGCGCGCAAGCTCGATGCCGATGATACGGGCGCCCATCACGAGAACATTCACATCGTCGTGCTCCACGCTCTGATGAGCGGAGTATGTATCGTGGCAGATACCCGCCCGAATACCCGGGATCTTGTTCGCCGCAATTGAGGCACCGATACCGCTTCCGCAGATGAGTATACCGCGCTCAGCTCGGTTTTCCACAATTTCCCTCGCCAGTGCCTCGGCATAGTCGGGATAATCGGCCGGATCTGTGCTGTGGGTTCCGACATCAATGATCTCATGCTCATTTCCGAGAAAAGATTTGAGCTCCTCCTTCAAACTGAATCCGGCATGGTCAGATCCGACAACAACACGCATATCACCCTCCCCTATCGGAATTCAATATTCACTCCATATACTCCTTCATCATCTCAAGGCCATAACGTGCAGATCCGAGTAGCGCGCTTTGCGGGTTCATCATGACATACACAGGCATTCGTTCGAGTACTACCCCGAGCCTCCCCTTGCCGCAGAATGCCCGCATGAAATCGCCCTTCTCAAGCGTCGGTATGATGCGAGGCGGTATACCGCCTCCCAGGTACATGCCGCCGGTGGCCATTACTTTCAATGCGAGGTTACCGACCTCACCCCCCAGAATGGACACAAAGAGGCGCAGAGTTTCCCTGCACAACTCGCTTGAAGGGTCACCATCTCCGCCCGCTCGCATGATAATGGGTGTGCGGTCGCTGGTGTCCTCGAGCTCTTTCGCAAGCCATTCCGGTTCAGGTGCATGACCTGTCTCCTTCAGGAAGTCATAGATATTGGGAATACCGAGCCCCGAACAGACACGCTCACAGCTCACATGCCCGAAACGTCCCAGCAGAAAACGCATAAGGTCGGCCTGACGCTCATCCATGGGTGCAAAAGTTGCATGCCCACCCTCCGATCTGCACGATCGGTAACCTTTCCCGTCCGACACAAGAAAGCCTTCGCCAAGCCCGGTCCCCGGCGCGACCACTCCCTTGCTGCCACCTTCAACAGGCTCACCCCTGTTTATCACATGCAGATCGTCACCTTCGAGTACAGGTATGGAGTTGGCAATAGCTTCGAGATCATTGAGAAGAGTTACGGCCCTGAACTGAAGTGCATCACGAAGCTTCCCCTCCTCCACGACCCAGGAGAGGTTCGTGACCTGTGACCGGCCTTCCACCACAGGCCCCGGTACACCGAAGGTCCCGAAGGAAGGTTTATACCCGGTCTCTTCAAGAAACTTCCGAACGAGTACCTCGAGGCTCGGATACTCACCACTGGGATAGGTCTTCCGGGCGATCGCATCCTTGGGACCTCTGTCGAGTGTATACAGCGCAAGTCCGGTTTTCGTTCCGCCAATATCCCCGGTCAGAAGCATGGCCCCATTCCTTTCAACCATGACTAGACTCAACGATAACCGCAGCTCACCCTGCTGTCAATACTATGAGCTCTGAAAAATTGTCGCATATCAGCGGTTGCGGTAATTAATACTACACAAAACAGCTGTCCCGTACTACCATAACACACGGAACCGAATATTGCGAAGAAAGGATTGCCCCATGAAGAAACTATGGAAATTGATCATTATCATCTCAGCTCTGCTCACCATGGGAAGCTGCATCGAAAGTACAACACTTGTCCGTGTTCAAAAAGATGGTTCCGGGGAAGTGGAGGACACTCTTCTCATGCGCACCGAGGTGATACAGATGCTCATGAGTGTGGGTCAGGAGATGGGAGAAGAATCAGGTGATTTCGAGCTTGTCTCCAGAGAGGAACTGGAGCAGCGTGCCCGGGAGATGGGTGCAGGGGTTACACTGTCGTCTGTGGAGAATATTGTCACTGAGACACATACGGGGTACCGGGCCCTGTACACCTTTCAGGATATCAATACCTTACAGGTGAACGAAAATCCCGATGAAAATGTGCCCGATTCAGG
>CBFDDP010000146.1:0-6596 GCA_965603595.1 uncultured bacterium
CCTCTACCTGAGCTTTTTTATCCTGCTGAACCGACTGGATATCATGCTGTTTATTACATCCTTTCTCGTTGTCTTGCGGGTTGCAAGTATCTCTCATTATCTGAGAAATAAATTGAAAAAAGCCGACGAAGGCCTGAGGCGTTTCAATGAATCGTAACCAGGAAAGATGGCAGCGAAATAAGGAGGGCAGTTCGGAGTTTCCCCATTCGGCATTACCTGTGCGCAGGATCGCAAAACTTGTTTCTCTCCTCGTAATCCGGGCCGGAGTCAAAGACCCAAAGCCGGTTGCTGTTGGCTCCTTTTTCCTGGTACTCGCAGCTTCGACTCTTATCTTTGTATTCGGTTTCGAAAACTGGTTGTTCGTGATCGTTGTTTCCGCACTCCTCGTTGTATCCTCTGTTCTTGGTTTATCGGTCAGCCGGATCGCGGAGGACTTGAAAAAGCGGTTTCTCTACGATGAATGGCTCGATATGTATCTGAAGAGAATAGGCGGGATGGTGCTTTACACCGTAATTGGCTATCAGAGCTGGTTTTATTTCGATAGATCAGTTTATTTTATACTCGGAATATGCATCGGATACATGCTCTCCTTCTCTTTACTTACCCGAACGTTGAAGAAGTCGGTTTTTCTGAGCGAGATCAAGAAAGAGGGGTATGAAACCCACGGTATCAACCCCCGTTGTTCTCAAGAGCGGGCAGGAAAGCAGCACGGCGCTATATCCGCGGATGTGCGCGGCGGGAGGGTAGCGAAGTTTCTCGGACGCGTTTTATTTGGCGTGAAAATCTCCATGGATGTTTGGTATTTGCTCACCGTTGTTTTCATCCTTCTCAGAAGGACAGATATAGTGCTTATCTTTCTTAGCGCCCTGTTCGTCGTCAGATCGTTTGCCGTAACCATTTACACGGTACGTGAGATAAAGGTGAATGAAATTGGAGTGACTTGATAGGCCCTTCAGATGAAAGTACGGGAGATGAGAATCGGATACTACATCAGCAGCTCACCGCACTATTACGATTCGATTATGCCGCTGGTTAACGAAACCGGAGGACTCATCTTAACGTACATTAAGCATTTCGAGAAACGAAAGGGCAAAGGCAAAGAAGCTATCGATGTTGTGCATTATAAGAATGGAAAGGACCTCTACGCTCGTTTCGATCCTCGAACTGTTGATATACTGGTGCATCCCGGATTTTCTCTCGGTTTCATTGAAAGGTATCCCGGTTTGAAGCATGTGCAGGTATTTCACGGGACTTCCGATAAACCCTACAATTTCAAGCGGGACCTTCATGACTACGATCTGATTGCAGTGCCCGGAAAAAAAATGAAAGACGATCTTGTGCGGAAAGGATTGGCGGATGCAGATCGGATTGCCGTGATAGGATATCCAAAAATCGACTTTTTTCTCAATTCCGATTTCGATGCTGATGGATTCAAAAGAAAGCTAGGCATTGATATATCAAGAAAAACCGTACTGTATGCGCCAACCTGGATTGATACAAATCGCTACTCCTCATTCCCCAGGTACATTTCGGCAGTACTGAGAAGTTTGAAAAGATACAATGTGATCGTCAAGCCCCACGCCGATATCCTCAGGAAAAAACCCTGGGAGGTATTCCGTGCATATGTTGTGAAAAAGGGCAATTCTTGCATCCTCCCCAGGAGTTCCAGCGATTTGCCCTTTATGGCGATCTCCGACCTCCTCCTGACAGATATATCCTCTGTGTCTCACGAGTATCTGCCATTCAGGAAACCGGTTGTTTTTCTGAACCCGCGGCCCGGATCAGAAATTCCAGCGGAGCATACCTGGATCTGGCACTGCGGGGACGTCGTGTCCGATGCCAAGGACGTGGAAGTTGCGGTAACAGACAACCTCGCGAACCCGTTCAGATACGAGGCGCAGAGAGAAAGAGC
Source organism: uncultured bacterium (assembly GCA_965603595.1). GTDB lineage: Bacteria > Spirochaetota > B62-G9 > B62-G9 > DRHN01 > JAGLSF01. The sequence continues at coordinate 1,913 of CBFDDP010000146.1, forward strand.
ATTGAAACAGATTTTCCTAGATTTTGATGGAAAATCTCCCCGCCGATTCAAAGGGGCCCTCGAAAAACTGCTTTGACGGAGGAGAAGCCTCTTGCAGGTAGTCGCTCCAAATGCGGTTTGGCATTGACAACGTCGGGAGTGAAAAGTACCTTTCTACTCAAATTAAAATCGGGGACAGTGGGTTTGCCATGAATGCACTGCTTATGCTCGAGGACGGGTGGTCCTGCGAGTGCGAGAGTTTTACAGGTGCTGGTGAGGTGTTTGGGGAGCTTGTGTTCAATACGGGGCTGACCGGCTATCAGGAGGTCATCACCGATCCTTCATACCAGGGCCAGATTGTGATGATGACCTGCACACAGATCGGTAATTACGGGATCCGAGAGGATGAATACGAGTCCATGCGGATTTTCACCAAAGGGTTCGTGGTGCGGGAGTATTCGGGTGAGACGCTCGATGCCAAAGCCGCAGGAAGACTCTCACAGCCGAAAGAAAACCCCCTCTACCAGGAAAAAAAGTCGCGTACCGAATCCCTCGGTAAGGGCAATAGGGGTGCACTCCCATCTCAAGGGCATGTGATTCAAAGGCAGTCAGAACGCACCCATAACAGGGTGTGCACCAGCCTTTCGAATTACCTGCACAGCCAGGATGTGCTGGGAGTAGAGGGTGTGGATACCAGAGAGCTCACCAGGTACATACGCGATCAGGGTGCAATGATTGCTGGTATAACGACGAAAACCATGGATCAGAAGGCCTTCCTCAAGAAGGTGCAGGCTGCTCCAAAGCTCGTAGGGAGGAACCTTGTGAAGGAGGTCACGTCCTCTACTCCCTACCTCTACTGTGACGGGAGAGGGCCGAGGATCGTGGTACTCGACTGCGGGATCAAGATCAGCTCTCTCCGTGAATTGGCTGAGCGGGGGTGCAGGGTTGAGGTGTTTCCTGCAGGATGCTCGAAAAAAGATATCATGGCATCGAAGCCCGATGGTATTCTGCTCTCCAACGGCCCGGGCGACCCGGCCGCGGTGCCGGAGGTGGTTTCGCTCGCCCATGAGCTTCTCGCTAAAGTGCCCATTTTCGGGATCTGCCTCGGTCATCAGATGATCGGGCAGGCTCTTGGTGCAAAGACTTTCAAGCTCAAGTTCGGCCATCACGGCGGCAACCATCCGGTCAGAGACGAGCGGGCGAAGAAGGTGTACATCACCACGCAGAATCACGGTTTCAATATTGACGATGAAACATTGAAAAGGGATGATATAGAGGTGACCTTCATTAATCTCAACGATCACACCATAGAGGGTTTGAAGCACAAGAAATACCCCCTGTTTTCCGTGCAGTTTCATCCGGAGGCGGGGCCGGGACCGCATGACACGCTATGGCTCTTCGACGAATTCCTCGCGATGGTCAGAATGGTGTGAAGCGCAGAGATCTGAGAAATGCCGAAACGTACTGACATAAAGAAAATACTCCTTATCGGGTCGGGCCCCATCGTCATCGGTCAGGCCTGCGAGTTCGACTACTCGGGCACACAGGCTGTGAAGGCTCTCAAGGAGGAGGGGTACTCGGTCATTCTCGTGAACTCCAACCCGGCAACGGTCATGACCGACCCTCGCATGACTGACCGCACCTATATCGAGCCCCTCACACCTGAACCGGTTTCGCAGATCATCGCCCGTGAACGACCAGATGCGGTACTCCCCACTCTTGGAGGGCAGACGGCGCTCAATCTTGCAGCTGAACTCGACGACCGGGGTGTGCTCGAACAGTTCGGTGTGGAATGCATCGGCGCGGATATAGATGTTATTCGAAAGGCTGAACAGCGTGAGCTGTTTAAGAAGGCCATGGAGGAGATCGGGCTTGACACACCGAAAAGCGGGCTTGCCCATTCGCTTCGCGAGGCGCAGCAGTTAAGGGATAAAATCGGTCTTCCGCTCATCATCAGGCCTTCCTTCACCCTGGGCGGCAAGGGGGGCGGTATCGCCCGAACCGAGGACGAGTTCGTCAGCACGGTAAACAGGGGCCTCGAGAACAGTCCCGTCCATCAGGTGCTCATCGAGGAGTCTGTATTCGGGTGGAAGGAGTTCGAGTACGAGGTGATGCGTGATCGCCATGACAACGCGGTCATCATCTGCTGCATCGAAAACATCGACCCTATGGGTATACATACCGGCGACAGTGCGACGGTGACGCCCGCAATGACGCTCTCCGATCAGGAGAATCAGTACATGCGGGACGCCTCGATCGCCATACTCCGGAAGATCGGGGTAGAGACCGGAGGATCCAATGTGCAGTTCGCCCAGCATCCCGAATCGGGCCATATTGTTGCCATTGAGATGAATCCCCGGGTGTCCCGGAGCTCGGCACTGGCGTCCAAGGCGACGGGTTTTCCCATTGCAAAGATAGCGGCCAAGCTGGCAGTCGGGTACACCCTCGATGAGATTCCCAACGACATCACCCTGAAAACCCCCGCATCCTTCGAACCGGTCATAGATTACGTGGGCGTGAAACTGCCCAGGTTTGCCTTCGAGAAGTTTCCGGGTTCAGCCAGGGAGCTCGGCATACAGATGAAATCTGTGGGAGAAGTCATGGCCCTGGGCCGGACCTTCCTCGAGGCTCTCTTCAAGGGACTGCGCGCTCTTGAGTATGGAGAGCCCTGGTATAAAGATGTGGCAGGCCACAGCACGGATGAAATCCTTGAGATCATCTCCAGTAACTCACCGGATCGCATCCCCCTTATGATCGAGGCGCTCAGGAGGGGGGTCGCCGAAAGTGAGATTGTTGAACGCACCCATATTGATCCCTGGTTCATAACCATGTTCGGGAAAGCCACCCGTACGATTAAATTCGTGCAGGACAATCCCCTGAATAGGGAAACCCTTCGGCAGGCGAAGCGCACGGGTCTTTCAGACGAATACATCGCCCATCTCAAGGATATCGATGCATTTGACGTTCGAGCCAAACGAAAGGAAGCGGGCATCATGCCCACCTTCAAGATGGTGGATACCTGCGCAGCGGAGTTCGAGTCCTACACACCCTACTTCTACTCGAGCTACGATCATGAGGACGAGGTCGTAGAAACCAAGAAGGAGAAGGTGCTCATAATCGGTTCCGGCCCCAACCGAATCGGCCAGGGCATAGAGTTCGACTACTGCTGCGTGCAGGCTTCATTCGAGCTGCGCGACCTGGGCTATGAAACCATCATGGTAAACTCGAATCCCGAGACGGTGAGTACAGACTACGACACCTCGGACCGCCTCTACTTTGAACCGGTCACAATCGAGGATGTGATGAACATCATCGAGAAGGAGAACCCCATAGGCACCATCGTTCAGTTCGGAGGACAGACTCCCTTGAACATTGCCCGTGTGCTCGAGGAGAAGGGCGCCACCATACTGGGAACATCCACAAGGTCCATCGATCGGGCAGAGTCCCGGGAAGAGTTTTCACGTCTCATCCAGTCCCTGGATCTGCGACAGCCTGCAAACGGTACTGCCAAGAGCGCGGATGAGGCGATTGCCATAGCACGGGAGATTGGGTATCCGGTGCTGGTGCGTCCCTCCTATGTGCTCGGCGGGAGGAAGATGGCCATACTCTTCGACGAGGAAAGCCTGCGGGACTACCTGACAGGTGTGATCGAGGTGTCCGAGAAGAATCCCGTGCTTATCGATGAATTCCTCCAGGATGCCTTTGAGTATGATATTGATGCGGTGTCGGACGGCAATCAGGTCATCATCGGCGGTGTCATGGAGCACATCGAGGAGGCGGGGGTACATTCTGGGGATTCAGCCTGTTCAATACCTCCGGTCAAATCGAAACCCGAGTGGATTGAGGAGATGAAGCGGCAGACCAGGCTCATTGCAAAGATCCTCAACGTGGTCGGGCTCATCAATATACAGTTCGCCGTAAAACAGGACCAGGTCTATATCCTCGAGGTCAACCCGCGGGCTTCCCGAACCGTCCCCTTTGTCGCAAAGGCCACGTCGGTACCCCTTGCCCGGATCGCCACTGCGGTCATGATGGGTATCACTTTGGAGGATCTCGGTTTGACCGAAGACCTGGAGGTGCAGTATGTATCGGTGAAGGTGCCCGTCATGCCCTTCAATCGTTTTCCCGATGCGGACCCTCTGCTCGGACCTGAGATGCGTTCAACAGGCGAGGTCATGGGTATAGGAGCCTCCTTCGGTGAGGCCTTCTACAAGGCGGAGCTCGCTGCCGATATGCAGCTCCCGCAGAAGGGCACCGTATTCATCAGTGTACACGATAATGACAAATCCACTATCCTGCCCGTGGCCAGGGGGCTGAGCGAGCTTGGTCTCAAGCTTGCCGCAACGCAGGGTACCGCTTCCTTTTTGTGGGACAATGGGGTCTGGGCCGATGTGATACAGAAGCTTAACGAGGGACATCCCAACGTACTCGACTATCTTGAGAATAAAAAGGTTGACCTGCTCATCAATACACCCTTCGGAAAGGATTCACAGAAGGACGATTACATGATACGGCAGGGCGCAATCATACACAACGTTCCCTATACCACTACGACCTCGGCGGCTCAGGCAGCGGTTGAGGGAATCGGTGCAAAAGTGAGCGGCCACATCTTTGTGCGGCATCTGCAGGAGAACCCCGTTACCGCTCACCTGACACCCCTCAAGAAGAAGAAGTGACAGTACATTGTGGGGAAAGGAAGCAAATA
>CBFDDP010000147.1:0-6496 GCA_965603595.1 uncultured bacterium
GCATTCGGGCAAGCGATCGTGTTCCTTCGATTCACCCTTCGTAGGCTGATGACCGTGAAGAGGGAACCGATGCCGAGGCTGAGTGAAGAAAATGATATGAGTGTCTTGCGGGCCCCGAGAATACCAAGGAGCCAGAATGTGGCCGCAATGATTCCTGCAGCTCCCCCCAAGGCATTAATACCGTAGAGAAGACCCAGGAGACCGCCGGTACCCTGACACCCCCCAGCTCGGGGGAAGTGTGGTGCTCCTTCGCCTGCAAGTGACTTTCCCATCGCTGGCAGTGTGCCCCCCATGAGCACTGTGAGAGGGAGAAGGAAGACGCCTGCAAGGCCCGCCTTCAGGGGTAAAAGTGCAGATCCTGACATAATCCCCGTGCTGGCAAGAGCTGCATACCAACGATCGAGAAAGGGTAGGAGTGTCAGAAGCATAAAACCGAAGAGTCCCGTCCCCATTTCGAGCAGGGAGAAGAGGAGCAGAGGATGGGCGGCTCTGTCTGTCAGTTTACCGAAGATGATGCTTCCCATGCCGAGCCCGGCCATGAACACGGTGAGCACCGTGCCCACCGAGTAGTGCATGACGCCCAGAGAGAGAAGGAGCTGCCGCCTTAACACGATCTCGAAGACAAGCCCGCTTGCACCGGAGAGAAAGAATGCGAGAAAGAGTGAAATTCTGAGAGCAGGGGGGATCGAACTTTTCGTCATACCGTGTAGAGCTGTATTCCTTTTTCCCGTATGATAGCGGTGTATTCATCCGGTCTTCCCGTGTCAGTGATGAACACTTTGTTAGCCCTGAGACTCTGTATCATTTCCACCACCCCCGGACTCTCGAAAATGAGGGTGTTATGATGTTGATATCGATCTCCTTTTTCCTGTTATTTATATCATATTAGAAAATAAATACAAGAATAAGTAAGGACCTTCTCCAATTTTGTTGATAATATCTGATGAGAAATGAGACATAATTGTTAAGAGAACATGGTATATGCGTCTTTCATTATCAAACAATTTGGAGAAAAACCATATTTTCAAGAAAAAAAAGCTTGACAAAAATTATTATATGTAATGATATAAAATATATTGAATAACGAAATTCATTTTTCAAAAAATGGAAAACAATTTATTAGTTAGAGGCATAAAAGTAATTGAAAAATTAGCAGCCTTAGGCCCTCAATCTATTGAAGAAATATATAAAGAAGTTAAAATATCTCGGTCCTCAATTTATAGAATATTGTGTACTCTTGAGGTTATAGGATATGTGACAAGAATACGAAATGAAGCAAAGGATATCTGGAAATTAGATCTGAAGTTTTTAAATCTTTCGAGCCATATTTTGGCAAGAATTGATCTAAAAACCGAAATTAAAGAAATTCTAATAAAATTGGCTGATGATACAAAAGAGATTGTTCAATTAGCAGTTCTTTATGAGGGTAAAGTATTAATTTTAGATGTAATACAAAGATATAAGAGTCTAGTAAGTGTCGCTCAAGTGGGAGAGTTATTAGATATTAATATTTGCGCAGCTGGACTCGTTCTTGGTGCTTATTTAAATAAAAAAGAGTTAGATTTATTATTAGAAAAAATCGAATTATCAAAACATACTGAATACACAATAACAGATCCAAATAGATTGAGAACAGAATTACAAAAAGTAAGAATCAAAGGGTTTTCATTTGATAATCAATACTATGCTATAGCTCATAGGTGCATTGGTGCACCAGTTTTTGATTATACCGGCAAGGTAATTGCAGCTATTAATATTTCTGGTCATATGAAAACAATATCAGATGACAAAATTGAAGAATTGGCAGAAATAGTCAAACAAAGAGCTAAAGAAGCCTCAATAAAAATGGGTTATGACGAAAAACATATAAAAAAGCAGTTTTCAATGTAAAATTATTTAAAATAAATAACTCGTAAAAAGAAAGGGGTGATGAGAGGGATAGAAATTTGGAGATATGTGTTTTCAATCCCATTTTTAAAGGAGGTAGTATGAGAAAATCCAAATGGCTTTTTATCGTCATCGGCTGCTTGTTGGCGGCCACCTTTTTGTTTGTACCCAGCACGAAGGAGGGCCTACGCGCAGAGAAAGCGGAGAAGGAAATCACGCTCACTGTTATCTGGCACGGTGGTGTATGTGCAGATGCTCTCCTCGAGATCGCAAAGGATTATACGAAGATGACAGGGGTTAACGTCGTCGGAACTTTCGTCGGGTACGGCCCCGCATGGCACGACAAGGTTGCAGCTGAGTTTGCTGCCAAGGGGTCGGGGTTCGATCTCGCCTGCTGGGACAGCCAGTCGATAAGTGAGTTTGCGGGGGGCGCCCACACCGTGCTCCTGAACCCTTACATTGAGAAGTCAAAAGTTCTCAAAATGAGCGACTTTACGCCGGAGATGCTTAAACGCTATGGTGAGTACCCCGAGGGAAGCGGCGATATCTACGCACTGCCGATCAACGCAGACTGTGAGGGGATACACTACCGAATAGACCTCTTTGAGGATCCCGGGGAGAAGGCGGGATTCAAGAGGAAGTATGGCTACGATCTCGATATTCCCCAAACCTGGGATCAGCTCAGGGACATCTCCGAGTGGTTCACAAGACCGCCGGATCTATACGGACTGGCCATGATGGGAGGACGTGAGTACGACTACCTCACCAGCGTCACAAACTGTACAGTCTGGGTTTTCGGTGGTGAGCTTTGGAACCCCAAGACCAACGAGTTCAAGGGGTACATCGACAGCCCTGCCGCGATCGACGGCGTGAAGTTCTACATCGAGCTCATGGATTTCTGCCCGCCCGGAGTGGAGACCTGGGGGTGGGACCAGGTGAACGCCGCCTTTCAATCGGGCCGTGTCGCAATGGCCCACAACTGGTTCTACTTCTTCAACGCGATGAGCAACCCGGAAACGAACCCCTATTCGGACGTAACAGGCTTCGCCATCCTGCCTGGCCAGGTTTCTCCGCGGGACGGCAAGTTCCGCAGAGAATTCAGCATGGGCGGCCAGGGGATGGGAATCAACAAGTACTCAAAGTACGTGGATGAAGCCTGGAACTTCCTCGAGTGGTACAACCTGAAGGAGCAGCAGATGATATACGCGCAGATCTGCCAGTCGGGTAACAGGCTCGTGTGGGAAGATCCGCGCTGGACGGGCCTGAACGACTACAACAAGCTCTTTGCAGTGGCCTTCAACTATACGAACGACTACTGGCACCTTCCCGAGTACGCGATCCTGCTCGACATCCTCCAGGAAGAGACCCACAACGCCGTTGCAGGTAAGAAGACACCTGAGCAGGCGATGGCCGACTGCGCCGACCGACAGGAGAGGGTGATGGAAAGGGCCGGGTACAAGATCACGCGTACCCCGAATATCCCGGATGTGCCTGACCAGATCGTGTTCCCCTGCGGCAAGGACAAGATCGAGCCAATCATTGTCAAGTAACACCTTTTATATTACATCCAACCTGCCGGGGAAACCCCGGCAGGTTGCGTATTATGTTCAAAAGGACCTTCAATGACAGAGAAGAGAAACCTCATCGGTCGAATCATCTTCATCTTAATCGTTGTTCTCATACTGATATATACTCTGTTTCCCCTCTACTGGCTGCTCCTCGCGAGCATGAAATCGCGGAACGATCTTTTCATGATTCCGCCAAAATTCTTCTTCAAGCCTACCCTGAGGTATTTCAAGGAACTCTTTGTCTACACGACTTACGTGTCCGGAGAGGAGCAGGCTACCAGTTTTCTCTTCTGGCTGAGAAACAGCCTCATTGAAGCGTGTGTGGGGACGTTTCTCGCAGTGGCCTTCGGGACCATGGCCGGGTACATCAACTCCCGCATGGTGTACCGGGGGAAGAAGGACTTCATGTTCTTTGTTCTTTCAACGAGGATGCTCCCGCCTGTTGCGATCATTGTGCCCCTCTACGTGGTGATGTCGCGGTTCCATCTGTCCGATACCCTGCTCGGAATGATCCTCCTCTACATGATGATCGGGATCGGGTTGTCGACCTGGATTATGAAGGGCTTTTTCGACGGCATCCCGCGGGAGGTTGAAGAGGCGGCCTTTGTCAACGGGTACACGCGGTTCCAGGCGTTCTTCAAAGTGCTCGTGCCCATGGTAAAGGGCGGAATTGCGGCAACAACCGGCTTCTGCTTCATCTTTGCCTGGAACGAGTTTACCTTCGCCACGATCATATCGACCCGCTATGCGGTGACCCTTCCCGCGCGCATCGTTGCATTCATGGGGACTGCGGGTTTCGAGTGGGGACGTGTGGCGGCCTCAGGGTACATACTGATCATCCCGATTCTGGTCCTCTTCATACTCATCCGCAAGTACATACTCATGGGAATGACCTTCGGTGTTCTTGGGAGAAAGTGACATGACACTGAAAGAGCAGAGCAGATACGAGCAGAAAGAGAAGTGGATCAAGTACGTTTTCCTTTGGCCGACCCTGGCTATCCTTCTCTTTCTCATCGCATACCCCTTCATCATGCTCATAGTCTACAGCTTCACGAGCTTCTCGGCGATGAGGCCTGCGAACATCAAGTTCGTGGGACTCTTGAATTACAAAAACATCATCACCGATAGCTACAGCTGGGAGCGGTTCATCTTCACCTTCAAATATGTGCTCCTGGCGGTGAGTATACAGTTCGTGCTCGGCGTGTTCATTGCCTTTGTCCTCCAGAGAGATTTCAAGGGAAGAGAGGCGGTTTTCACTATTGTCCTCATGCCCATGATGCTTTGCCCGGTTGTCGTCGGGCTCTACTGGCAGCTGATGTTCAACACTGAGTGGGGGATCATCAACTACTTTGTTCACAACGTGCTCGGTTTCAACAGGGTGGAGTGGCTCGGAAATCCCAGAGTCAGCATCTGGGCAACCGTGATAGCAGACACTTGGATGTGGACTCCCTTCATGGTGCTCCTCGCCTCGGCGGCCTTTTCATCGATCCCTCGCTACCTCTACGAAGCTGCGAGCGTGGATAGGGCAAGCACATGGTTCAAGTTCACAAATATCACGCTTCCCCTTTCTGCACCCATACTGGTGCTCGCTGTGATCTTCCGGCTCATGGATACCATCAAGCAGTTCGACCTGATATACACGCTGACAGCTGGGGGTCCGGGGGATGCGACGCAGACCGTCTCCTTTGTCCTTTACAAGACCGCATTCCAGTACTTTTACACGGGCGAAGGGTCCGCGTGGGCCTTTATTCTCCTGATCATCATCATAGCCCTCAGCTCGATCTTGATAAAACTATTAAATTATCTGTCTGAGCGAAGCCAATAACAGCTTTTCGTGGAGATTTCAATGGCAAGAATCACGCTTGAGAATCTTAAAAAGTACTACGGCAAGGTAAAGGCGGTTGACGATGTCAACTTCGTGGTAAGCGACAAGGAGTTTGTCGTCTTTCTCGGGCCGTCGGGGTGTGGAAAGACGACGACCCTTCGGTGCATCGCGGGGCTCGAAGGGGTAACTGCCGGCAACGTCTATTTTAATGATAAAAGGGTGAACGATCTCTCGCCCGCGGACAGAAACATCGCGATGGTTTTCCAATTCTACGCCCTGTATCCCCATTTGAACGCTTACAGGAACATTATGTTTCCCCTGAAGGCCGAGAGAATGTCCGCGTCCGAGATAAAGAAGAAGATCAACTGGGTCGCGGCGCTCCTGAAGATCGAGGGGATACTGAGCAGGAAAATGTCCGAGCTCTCCGACGGAGACAAACAGAAGGTCGCCCTGGCACGTGCCATCGTGAGAAATCCTCAGGTGCTCCTCCTCGACGAGCCGTTAAGTGCCCTCGACGAGAAGTACAGAGAACAGATGAGGCTGGAGTTCCTCAAAATCCAGAAATCTCTGAGCGTGACAACGGTGTACGTCACACACGATCAGCGGGAAGCGATGACCCTCGCCGACCGGATCGTGATCATGAAGGATGGGAAGATCATCGAGGCAGGCGAGCCCGAAAAGCTATACGAGATTCCGCAAAACCTGTTCACGGGCTATTTTATCGGGAGCCCGGGTATGAACTTCATCAAATGCACTCGCGCTGTCGGCGGTGAAGTCCTCGCGGGTGAGAAGCTGTCTCTCCGGTTTTCGAGCTCGCTGCAAAAGAAAATGAAGGACTTCAAGACGGATAAGTTCATCTTCGGCATCCGGCCTGAATACCTCTTTTTCAGGAAAAAGACGGAGAAGACAGAGAATAACTTCTCGGTCAGGATCGTCAATGTCGAAACCATCCAGCAGATGAGATACGGCAACTTCTACATCGGGGAAAATCTCTGCAAATGCCGCGTCGATGATGGGGAAGGCATCAGCGGTGTGGAGGGGTATGTGACTGCCGAGAGTGAAAAGATTCTGTTCTACGATCCCAAGAGTGGAGAAATTCTCTGAAAAAGGTTTTATAACATGGTGAAGCTTGAGAACATCCATAAAAGCTACGGCGATGTGAAGGCCGTCCAGGGTCTCACACTGTCCATCAACGAAGGGGAGATATTCGTCCTGC
>CBFDDP010000148.1:0-6411 GCA_965603595.1 uncultured bacterium
CCGGGACTCTTCAAGAAAAAGGAAGATGTCAAGTTCTTTATATCCACACATCTGGAACCACATTCCACGGAAGATGAAAGCAGGTATTTTGAGGACACACTCGATTTCGGGGAGAAACGTCTTTCCGATATCATGGTGCCGCTGGTTGACATTTTCGCACTTCCTGACACATCAAAAGTTCGCGACAGCTTCCAATTCATCAAGAAACATCATAAGTACTCTATTCCCATTTATCGCGAGAGAATTGACAATATCATCGGCATGCTGACCGCACGTGAGCTGGTGAACACCGATAGAGACTTGAAAGTAACTGAGGTCATGGATGAACCCGTTTTCATCCCTGAGAACAAAAACATCACTGAACTATACCGGGAGGCCTATGAGAAAGGGATTTCAACAGTCTTTGCAGTAGATGAGCATGGAGGAATAACAGGCCTCGCATCGATATACGATATCGGGGAGGAAATCATTGGAAGAATCGATGCCCTCGAAGAGCGAAGCCTCATCGTCCGGATACAGGAAGGTGAATACATCTGTGATGGTGATACAGAAATCGTAGAAGTGGAGAGGCTGCTGTCGATCGATATTGCGCATGAAGAATTTTTAACTTTAAACGGATTATTTTTATATGAACTCGGGAAAATACCGCAAAAAAGTGATACCCTTAACCTACAGGGATACTCATTCACAGTCGTAAGGGGAAGCAGGAAAAAAGCAGATCTTATTCGCGTAAAAAGGATTACGTAGAGGCCCACCTTAATCCAATCAGATACATCCCTAGGCAAAACTAGTATGCGTGCAGAAGACCTTTATATTATATTATATCCTTCATATCAATATATGCTCCGGAGTTATAGCAAATGAGTATCAGGCGTATAGCCTATGTGCTTCTCTTGCTGGCATTCGTCAGTACGGCTGGTATGGTCTCTGCTTCCAGTAAATACGAGGGCAAAAAGATTGCTGATATTCAATATGAAGGTCTCTTAAAGAATGATGTATTCGAGATCAAGGGCGTTATCAGTACAAAGAAGGGTGAAAACCTCGACCTCAAGACCCTTGATGAGGACTTAAAATCCCTCAACAACCTTGATCTTTTCAAAGACATTTCAATCGACGTGGAGGAATCTGAAAAAGGCCTCATTGTAACCTACATCTTCGTTGAGCTTCCCTATGTACGGGAAATTAAGATAAACGGCAACAAGAAGGTCAAAGACAGGGCAATCAAAGAGAAGATACTGCTTAAAGAGGATTCAGTTTTCAGGGAAAGCGAGTTATTGATAGATGTTAACAGTATTAAACGCCTCTACGAAGAAAAGGGGCGGCCAGATTCGGAGGTCTCCTATGAAGTAAAGCATGTCAAGGTGAAGGATAGGAAAACCGACGAGACCTATAATGCAGTGGATGTAATATTCAAGATAAAGGAGAGCAGGAAGATTGTCATCAAGACCCTGAGTTTCAGTGGTGTGAAAGTAGTGAGTGAAAAGGCCCTCAGAAGAACCATTGAGACAAAGCAGAGGGGGTACTGGTTCAGTTCCGGATATTTTCAGGATGTTGAGTTCGAGCGAGACAAGGACCGTATCGAAGCCCACTATGCAGAGAGAGGATATGTCGATGCCCGGATCATCAAAGTGGACATTGATACACAAAAAAATGAAAAGAAGAACCGCGAGGAGATGCATATCACCCTTTACGTCGCTGAGGGAAAGCAGTATACCTATGCCGGTGCTGAAATCTCTGGAAACAAGATATTCACCAATGAAGAGCTCTTCTCTCAGATTTCACTCGATGAAGGTGATGTATTCAATAAAACAGAGTGGGAGACCAGTGTACAGGGTATCCACAACTTACTTGCATCCAATGGTTACTTCTATTCCCTCGTGGATGTGGAACCTGTAAAGGATACTGAAAACCTGACACTCGCATACAGAATATCCATTACTGAAAATATCCGTGCCCATGTTGAAAATATAATTATTACAGGATACGAAAAGACGAAAGACTTCGTCATTGCCAGGGAGATAACCATACGGGAGGGCGAGATATTCAATTCGGCTAAGATACTGCGCTCAAGAGATAAACTGTACAGCCTTCAATACTTTCGTGCAGTGAACATCGACTGGAGACCGGGCAGTGAGTTTGGCCTCATAGACCTGATTTTCGATGTAGAGGAGCAGCGAACAGGGCTTTTAAGCTTTGGTCTAACCTATTCCACCTCAGGACGGGGTATTTCTTTCTATGAGGAGGTCTCTGAAAATAACTTCCTGGGGAGGGGACTCCGGCTCTACGAAAAGGTTCAGATTGGATTTACTCAGCAGATTGTGGAATTCGGCCTTGATGAACCATGGCTTTTCAACACACCCACCTCTGCGGGTATATCCTTCTCATGGTCAAGAACCAATTACGGGAAACAGAGCGGAGATGAGGTGTATACGTGGGATCCAGATCTAACATCAGATGACCCGCTAGAGAGTTCAGCTAACAAATTGCCTGACGAGACGCCAATACCAAAAGGGGTAACCTTTGAAGGAACAGAACCGCCATACGACCTCGACTTCAGCAATGCCGTTACCATGACCTATTTAAACACCACATACAGGCTTAGCCTGAGGCTCGGAAGGCGTTTCGCACGGTACTACGGTACAAGCAATGAGCTTTCATTTTCCGTGTTCAGGAACTATAGCGATTCAAATGAGATACCCTTCGATGAGGGACTTCGGGATCAGTGGTTTGCCACGTATGACGAGGAGCAGGGACAGTGGTTTTTCGAGTATCCCTGGTTCTGGAAGAATTACCTGAAGCTGAATATCTACAGGGATTCACGTGATATTCCCTATTTCGCCAAGAAAGGGTCCTATCTTGCACAGGATATTTATCTCTTCGGTGGGTTGCTCGGTGGCTACAGCAACTTCATACGCCTGAACACGGAAATGAACTACAACGTGAAGACTTTCTGGAAGTTTGTACTGGCAACGCGCCTCAATTTTGGTTTCATCGTTCCCTATCCCGGAAGGCGGGTGACCGCAGACAACACAGACCTGATCAGGGTTGATACCTGGAACGAGGGTAGGGGATGGTCGCATCCAAGTACTCAGTGGCCAAGTCTCTACTCACTTCGTGGGTACGCCGAAATGAACTTCAGCTTAGAATACCGCTACCCCATTGTCGAGAGATACGTGTGGGGTCTACTCTTCTTCGACGCAAGCGGGCTATACCTGAACGATGCGTCAAACTTTTCACTCGATCCGAGGGACCTCTGGTACAGCTTCGGTCTCGGTGCAAGCCTCGTGATTCCCAGTCTTCCGATACGTATATACCTGACGAGACGTTTCAAGTACAACCAGAACGATGAGGAGTGGCAGTGGGCAAACAGTCAATCCTTTTTCAGGGATTGGGACTTTGTACTTGCAGTGGCGGGATATTTCTGAGAAAATAATCGATCGGTACCTGGATCAATACATGATGGCGCGATAGGATATCTATTGCGCCTGGGGAAGGATGTGCCATGAAAAAAAAGCGAAAGACATTTATTATATTTCTGCTACTCCTGCTGATACTGCTGCCCTTCAGTACTGCATGGGCGATTACCCTGGTTAGGGTAGGGTATATAGACATCGATGCAGTGGTGGACACCTATACCTACCGATACCTCGAAACAGAAATTGCAATCCGGCAGGAGTTCATACAACACCTGCAGGATACATACAGGGATGAATTCTACGATATCAGCACGAGGGAGAGAATGGGCCTGCAGCGCCAAATCGATGACCATAAGGAGGTATTGAGCCTGCTTACGTATAACAGTTATCTTCTCGAATCTACGGGCACTATTCGCGACTCCCTTATTCTCCAAATTGTTCAGCGCGACATCATGGAAGCCATAAAAAAGACAAGCGAGCTGGAAGGGTTCAGCCTCGTTCTGGACAATTCCGGCAATTTTGTATACGGCAGCGAAGATATCAATCTGACAGACAAAGTTCTCTTCAGACTCGATGAGAAACTTCTCGATTTGCAGAGCAGTGAACCTCTAGCCCCCCTTGAACTGGAATTAGAAGACGTATCAGATGTTAAATAATTTTATACATATGTTGTATACCATCACGGCATGGAGGATCAGCCATGGCTGAAGCTCAGAAAACACTTGATATTGCGCAAATCAAGAAGATGATTCCTCATCGATATCCCTTTCTCTTTGTGGACAAAGTAATTGAGATCCACGAAAATGGTCTCACTGCAATAAAAAATGTCACAGGAAATGAAGCGTTTTTTCAGGGACATTTTCCCGATTTCCCTGTAATGCCGGGTGTATTACAGGTCGAAGCACTTGCACAGGCATCAGCCCTGCTGGTTATTCAACAGCACAATCTCAAGAACAAACCGATCTACTTTATGGCACTTGACAAAGTTAAATTCAGATCACAGGTTGTTCCGGGGGATGTGCTCACCCTGGAGGTGGAGATAGTCAGGTGGGGAGGTAAAATCTCTAAATGCAGGGGTAGGGCCCTTGTTGGAGACAAGGTTACGGTTGAAGCGGAAATGACTGCCATGATCGAATACAGCCAGTAGATCTGGTAATACATTTTCTTTGGTATAATCCCCAAAAATAGAAAAGGACGTATTATGGCAATTCACCCAAGTGCACGTATTGATAAACGGGCGAAAATAGGAAAAAACAATGAAATAGGCCCGAATGTGATCATTGAAGGCCCTGCACAGATCGGCGACAATAATATCATCGAAGCAGGGGTATTCATCAGGGGAAAGACGATTATTGGGAACGACAACCATTTCTACTGCTATTCTGTAATCGGACAAGACCCTCAGGATGTTTCATTCAAGGGAGGTGATACAACTACGGTTATCGGAAATGGAAATACCTTAAGAGAGTTTGCTACCATACATCGCGCAAACAGCGATGAGAGCATCACACAGATCGGTGATAATAACTTTTTAATGGTGAGTTCGCATGTCGCACACGATGTCAAAATAGGTAACAATAACTACTTAACAAATTGTGCATCAGTAGCCGGCCATGCTGAACTGGGTGATGCAATTTTTATAAGTTTTGCTGTTGGGATTCATCAATTCACTCGCATTGGTTCATATGCAATCATTGGCGCCCTCACCAAAATAGTTCAGGATGTACCACCTTTCATGATTGTGGATGGACATCCTGCACTGGTACACGGTATAAATGTTTTTGGCTTGAAAAGAAACGGATTCTCTCCTGATCGGCGAGTGTTGTTAAAGAAGGCATACAAACAGCTGTACAGAAGCGGGGCAAGTATCAAGAGCTCGCTTGTTGAGCTCAAGAACATGATTGAGGATGCTGAAAACGAAGAACAGTCTGCCGATTTGCAAATGCTGCTTGATTTTATTCAGAATTCAAAACGCGGTATCATTCTCAAGGCTCCAAAAGAGGGTGTACTGAAAACCACGGAAATATAACGGTGAAAGAAACCTTTATCATCGGTATCGATTTCGGTCGACATCGAATTGGAGTCGCAGTCAGTGACTCCGGGAAAAAGATTGCCTTTCCGCTTGATGTGATACGCCGTGAGAACATGAGCTACGGTCTCAAGAAACTGAAGCGGCTGATCGACGACAGAGAGATTGATTCCTTCGTTGTTGGTGTTCCATATAGAGAGAATGGTGAGCTCGGTGCTGAGGGTCTTGAAGTTTTGGAATATATTGAAAGTTTGAAAAAATATTTTCAGGTTTCAGTTGTAACCTGGGATGAGCGTTACACCAGCTTGATCGCTGAAAGTGCCATGCTCTCTGATGATGTGAGCAGAAAGAGGAGAAGGGCTGTTATAGACAAACTCGCTGCGCAGATAATCCTTCAATCATACCTCGACTCACTGCATAATTCCTGATTATACATAGACTGTTTCTAATCCGTATCTATTTTAATACAATTAATTCATATCATTTATGTTCAAGTAGACATAATATATCTTATAGGAACAACATTATGAAGATGAACCGGGTTTTGATATATGAAAGATCATAAAAAAAGCACTCACAATCAAAGGAGTCTCACTGCGTTCGCAACGGCTGTTGTCGATGCCACTGCATTATCGACAGAACTTTTTACGGCGATTTATTATGTACATGATTGCATATTTGCTTAGAGGGCGTTTTATAACATTCCGGAGGGAGCTACTTTTTAGCCGTTTCTGTATTTTTCTCAGGTTTTTTCTCAGAACTTTTGGTAGGTTCTTGCTTTGTATCCGTATTTGCAGAGGTGTCAGCTTCTTCATTCTTGCTCTTTGCATCAAACTTTTTATGAGAGCTATTCTTATAGTCGGTAGTGTAAAAGCCACTACCCTTGAAGATCACACCCATTCCGCCACTTATAAGACGGTTCAGCTTTCCAGCGCAGACAGGACAGGTTTTCATCGGTTCATCGGT
>CBFDDP010000149.1:0-6375 GCA_965603595.1 uncultured bacterium
CTGGAGACACGGCTTCTCTCCATAGCCCTCTGCAGTATCTATGCCCAGCGTACCGTGGAGACCAGGAGGGGTGCTGCTGAAAAGAAGGTGCAGAAAACGAAGGGGTGCAGGATACTGGTTGTCAACCCCGGCTCAACCTCTCTGAAACTTGCACTCTACAACGATACATACCCGCTGCAGGAGCAGGAGGTCCCGCTTTCAATTCCTTCACTGAACTCCTCTGAGGTGGCGGAAAAACAGGTCGAAGGGGTGGTACGGAGGGTATTGGACACGCTGGAGGAATGGGGGGAGAAAAAGGTCGATGCCATAGCAGCGAGGGGGGGCTTTGTTCCACGACCGCCAGGCAAGCTCGGAGGCGGGACCTATACCATTGCTGAAGTGACAGGTGGGAAGGTCAAGGTTGATGAGCCCCTGGTGAAGGGTATTATGGAGCAGCCGGAAATGGTGCATGCCAGCAACCTCGGTATACCTGCCGCTGCAGAGCTTGCCACCAGACTTGGTGTACCCGCCTATACGGTTGACCCGGTCATCGTGGACGAATTCATACCAGAGGCTGAGATCTCGGGGTTCAAGCCTGTAAGGCGTGTGAGCATTTCCCACGCGCTGAGTGTCCGTGCTGCCGCGGGCAGGGCTGCTGAGCAGGTCGGAAGGCCGCTGGAAGATGTCAACCTGGTCGTTGCCCATCTGGGCGGGGGTATAACGGTGGCAGCGCTTCGGGGCGGCAGGATGATCGACAACAATATCGCACTTCTCGGAGAGGGTCCCTTTACGCCGCAGCGTGCGGGCACCCTACCCCTTGGCGGAATCATCGAGCTCTGCTGTTCCGGTGAGTACACCAGGGAGGAACTCGTCGAGCAGCTCTCGCGGAGGGGAGGGCTTGTCTCTTATTTGGGCGAATACCGCATGGAGATCATAGAGAAGCGCATAGCCGACGGTGATGAAGAGGCGCGTATCGTGGTGGATGCCATGGTGCACAGAATTGTGAAAGAGATTGGTTCCATGTTTGCGGTACTCGAATCCGATGTGGAGGCGGTCGTCCTTACCGGAGGGCTCGTTCGGAGTCCGCTTATCAGAAATGGACTGCGCAGGAAGGCTGCCAGGCTGGCACCTGTGTTCGTGTTCGAGGAACCCCTTGAGATGGATGCGCTGGCTTCAGGGGTGTATGGGGTTCTGTCCGGAGAAACGAAACCCCTTCGTTTCCCGGACTTTGCATCGGGAGACTGAGAGGGAGGAGCGGGTCATGAGTGATTCGGACAAGTATCACTGGGTTTTTCGGGTGCATGTGGTCGACCGGGCAGGGGCGCTCACGAGCATCGCCTCAGCCTTCAGCAATGAGGGGATCAATATCGGTACTGTTGTCGGCCACGGACTCGAGAAATTTGCCGCTGTGGAGGGGAGTGTGGTGCTCACCTTCTTCTGCAGCAAGAAGAAGAAGGATGTCATGGTGCGAAAGATACAGAGACTGAGCAAGGTCATCGGTTTCGAGGAGCGCCCCTACGATTCACGCAGCCTGAGAAAATCGGTGATCTTGTGCACGCAACGAAAGCTCAAGCCCCGGGATGTGGCGGGGGAGAACTCTTTTCTTACCTGTGAGCTCGTACACAGCGACCATGAGGGGTTTACCTATTTTCTGGCAGGGTCACCCAGTGAGCTGGACCCCGTGCTCGAAGAGCTTGAAGAGAACGGTGTGGTCAAGGACATCGTATACTCCATTGTTGGTCTTTAGTCCAGGATCATAACTCATTGTATGCAGTGCGGGCGATGATCTCCTCCTGCAGATCGTCTGCCAGTTCGGTGAAAAAGGCTGTGTATCCCGCGACCCTCACCGTCAATGATCGGTGATCTTCGGGGTGCTTCATGGCAGCGAGGAGGTCTTCGCGCCGGAGTACGTTGAACTGCACATGATTGATGCACAGCTTCACGAAGGTACGCAGAAAAGAGGAAAACTTACCGATATCCCGGTCGGTCCTGAAGAGGTTGGGAAGGAACTTCATGTTGAGCAATGTTCCGTTCGACCCGAGCTGGGAATCTATTCGTGCGACAGACCGCAGGAGTGCAGTGGGTGCGGTCCGATCCCTTCCGTATACCGCAGACATCCCGCCATCGGCGAGGGGCTGCCCGGCCTTCCGGCCGTCAGGTGTTGCCCCCACGTTCTTGCCCATGGGCACATGTGCTGATACAGTGTAAAGTCCAGTATGAAAGACCCCGCCGCGTGCATTGACATGGGGTGCGAGCTGTTCAGAAAAGTAGCGTACCCACCGAAGGCCAAGCTCATCGACCCACTCGACATCGTTGCCGTATTTGGGGACCTTGTTGAGAAGCTGCTGTCTGAGCGGTTCGTGGCCCACGAAATCCGCCTGCAGGGCCTGGAGCAGTGTTTCGGCGGCGACAGCTTTCTCCTCGAAAACCAGCCGCTTTATGGCTGCGAGGCTGTCTGCAATATTTGCCACCTGTATTGCCTGTATACCGGACAGGTTGTAATGGGCCCCGCCTGCCGTGACGTCAACACCCCTGGCAATGCAGTCGTCAATAACACTGGACAGGAAGGGCGAGGGGAGCATTCTTGCATGGGTTTTGTCCACCGCGATGCACAGTTCGATCATTCGCTCGATGAAGTAGTGCAGCTGCTCCTTATATGCTTCCTCCAGCTGCTCAAAGGTTTGAAAATCCGTGAGGTATCCGGTCTGCGGACCGAGCTGCTCACCGGTGATGAGGCACTTCCCGTCATTGAGTGCCAGTTCGAGGGCCTTCACCATGTTGAACATGGCTGCATCGCTCCACCCCAGGCTCTTCCCGTGCGTGGTGAGCTCAACACAACCCACAATGGCATAGTTCAGCGCATCTTCGTGTGCAATTCCCTGATGCTCGAGCGCCGGTATAATGCTCTCATCGTTGAAGATCTGGGGCATACCAGAGCCGAGGCTGATCACACGGCCGCATTCGTCGAGAAGACTGTCGGAGGAGTGTGCAAAGAGGCGTGCTGAGAGGTTAGGCTGAGGCAGGCCTACATGGGCCTGTGCCCTGAGAAAGAGGTAGGAGAGTGTATTGGCTGCGTCACCGCCGTCGAGATCCTGGCCGCCCAGTGCGACATTGAATCCAATGGGAAATCCGGCAAAGTAGCGTGCACTCTCCCTGTTTCGCATATATACGATCTGATTGAACTTCAGCCAAAGCGACTCGATAATCTCCAGGGCCCTCTCGAGGGATATCGCCCCTTTCGTAAAATCCCTGTGGAAGTAGGGATAGAGGAACTGGTCCATCCTGCCCGGCGAGAAGGAGGAGGCGTTTGATTCCATCTGTAATATGAGGAAGAGAAACCAGGTCGACTGTACGGCCTCATGAAATGAATCAGGCGGGTTCTCCGCGAGTTTCTCGCAGATGCGGCCTGTTTCCAGAAGATTCTCCCCATATTTTACCTGCGCAGGTTGTAGCAACATCTCTCGGGTGAGGTCTCCATAACGCCTGATGAAGTCCTGAGCAGCCTCGAGCACGATGTTCACACCATCAAAGAAGCTCCTCTTCCCCTCATCGGTCTCCCCGGAAAGCCTCCGCTCCACATCTTTCCTGATTCCTCCCGGGCCGAGTCTCAGCCATTTTGCTGTGTCCGGACAGATGTGCCCCTGCGCGTGGTCCTTCTGGTTTATCTTGACTACCTTGGCGATCTTCGCGATCTCATCCCCGATTTCATCTTCAATCACGTCCCTGAGGCCTTTACCCTTCCACGCGGGAAGTATGTTTTCCCTGAGCTCTTGGGTGTCCTCTGCGCGGACATTGAATCTGTCCTGCGGGCGGTACGCAAGGTCCTCGAGCTCATCATCGATCCAGGCGATGCCTGCTTCCGGAAACACCACACCGGCCCGTACACCGGGCGTACGATTGCCCACGATCAGCTCTTCCGGGTCAATGGACAGAGGCATCTTTCTGAGCGATAGGGCAAGTGCCCGTGCTCTCTGAATATTCCTGGGTTCGTCCGGATACTGCATATAGCTCTCAGTGATGAGCCTGGCCTGGTCAATGGACAGGAACCGGGGTTCATCGAGCATTTTATGGAGGAGGCGCCCAATGCGTTCCGGCATGCCGAGGTTTTGTATCTTTTCCAATTGGTCTGCAGGAATAGTCATTGGGGCCTCAATTACACCATAGTAACAGCGCGGGATGGGGGTCAAGGGAAATAGTTACTCCCCATCATGAAATCCCACCATGGGGTAGCCTAGGCTCTACTTGAATCTCCATATTCGAACTAGTATGTTTATGGTAGAATCGTTAAAAGCCTACCGTCAAACCATCAAACGGGAGTGTCCAAGAGCATGGAAGATGCCCTGTACAGGGAAACTGATACCCCCCCAGAGCTCAGGGGTAGGGTATTCAATATTCAGCGCTACAGCCTACACGATGGTCCGGGTATCAGAACTGTCGTGTTCCTGAAAGGGTGCCCCCTTCACTGCGCCTGGTGCTGTAATCCTGAATCCATAGAGGGTAAACCCCATATCACCTTCAATCCTGACAAGTGCATCGGGGATGGCCGATGCATCGAGGTGTGTCCGACCGGTGCGCGGGATGCAAAGGGATATCACGTTGAGATATGCAATTTCTGCGGGAAATGCGTCGAGGTGTGTCCGACCGGTGCCCTGGAACTGCTGGGACGCGATATGAGTATCGGCGAGATCATCGAAGAGGTCGAGAAGGATCGGCTCTTTTACGAATCCTCCGGTGGAGGTGTCACCCTTTCGGGCGGCGAAGTGCTTGCACAGCGTGAATTTACACTGCAGCTCCTGAAGAAGCTCAGATCGCGCATGCTGCACACGGCAATTGAAACCTCCGGTTTCGCTCCGTGGGAGCATGTGGAGGAGATCGCGAGTGGTTGTGACCTCGTACTCTACGATTTGAAGCACATGGATTCTGATGCGCACAGGAAGTACACCGGTGTTCCCAATGAGCGTATACTTGAAAATGCCAAGCACCTTGCGAAGATAAAAAGGGAGCTCATATTCCGTGTGCCGCTTGTTGGCGGGGTCAATACGGACATGCGGAACATCAGGGCATTTGCCCAATTCGTGGTACAGACGGGCGTGGAGGAGGTGCATCTTCTTCCCTATCATCGACTCGGCGAATCAAAATACGTAAAGCTCGGCAGGGAATACGACTGTGCCGGATTCACCCCTGAGAAGGAAGCAGTTGATGAGATAAGGGCAGTATTTGAATCCCATAACCTTCGTGTCATGATAGGCGGATAGCCCCAGTCATGAATAAAATTGATACAGTATTGTAACGATTACAAAATATTTGTTGTATTTTCAGAGCATCCTCTTTATAATTGATCGACCGGAGGGAGGAAACCCCTTTTGGGGTGACCAACCGCAGGGAGATACGTAAAAGGAGAACCTCATGGATTTGACAGTAACTTTGCTTACCAGATACCGGGAAGCGCATGATTTTCCCACACAGCCCGACCATGTATTGAATCCTGGCATGGCTGCCTATGAGCGGGGCCAGCGTTTGCGCAACCGTGTCATTACTGTGGATCCCCATATCTGTATCGAACGGGCACGGATTATTACACAATCCTATCAGGAGACTGAGGGTGAGCACGTCCTCGTGCAGCGCTCAAAGGCATTCGACCGCATCATGCGCGGCATAGGGGTGTACATACTGGATGATGAGCTGATTGTGGGACATCAGGCGAGCACTCAGCGTAGTGCACCGCTGTTTCCGGAGTTTGCCGTCGAATGGGTCAACCAGGAGATCGATACCTTTGAAACCCGTCCCCAGGATCGTTTCATCACACCCGAGGGGGTGAAACGGGAGTTCAGGGAGGACATATACCCCTACTGGAGGGGCAGGACACTCAATGACCGGCTCTACTCATACCTCAGCGAGGAGATCAGGCTGCAGCGTTTCGTGGCAACCGTGTTCAGTGTGGGCCTGCATGAGGACGGTGGTCTCGGCCACGTGGCACTCGATTATGAGAAGGTCCTGAGGCAGGGACTGGATGGTATCAGGGAAGAGGTAACTGAGAAACTTGACGGGCTCGTCATATGGAAGCCAGAGGACTATCAGAAAAAGCTCTTCTACGAGGCCTGTATCAGTATGTGTGACTCTGTTATCGCCTTTGCAGCGCGTTATGCAGATGAGGCCCGCAATATGGCGGCGGTTGAGGATGATTCGAAACGGAGAGAGGAGCTGGAGGAAATCGCTGCTGTCTGTGAGTGGGTACCGAAAAACCCCGCGCGTACCTTCCATGAGGCGCTTCAGTCCTTCTGGTTTGTACAGCTCGTACCGCAGATCTACGACAACGGCGTCTCCATTTCACCGGGCCGCTTCGACCAGTTCATGTTTCCCTTCTACTCGTCCGACCTGAAGGAGGGGAGGCTGACG
>CBFDDP010000150.1:0-6361 GCA_965603595.1 uncultured bacterium
CTTTTTTGTTGATATTTATCGAGATTGCATTGGTTGGGCAGGCGTGTGCGCATTGAAATCCACATTTCTCTGGATCGCAGAGTCTGCCGTCCATCATCGGATCTTCCCTGAGATGGGCATTCGTAATTATTGTTGTCAGTTTTTGTCTCGTGCCGAATTGAGGAGAAATGAAAAGATTATGCCAGCCTATCTCTCCAAGCCCACAGGCAACGGCCACGTGTCTATGAGAGATATCACCAGGACCCCCTGGATATTCTTTCGTCGGTATCAGAGTATGGGGCATATTGGCGGGGAAGGGATAGGCCCGGTAACCTTTACGTTCGAGAAACCTGGCACCCAAGAAAGCAAGCCGATCGAGCTGGGGATTGATTTGATTAAGAGTGAACACCTGGTACGAGTAGTAAGAAGGGGGCAGTTCATTGTTTTGTACACTCCGCAGAATGAGGTCGCAAGCAGCTTCGTTTATATGCAATCCGATAGAGATCATACTCACTGCTTCCGGCAGGTATCTCTGTGGTCGCATGATCTCCGGTGCTCCGGTAAAACGACAAACCGATCCGAAACCGACGATATCGCTTCCCTGTTCTATTAAATAGTTGCGTAGATCCTGCGATAGAAGCTTGTTTGGTTGTTTCTTACCGGATAATTTCCCACTAAAACCCATACTTAGACTCCTGTTTTAGAAATCCTTTTTACTTCTTTTGTTGACATACCATAGCACAGATAATATCAGTGTGCAATTTCATTCAATCGGGTACCTTTTTCCTGGTGTAAATCAAATGTTATTTCGGAAGGTATTATGTCTACCGTGGTCGAGGCTCAGATGTGGGGGTACAGGCTTTAAACCTCACTGATACATGGGGCGCTTCAGCTCGTACCGGGTTTTGTTTTCATCATAATCCATGACGAGGAAGGGGAGCTCATGGTCCTCGCCCACGATCAGTGCCTCGCGATAATTGTTTGCATCGTCCAGGAGTTTGTTGACCGGGTAGAACCGGTCGACGAGTAACTCGCTTCCGTTCAGTTTTGTGAGCAGAAAACCGAATGAGGTGCCCGCGTCGTTGCCGTCTTCGGGATCGGTCGTGTAGAGCACGAGGCGGGGTTTGTCCTGCACCGTTGTTCCCCACATGCGGATAAACTGATTGTCCTTATAGGTGACAATCCCCGAATTGACGGCACGCTGCAGTCCCGCTTCACCAAGCCCCAAGACCACGATTCCTCCGCCGTTTTCCTTTCCGCCGATTTCGCACACGACCTCTGCCCTGCTGTCACCGGTGAGATCAAAGGTGACGAGTTTCTTGACGGGCAAGGGGTGAGAGTAAGAGAAGCGGTCCTGTATGGAGAGGCGTCCCCGATCCATGGTGAAGCTTGCCGCATGGACATAATAGGTAATCGTTCCATCGTTGTCAGGAACTCTGTTTCTTTTCAGATAGATGATATGCTTCTGTTTCCCGTCCAGGCTTCCCATGGAAATGAAGGGCGAGTCGGTCTTGAACATAAACGTTAGCGCGCTCCTCGTTTCATCAAAGGTATAGACGTGGGAAAATGTCTTACCGTTTGCCACAATGAGTGGATATTCGAGCCACTCTCCCGAGAAAACCTCGATGCTGTGCACATCGGCACCGCGCAATTCGATGCGATACACTTCACTGTAGGATTTCTTTGTGCCTCTGTTCCCCTCGGTCTCGTACCCGATGAGGTAAAGATTGCGTTTTCGTTCTTCGCTTCTCAGAAAGATGATCTCGGGAGTGCCATTTCCGTTCAGGTCCCCTGATGTGACCAGGGAGCGGGGTTCCTGTATGCTTCCCAAATTGTTTAAATGAGGAAGTGCTGCCCCGATTGAGGCTTCCTTCTTAAAGGGGATAGGTTCGTCGATGGTTGGTATTGCTGCGTTCTCTTTTGGTGCTTGCTCCTCTTTTTTCCGGAGAAAATGGCCAAACATCCATCCCTCGATGCCGCTTTTATCGAGCCGTATCCTGTACCAGTAGTTCTTCATATCCTTGATGCTGACGAGCTGTTCGTTTCTCTCGAGGACCGTCACAGGGGTGCCGTGATTCACCTTTGTGAGTATGCGGTATTCAAGGGTCGGTCCGGTTCGTAGCCGCACATAATCACCGGTAACCTCTGCACTGTCATCCTCCTGCAGAACGCCGCCCGGGAGGACAACGAGCTCCTGGGCACTGCCGCTCCAACCGACGATCAACATAATGATGATTGCTGCAAAATAAAAGGGGCGTCTTTTCATCTTGTCATATCCCTTGCATTAAAAATATATTGCTATTATTCTTATCGTATTAATTTCAAGTTGAGCTAAATGAAAAAGGGAGTGAATTGTGGAAAACGTTGTTATTGACAGGGAGTGCTGCAAGGGATGTGAGCTCTGCATTGAGGCATGTCCCCATGGGGTGCTCGTTATGTCCGACGATTTCAATGGATCGGGCTACCATTACAGCGTCTATAAGAATAAAGAGGATTGTACCAAGTGCACCTTTTGTGGTATCATGTGCCCGGACGTCTGCATAGAGGTGTACAGACAGGTGGAAAGCCAAAGAGCATAGAACTGATATGTCTGAACGCATACTGATGAGGGGGAATGAGGCGCTGTGCGAAGGCGCCATTATCGCGGGATGCCGTTATTACTTCGGGTATCCCATTACTCCTCAGAACGAGGTGCCCGCATACATGGCGATGCGAATGCCCGAGGCTGGGGGCGTCTTCCTGCAGGCGGAGAGTGAGATAGGTTCGATCAACATGGTATGGGGAGCGAGCCTTGCGGGGAAACGGGCCATGACTTCCTCATCCTCTCCAGGAATCAGCCTCATGCAGGAGGGGATATCCTATCTGGCTGCCGGAGAGCTGCCGGCGGTCATCGTGAACATGGTGCGGGGAGGCCCTGGCCTTGGCAACATAGCACCGGCGCAATCAGACTATTTCCAGGCTGTCAAAGGCGGCGGCCACGGAGATTATCGGACCATTGTACTGGCACCGGCCACGGTTCATGAGCTCGCCCATTTGATGATCGATGCCTTTGACCTGGCAGATATTTACCGAACACCGGTTATCGTTCTCGGCGATGGCGCTCTGGGACAGATGACCGAGGCCTTGACCCTTCCGAAACCGTCGAATAGGAAGATACCTGAAAAGGACTACATTGTGGACGGCTGCAGGGGAAGGAAGGAGAGAACGATCAAGAGTCTCCGGCTCTCCCCGCAGGGAGCGCTGGAGGAGCTCAACCTGAAGCTGAAAGCCAAGTACGATGAGATAATGGAGAAGGAAACGCGATACGAGACATACGAAATTGATGATGCCGAGATCGTTATCGTTTCATTCGGCATGGCATCACGTATCGCGAGAGTATCTGTTATGCGGGCCCGGGAGAAGGGCATCAAGGTTGGGCTCGTCCGTCCGATAACACTCTGGCCCTTTCCGGAAGGATTTATTTCAGAACTGGCTTCGAAGGACAGGGTGAAGGGATTCATCGATGTGGAGATGAACCTGGGACAGATGGTTGAGGATGTGCGGCTCGCCGTTAATGGGAAGAAGGAGGTCTTCTTCTACGGGAGGACAGCGGGTATGCTCCCGGATGAGGACGAGCTGCTACGGAAAATTGTGGAGGTTGATGGATGAAGGCTGACACGGTGAATACAGAAACGCTCAAAGCGGTCTATAAACATCCCGAATCCCTGAAACGGGTCAAGATGCATTACTGCCCGGGATGCGGACATGGGATCATTCATAAGCTGCTGGCGCAGTGCATCGATGAGCTTGGTGTCCGGGAAGAGACGGTTATCGTTGCACCGGTGGGCTGTTCGGTGCTGATATACAATTACTACAACTGTGACGGTACCGAGTCGGCCCACGGGAGAGCACAGGCGGTTTCGACCGGGTTGAAGAGGGCACTGCCCGACCGGACAATCATCTGCTATCAGGGGGACGGCGACCTCGCGGCCATTGGAACGGCGGAGTCCATTCACGCCGCAAACCGCGGTGAAAACTTCACGGTCATCTTTGTCAACAACGCTATCTACGGCATGACAGGGGGCCAGATGGCTCCCACCACACTGATCGGCCAGAGGACGAAGACCTCACCTTTCGGCAGGGACGAGGGCAACTCGGGAATGCCGCTCAAGTGGTGTGAACTGCTTACGGAGATGGAAGGCCCCGCTTACATCGAAAGGGCTTCGGTTCACGACGTGAAACATGTGATGCGGACGAAAAAGGCAATCAAAAAGGGCATAGAATATCAGCGGAAGGGTCTCGGGTACAGCTTTGTGGAGATTCTTTCCATGTGCCCGACGAACTGGGGAATGACCTCCCTGCAGGCGGCTGAATGGGTGAAGGAGAGCATGGTGCCCTACTATCCACTCGGTGTATTCAGGGACAGAGGCAACGGAGGTGGAAAGTAACCATGACGGAAAAGTTGATCATCGCCGGATTCGGCGGGCAGGGCATCATCCTTGCCGGAAAGATTATCGCCTTCGCCGGCATGCTCGAGGGAAAGAACGTTTCCCACATCCCGTCCTATGGTGTTGAGATGCGGGGTGGTACGGCAAACTGTAATGTCACCGTATCTGACCGTGCGGTGGGCTCACCCTTCGTTCCACATCCATCGACGCTCGTGGTTATGAACAAGCCCTCCCTTGACAAGTTCGAGGAAACTGTCCGTTCGGGCGGCAATGTGTTTATCAACAGCTCGCTCATCGATCGTGAGTCTGAACGCAATGATGTGAGGGTCTTCTATGTTCCTGCCAATAACATTGCCGAGAAGGCCGGATCCGGAAGGGCGAGCAATATGGCCATCGTGGGTGCCGTCATCGCAGTTACGGAAATCGTAACTCTTACCAGCATCAAGCGTTCTCTTCCGGAAGTGGTATCCAAGAGGAACATCAAATACAACGAGATCAACATCAGGGCCATCGATATGGGCTATGAGTTCATAAAGAACGGTGAGAGTGGTTGATCCACTGTGTGGGAGTTGCTGCGCCGGCAGAAAAGGACCTGCTTTTTCCCCCCGCCTTTTAGAATGAAGCGTTTATGTTGAGATAACCTGTTATCAGATCTCGATATTCGCTGAGAACGTTGAAATCGATCATCAGTCTCCAGTTAATCCCCAGAGTGTACAGTTCGGCATAGGGAGAGATGTAGACACTCAGCTCTTCCACGCTGCTCGTCCGCACAGTCAGCTCACCGCCTAAACCGTAGTTCTTCGTTTCAGGTGCGAAATTCAGGTTGAAGTTGAAGTCTATGTCATTCGTTTCATTGGTCGGCGCATAGGTACGGTTCACATAATCGTAGTGATACTTGGGCCGCGCCAAGACGGAGGCAATGAAATTCCAGTTTCCGGCACTGAACCGTTCCTCGAGTAGAAAGTAGAAATTGTCGAAATTGAGGAGGTCTCCGCTTCTCAGTGTCAGGTTTCCCATGGTGAGATACACTCCGGTTTTTTCACCGAGATACTTGAACTGCAGGCCTGCCCTCCAATTATTGTCCGATTCTCCAAGATAGGCATTGAACAGGACAGGGCCTGTGTTGAGGTTGAACTCCAGGTCGACCGAATTGATGTATCCTACACCGTATCGCTGATAGGTATAGATTTTTCCCCCGTAACGATCATCCCTGCTTCGTGCACCGAATATGAGTCCCGTTCCAAGGAGCGGAAGGTATCCCCGGTATTCGAAGTTCTCGTTCGGGTGATACAGATGGCCTATATAGAAATCTCCCTCACCGATCACACCTTTGTAGCCTGTCCAGTAGGTAAGGTCGAAGAAACCCCCGATGCGGTTTACCGAAGCCGAGGCCCCATCGAAGATGAGCGATTGGGTGTTGTCCGTTTCAAGGTCCCTGTTGAGGTATTCGAAGGCAAGCTCAGCTTGATACTTGTATCCTCCGTTGAAGTCCAGATCGAACTGGCCTCTCGTATTCAGGTCCCCGCTCTGGGAGAAAAACGTTGCCAGATCCATGGTCGACACGAGTACATTGGCTCCGAACAGAGCCGGCGCAATGAGCAGGAATATGATGACAAGCAGATACTTCAGTGATGTTATCCGCATTGTACCCCCCTGACAAATTCGGGTATAGGCACCCCTTGCTGCACTGGCAGCCTTTCATTTTAATTTCGGCCGTATTGGGGAAAAGAAGAGGGTTTTATAAAAGTATCTACTTGGTGAAGATGGTTTTGAAGATATTTCCGATGGAGTCTTCAAGCCCGGAGGTGAAAGCGAACCTGTTGAATTTATTGAGTATACGAGATTTCAAGGCCGTCCCTTCCTCCTGCGACCTTTTAAACTCTTCGAGAAGGAGCCTGTAGGTGGTGTTTTCAGGGTTATAATTTACTGCTTCTTCGAGGAAAAACTCTGCCCGG
>CBFDDP010000151.1:0-6215 GCA_965603595.1 uncultured bacterium
CTGGTGGGATGCCCTCGTGGAGACAGTCAGGCAGCTGCTTGCGAGAAACAAGGTTGCACAAAGTGTTGTGGCCCTGAGCCTCTCGGCCCAGGGAGGTGCCACAGTTCTGCTCGATGCCAATTTCAAGCCGCTGGACAATGCGGTAAGCTGGCTTGATATGCGTGCGGATGAGACACAGCCAGTTCTGGAGGGGAAAATATCGGGA
The DNA here is from genome assembly GCA_965603595.1 of uncultured bacterium. Taxonomy (GTDB): domain Bacteria; phylum Spirochaetota; class B62-G9; order B62-G9; family DRHN01; genus JAGLSF01. Next base: position 206 of record CBFDDP010000151.1, read on the forward strand.
GAGGAGATTTACAAGATATGCGGGTGGGAACGATTGAATGCCTGTAATTTTCCCGTACTTTTCTGGTTCAAAGAGAAAAAACCCGAGATTTTTTGCAGGGCTCGATACTTTGCCTCAACGATTGACTATATCAATTACCTATTGACTGGTCGGTTTGTTATCGACTATTCTAATCTCGCCTTAACCAAGTTTCTCGATTTGAAAAAACTCGATTTGTCAGAGGGTTTGCTTGACATAATCGGTATTGAAAGGAACAGCATAGCCGAGATTATCCCCTCAGGAAACATAATCGGGAATCTGCGAGAAGATGCGGCAGAGGAGCTGGGGTTGCCTACCGATGTAGTTGTCGTTTCAGGCGGTCATGATCAGTACTGCGCAAATATTGGTGCGGGGGCAATAGAGATCGGTGACTGTGTACTTTCAAGCGGCACTGCCTGGGTCCTCCTCGCCACATCGGACAAACTGGTGTGGGACGAAAATCATCTCATCTCTCCGGGTATACATCTTCTGAAGGACAGGTACGGTTTGTTGACCGCAGTTTCATCGGCCGGTGATTCATTGAACTGGTTTCAGAGTACTTTCCAGCACCACATGACTCTTGAGCGGTTGAGCGACGAGGTGCGCAAGGTCAATGCCGGTAGTGATGGCATGGTATTTGTTCCGAAGTGGACATCGAAGTCTGAGCGTGCCTCCTTTCTCAATGTGGATACGGCCCATGATCGCATGCATTTTGCACGAGCTGTGTTTGAAGGTGTGGCGCTTGCCAACAGAAGACACATTGAAGCATTTCATGAGATCGGGATGAAGATAGAGAAGCTCATCATGATCGGAGGAGGTACGCGTAGTTCTGTGTGGCCATCTATCGTGGCTGATGTTTCAGGCATTCTTCTTGAAATCCCCGAGCAGAAGGAAGCGGCCTGTGCCGGTGCTGCAATACTTGCCGGAGTGGGAAGCGGGGTCTACGCATCGATTGAGGATGCTGCGGGTAGGTTTACCGGGCACACTGAGCTTGTAGAACCTGATATGAACACCAGGGAAGTATATGAGAGGGCATATCAGCGTTTCGTTTCCGCACTCGAGCACGTATAGGAAAGGGGAGTATTCAGGGAATGACTTCGAAGGAGAGGGTTTTCCGCGCCGTTCAACACCGGGAGACGGACCGGGTGCCGCTCGATCTGGGGGCTACGCTTGTTACGGGTATCCACGCCTATTCCTACAGTCGGCTGAAGGAGCATTTGGGCCTTTCGAAGGGTTTGGTTGAAATCATCGACACCTATCAGTTCCTTGCCCGGGTTGAGGACGATGTGCTCGAACGCTTCAGCATCGACGTGCTACCCCTGTTCGGTGCCTATGACCCCCTCGGTGTGAAGTGCGGCGTGGGTCTGAAGGAATGGACCATGCCGAATGGTGATTCTTGTCTGACATCAAAGGATTTCAATCCGGAGCCTCAATCGGACGGCTCCCACCTCCTCGAGAAGAGTGGCAGCCTGTTCCGTATACCGAAGGACGGCTTCTACTTCGATGCTATTCGCCCGGCACTCGCGGAAGTCGAAGACATGGAGGATATTGAGATGCTCTTCGGTTTCAATGGATTCACGCAGGAACAGGCGGACTATTACCGGAAAGAGGCTGAGCGTTTACACGGTTCTGAGCGGGCAGTGGTGGGTGAAATATTTGCCACCTTCGAGATTGAGTTTTACTTCGGCTATGAACAGGGTATGATGAATCTGTTGACCAACAAACAGATGATGATCGATTTTCTCGAACGTCTCACAGAGATGTACAAGCGAAATTTCATACTGTTCAGGGACGCGGTGGGTGACGCGGTTGACATCATCACCGTGTACAAGGATCTGGGGAATCAGAACGGGCCGTCAGTCAATCCGGTCGTGGTCCGCGAGGTGTTCATGCCGCCCATGAAGCGGTTTGTGCAGTATGTAAAGGAGAATTCCGACTATGCAGTCATGCTTCACGCCTGCGGTTCCATATACGAGTTTATTCCCGACATCATCGACTGTGGGTTTGATATTCTGAACCCTGTTCAGATATCGGCCCGGAACATGGAGCCGGGTCGGCTGAAGCGGGAGTTTGGTGAGGAGCTCTGCTTCTGGGGAGGTGGTGTTGACACGCAGCGTATGCTTCCCTTCGGTACACCTGAAGAGGTTCGTGAGCAGGTGAGAGAAAACGCAGCGGTATTTTCGGATGGCGGCGGGTTTGTGTTCAATCCCGTGCACAACATTCAGACTGGTGTACCGGTTGAAAATATTGTTGCTGCATATGATGAAGCGGCAAGGGTTGCACAATGAAATTTTCAACAGGGAATTTTAATCGCATTTAGTAAGTACGTGTTCGGCAGTACTCGATTACAAGAGAGGGGGTGATGCCTGGAGACGGCGTTTCTGGTACTGATTGTTCACCCTGTTTTTATCACAAAAGCATGACTACTACATTATGTAAGGAGGTTATCATGAAACATCTGAAAGGTTTTGCCATGGTCATTCTCATCATTGCTGCGCTCGGCACTCTGTTCGTGCTGACAGCCGGCAAGGACAAAGAGGGTGCCATGGAAGAGCCCACGGAGATCACTGAGCCCACCTCACAGGTGACGCTCAACTGGTGGTTTCAGGACTGGGCAGGTGGGGTCGGCTGGATGAATGACTATGTTGCCGTATTCGAGTCGAATCATCCGAATATCGATCTTAACCTCATTCCGGTCCCCTTCAACGATCTCTACGCAAAGCTCATTCCCTCGATTTCACAGGGTAACGAGCCGGAGATCCTGTTCGGTTACGACGAGTGGCTGGTGGGAAAGGATGTGTCCAAGCTCTTTTATCCACTCACGCCGACGATCATGAGCGTGTCGGAGTTCAAGGATCACATCTATGAGGCGCCGCTCAAGAATGTGACCGGCTCGGACGGAAACTACTACGGTATGCCCTGGGCAACGGGTGCAAATGCATTCGGTTTCGTGTATCACAAGGACCTGTTCAGGGAAGCCGGCATCGATGCGACGGACATCAAGAGCTGGGACGATATCAGGGCTGCGGCAAAGAAGCTCACGAAGTACAACTCAGACGGCTCGATACAGCGCAGCGGTATTCTCTTCTCCTACACAGAGGCTGCCAATGCCTTTCTGGACATGATCCAGATGCAGGGTGCACGCGACAGGGTGTTTGATGAGTCGGCTCTGGAGTGGAACTTCAACATACCCGAGGCGAATAAGGCCATGGAAACGTTCCAGTGGTTCGTGGACAATGACATCTACGATCCCGAGTCGGGTGATCCCTTCACCTCGTTCCCGAACAAGCTCGGTGCCATGCTCCTCATCGGACCCTGGGACGTGGGGCTTGCCATGACGCAGTTCCCGGAACTGGAGGTGGGATACGTACTCATGCCGCCCTTCCCGACTGCCAAGGATGAGCTTGTGCTGGGCTCCATCGTGAGCTACGGCGCCTTCTTCGTTTCAAAGCGGGTGACCGGCGACACGAGAAACGCGGCGCTCATCTTTATTAGGGACATCATGACCAAGCCTACAGAGCTCTACGATATTCCCTTCTATCATGAGCCGCCCTACTGGGTCGGTGCTGTCTGCAACAAGAAGTACATTGCCGAGCTCATGGGCAGGAGCGACAGTGAGATGAACGAGTTCGCCCAGACCTGTCTCACAGCCACGAACAAGGGCCTGCCCGCGGTCAATGTTCTGGAGACGAAAGTCAGTGAGCCGATCATCATTCGCCAGGTCATCCACCCCGAGATGGAGAGCGTGTTCCTTGGCAGGAAGTCCATTGACGAAATGATGGAGTACCTGACAAGCTACCTGACAAAACAGGAAAAGCAGCTCGCGGAATAGGCGAAGTAAGGCGGGATTTTATTGAGCAACTGATGTGAAATGAAGCGTCAAACGCAGGGCCTGAGGGCCCTGCGTTTGACGACCGCTATTCATGTAAATCACTGAAGAGAAGGCGGACATGCCATGGCTCTCTTAAGGAAGAAGAAAACACCCATCAACACCTTTATACTGGTGGTTGCATTCACTATACTCATCTATTACACGCTTGTCGGGATATGGCCCTTTCTATTCAATGTGTTTCTCAGCTTCAGGAGAACGGACCTCATCACGGTAAACAAATTCGTGGGCTTAAGAAACTACAAATTCATGATGAACGATCCGATATTCTGGAAATCCCTGTGGCACAATTTCTACTATCTCGGGGTCATGGTCTCCCTTGGTATTTTTACCTCGCTGGTTTTTGCGGCCCTTATCTATCGCACCAGGGGGACTATGCGGAAGGTGTACACGGCAATGTTCTTCGCGCCCGTTGTGACGTCGATAGTGGCAGTGTCTCTCGTTTGGACACTGCTCTATTTTCCAAAGGTTGGTCTGTTCGCACAAGTGCTGTCGGCACTCTTCGGCATCGACAGGAACCGTTTAACCTTTATCGACAACCCGACAACCGCACTCTTCTGTATTATGATCATGGACGTATGGCGCGACACGGGCATACGAACAGTCATATTTCTGGCGGGCATGGATGAGATTCCGGACTCACTCTTCGAATCCTCGCGCATCGACGGAGCGTCGCAGATCAAGCAGTTCTTCAGAATTACGCTCCCCCTCCTGACGCCGCAGCTCATCTTCATTGCAGCCGTATACTCGATCAATGCCCTCAGGGTGTACATTCAGATATACATGATGACCGGAAGCCCTCCCGGGGGACCGGCAAACTCGACCATGGTGCTCACCCTGCACATGTACCTGTCGGCATTTTATGGCAACCGCTTCGGCTACGGTTCGACGATATCCATGGTCATGTTCGCGATTCTGTTCGGGCTCGTGCTGCTCGAGATCAAGGCATTCCAGCAGAGATGGGAGTACTAAAGATGAATACAATCAACCGTTATCGTGCTGCCAGGTTTACCGGGAAGTTCTTTCTTCACCTGGTTCTGATCGTCTTCGGGCTCGTCATGATCTTCCCGCTGATATGGATGATCATCTCTTCCTTCAAACCGTCTCTGGAGATCATCGATGTGGAGTTCCATCTGCTGCCCAAAACATGGACCATGCGCAATTTCGAGAATGTGTTTGAAGAGCTGAAGATGGTGCGGGGATACATCAACAGCATCATTGTTTCATCAGCGGTGACCGCCTGTGTGCTCTTCTCGGCAACAGCTGCGGGGTATCTCTTTGCAAAGCTCCGGTTCTGGGGCCGGGATGCTCTGTTCTTTATCGTGCTTGCCAGTGTTATGATACCTCCGCAGATCGTGCTCATCCCCCTCTACATTCTCATGAACAAGTTCGGATGGATCAACACCTATCAGGGACTGATCTTCCCCTTTGCGATGAATGCCTTCGGCATCTTTCTCATGCGGCAGTTCATGTACGGTATTCCCACCGATCTCGTGGAGGCTGCGCGCATCGACGGTGCTACAGATTTCAGGATCTACTTTTCGGTCATCATGCCGCTGGTCCGTTCGTCCATTGCGGTGCTCGGGATCCTCATATTTCTCTGGACATGGGATGAGCTGCTCTGGCCCCTCGTTATCGTGAACAGAAACGAGATGAAAACCCTTCCGCTCATCCTGGGCCATTTTACCCAGGCTGAACAGACCTTCCCGGGTGAGTCCCTGGCCGCATCGACGCTTGTCATCGGCCCGATACTCATCGTGTATGGTTTCTTCCAGAGACACTTTGTACGTGGCATGAGTATGACCGGCCTCAAAGGCTAGAATCATGCATTATGGGGATACGTCACGTAATAGCATTAAGTGATGTGTCCCCCTTTTTATCGAGTCCTCATAATTGTATTTGTGGAGAGAGTTGTGGAAGCGAGTGTAAAGTCGCTGCTGGATGAATTCGAGAGATTGTATCAGGGCAGCAAGGGACGCATCAGGGAATCTCTGAAGCGGGTTACCGATGCGCTTCATCACCGCCCCGTAGACCGCATTCCCGTACTCCAGATGAGCCAGACCATTCTCTACCCCAGGCATGAGATATTCGCCTCCCGTGAGA
>CBFDDP010000152.1:0-6164 GCA_965603595.1 uncultured bacterium
TCCGTTCTTTTGAAAGCGGCTGTTGTGATACACGAAGAAATCCAGCACGGGTTTCCTGTTCACGGAAACACTTTTCACTCTGAACAGTGCCCGGTCCTGAATGGTGATATGTGCCGCGAGGTGATAGAAGGGATGAATCGTCGTTGGATAAACACACTGAACCTTAGCTGTACCGAAGGATTCACTTTGCAATTGGCGTTGCCCCCTTTTTCTAAAACTCTATTATACGGGCCACAGAACCACTGTCAAGAGGATATTCCCCACGCATATATACAGTGCAAACCGTGGGAAGAGTGAAAGAAGGGACTTTTATGAAACGGTCGTCAAGCTCGATCTGCCCGAAGCATCTCAGGTGTGATACCGGACAACACTGCTCGGTAAGGACTCACTCGAGATTGGTGACGAACTCGTCATATGTACCATTGAGCTGCGCTGCCGCATCTTCATCAACGATGAGGATGGCCCTCTTATGCATCTGCATGGCACTGGCAGGTACCTGGCCGGTTATGGGACCCTCGACCGTATACTTAATGGCCTTGGCCTTGTTCTTGCCGCTGGCGATGAGGAGGATGATTTTTGAATCCAGAATCGTGCCGATTCCCATGGTGATTGCGTATTTGGGAACCTGATCCAGGTCGTTGTCGAAGAAGCGGGAGTTGTCCTTCCTCGTGTTCTCCGAAAGAGTTTTGATGCGCGTTCGGGATCCCAGCGAAGAGCCCGGTTCATTGAAACCGATGTGTCCATTGACGCCAATTCCGAGCAACTGGAGATCAATTCCGCCGAAACGGACAATCTGCTCCTCGTACCATTCACAGAACCTGTTGATGCGGTGTACTTCACTGACGTCAACCATACCCGAAGGTACGTGTATGAACCGCTCGGGTACATTGATGTGTTTGAAGAGGTTCTCGTACATGAAGTAGTGATAGCTTTCCGGATGGGACGGCGGCAGGCCGATATACTCATCGAGATTGAAGGTCGTGACCTTTGAAAAATCAAGCCCCTCCTCTTTGTACATTCGTATGAGCTCATTGTACAGATCCAGGGGCGTGCTCCCGGTGGCCAGTCCCATAACACTGGAAGGTTTTTCACGAAGCATATTTGAAACAACTCGCGCTGCTTCCCTGCTTACCTCTTCATGGTTTTTCTTCACAACGACTAACATGTTTTACCCCATTTCATTAGTTTGTGTACCGCCAAAAAAGGAGCGGCACCGTCTCACTTCCTGCGGGACTTTGCCTGGGCATAGAGCTCCGGGAAGTGCAGCTCAACCTGTTTTTCAAGCTCTTCCTCTGATATGGCCGTCAGACGGCCCTCTTTCTCATACTGGTCCATGACCCAGCGCTGTATTTTCACGACCTTGGTGAGCGAGAGGCGTTTGTCTCCTTCGAGACCAAGGAAATCGTTTACCCAGAGCGCAACGCCATCTGTTCCAGATTTGTCGGTAATCGCAACCCGCGGCGGGCGGTTAAGCAGCTTCTTGGTATCGAATATGGTGTATATCTCCTCATTCCTGCGCAGTCCCCCCGCATGAATTCCGGCCCGGGTCGTGTTGAAGTCACGCCCCGCAAAGGGGTAGTTGGCGGAAATCGACGCCCCCACATCACGCTGAAAGTACTCTGCCAGCTCTGTAATGACAGAGAGGTCGACACCGCAGAGGTCGCCCTTGAGCGCGATATACTCCATGACTGCTCCCTCCAGGGGTGGGTTGCCGGTTCGTTCGCCATATCCGAAAAGTGTCGTGTTTACCGCGTCAACGCCGTAGATCCACGCAGTGGCACCGTTGATGTGCACCTTGTGAAAATCGTTATGACCATGCCACTCGAGCCTGTCTCCGGAAATACCGCATTCCTCCTTCATGCGCCATATGAGTTTCGGGATGGATCGCGGCTCAGCCACATTTGGAAAGGAGATACCGAAACCCATGGTATCGCAAAGCCTGATCTTGACCCGCAGGTGATCGGGTTGATTTTCGGTGAGTCTTTCGAGCCGCTGTACGAAGGGAATGACGAAACCCTTCAAATCGGCCCGGGTAACATCCTCCAGATGGCATCGGGGACGCACACCGGCTTCCAGCGCCGCCTCAACGACCTCCAGATAGTCATCCATGGCCTGCTGCCTCGTCTGCTTCTGTTTGTAAAAGATGTGATAGTCGGAGCAGGAAGTGAGCAAACCTGATTCTTTCAGGCCCATCTCCCTGACCAGACGAAGATCACCTATATTCGCCCTGATCCAGCCGGTTATCTCAGGATAGCGTAATCCCAGATTTCTGCAGGCATCGATAGTATCCCGGTCGTTTTTCGTATACAGAAAGAATTCCGTCTGACGAATAACGCCCTGTGTGCCGCCGAGCTTTGAAAGCTTACTGAAAATCCGGGTCATCTGTTCCCTGGTGTAAGGAGGTCGGGACTGTTGCCCATCCCTGAATGTGGTATCCGTGATATGTATATCACGATCGATCACCGATCGAGGATCGAATTCAACCTCCTCTCCATCGATGGTTTCCCGGATCCTGTCCTCGAACCGTATAAGCGGAGGGATGGAATGGGGAAAGATCTCCTTTATCAGATTGGGTTCCTGAACGTGCACAAGTGGTTTCAACTCCATTGCAGGTATCCTCATATCGCTATTCCGCTAACAATTCGGCGAAGAAATCAACAGCTCCGCCAACGGTCTTAACCTTAAGGGCTTCCTCTTCTTCGAGATCGACTTCGAACTCCTCCTCTAAAGCGGCCACGAGCTCAATGGACTTAAGGGAGTCAGCACCCAGATCATGGGCAAAGTGGTGTTCGAGCTTGATCCGATCCACGCTCATCTTCAACTCGCATGCTGTAACCCGTATCACCCGCTCAGCAATTTCTTCCTTTTTCATTCATACACCTCATTTCTTGCTTACGACAGGCTGGTAAGTCGATATGTGCCTTAAATATAACAGTGCTGGAGGAATGATTTAAGCAAATTTTTCAGTGAGTTTTCTAAGATTTTCCACACGGCTCTCGATTCGTCCTTTATCGCTGAGCAGTTTTTGAATCACGGGATTCCCCTCATAGGTCCCCCGAACGGCCTGAAAATCCTCTAACCTCTCCTCGGCTCCCCAATCCATACCATAGCTTATATGCGCAAATTTAGAGAACTCACTCTTTGTGTTTTCCAGTACAAGCACCGATAGAGAATTAACCGCAGAAGCCCATTTTCCAATCAGCTCCTGAAAGAGTGCAGGCTCCACCCCGGACGGTCTTACGCCGTACTCCTGCTCAAAGGCGCCGCATATATACCCCCACTCATCCTCACCGTATGCACGGTGGGCCCCTTCGAACAGGCCCATGAGTTCAGAAATACTGTGCACGCTTCCACTGCGAACCGATTCCATCAGGTCCCTGATCCGCCCTTCCGAGATGAGAAGACCTCCCATGTCCGCCCACTCTAACGATTGGGCATACCCAGTATCCGCACGACACCGCTTCTGAACCTCCGTCCAGGTTTGGACCTGTCCTGCCTGTTTTTCAATCCTGTCAAAGTAACACCCGAGCAGATACCGATCGATTGCGAGTGTGTAGTAGCGTATCCCCTTCCTCATGAGTAGACGCTTTATGAATATACCCCCATAGTGTACGTTCTTCTCCTCACGCGGTGTCTTTTCATAGAGGTCCTCCAGTATGGTCCTTCCCCTTCGCATCTTCTCGACGGTGAAGGGGGAGAAAACATCGAAGATGATCTGATCCCGTTTGACGGGAGCCTTTCTCCTGTCCCGCTCGGGCCATTTCTCTGCATCCCTGACCGTCCCCATGGAGAAGATGTTGACACCCATAAGCAGGTATGACTTGCCCCCCTCCTCGTGAAGATAGGAGAAGGGAAAATAGGGTATGTCTATGTTTGTCATGTGCTTGCCGATGATGGCGGTAAAGGCAGGAATGTGGCAGGGCATCATGTTGTAGGCAAAGGAACCTGTTTTGCAGCCTCTTTCGAAGACCCCCTGATGTACCGGCCCGAGCTTATACATGTGATTGCTCTGATTGGTTCCGCTCCCCGCATTGTAGAATGACCAGATACTTGCGATGAGTAATGTCGACTTGTGATGGGTAACCGTATAGGGCCCAGCAAAAACCGAACAGATCTCCGTGTGGAAGGCCTCACTGTTGGCGAAGAGCAGGGAATTCTCAACCGAGCACTGTTTCCCCACCTGTGCTCCCTGGCCAACGAATGCTTTACTCAGTACCGCTCCTGAATCGACGCTCGAACCTTCCGACAGTATGAAGTGATCCATGACCACGCCCGCTCCGACGAAGGTTGGATGTTCGGCACAGCTTAAAACAGTTCCATTTTCTATACGAAGGGCACCTTGCAGTACCGCATGTGGGCCGATATTAACATTTTTCACGCGGCCACAGTTCTGTACACGTGCTGAAGTAGCAATCCGCCCATGGTTTGCCCGTTGATGTGAAACGTATTCCTCAATGAGTTGCTGAAGCTTTTCCTGGAAATAACTGTCATGTCTGTAAAAGGCCTGTACATAGGCAACCTGAGCGTTCATCTCGTTGAACAGGGTGACCTCCCGCCCACCTGTTTCATTGAGGACCTCGATACGAATGCCGTTGCCGAAAGTCACACCCTCCTCTGCTGTCATGCTCGATACATACTCAATAATGACCCCATCCTCAATGACATAATTGCGTATTACCGAGCCGATGTTCGCTATGTAGACATTGTTCCCGATTGTACAATCGGCAACAGACGCACGATATATGCCGCAGGGACGCTTCAATCCGCAGGTGGTAACCTGAGAGCTGTTGCTCCCGATCAGTACTGTGCCGAAGAAAGCGGTGTCCCGCACTCGTTCCACGTAAAAATCTGTGGACACCTTAACTGACTGCCAGCCTTCGGCGGTGCATCCGTTGTTCTCGAGCGTCTGAATCTCTTCAGGTGATAGATCTCTGAAATCCTGCATAAAACCAGCCTACATATTAAAAATTCGACTAGCGAAGCGCTATCACAGCGCTAGCGCAACGATATCTTTTCGTATCTTTTGTATCTTTTTGTTCGCCCTATTATAAAGAAAATGAAAAATAATTCAAGGAATGAATTCCTGTTCCCGAGCGTCCAAAAGAACTCATCCCGAAGGCACGATTCAATACCTTTTGAAAAAAGGAGCCAGAGTATCTATAATATGGCAGATGTATCACCATCAAGTAAAATCTGAGATGGGATGCCACAGCGACAAGAAAGGAGATTGTCATGCCGAAAGAGAGCGAAGTGCCTCAGTGGATTGGAAATACACCGTTTCCACCGGATCAGAAGAGGGCCTGCAAGATCACCGAGGACATGTATGCCCAGTTCCTCTACGGATTCGAAACCATGCAGGTTGAAAACCAGGTCTTTGCGAGCACGGATAGGATCTTAATGGCTGAATTCACACTCCCTCCGGGCAGTCACTATGAGCCCGCAGGGTATCACCTGCACGGAGACGAATGCTACTACCTCCTCGAGGGTGACGCAGTCGCATTTAATGCTGAAACGGGGGAGACCTTCTCCTTCGGAACCGGTGACGCCATGCTCATACCGCAGTGTACGAGGCATCAGCTTTTCAACATGTATGACCGAAGGATCGTTGTTATTGCCTGTGTGGCCCCGCTGATATGGGCCGACGACGGCATGGGAACCATTATTCCCCAGGTTGCGCAGCCCCGCTTTCTCAAAGGACCCGAAGAACCCTCCTACGGGAAACCCGTGCCGGCCTATACCCTTCCCAAACTGAAAAGAAGCATGGATTCCATCGGAAACTGGCCTGCACCCGGGCCCGATCTCAGAAAGGCCAAGCAGCTCATCATCATCCGCCCTGAGGACCAGCTTCAAATTTTACACGGCAGGGAGCGGCACGTACTCTTCTCCTTTGTGGTCAGCAACGACTACATGCATCTTGGTGTTCTCACCGTTCCCACGGCAGGTGTATCAGAGTTCGAGACCCATCAGGGGGATGAGGTCATCAATGTTCTCGAGGGCGAGCTCTGCGTTCGAATATCCTCTTCTGAGGAGGAGCGTACGGATGATGCGACCTATCCGCACATCAAGATCGGCAAAAGAGAACGCATGTTCATACCCGCAGGTGTACGGCATCAGTACCTGAACTTCACCAACAGCCCGGTCAGAGCATACCTCGCCATCGCCCC
>CBFDDP010000153.1:0-6096 GCA_965603595.1 uncultured bacterium
CGGCGCCTACATCTCTCCGCTGACTTACAATAAGCGGATGCCTGAGCGGCTCGCGCAGGAACTGGCCGGTAACCGAGGCGGGATTCTTGAGCAGCTTGTCCACGGTTCCCGCTCCAACGAGCCTTCCCCCATGCACACCGCCTCCCGGCCCGAGGTCTATCACATGCTCTGCCCTGCGTATCGTCTCCTCGTCGTGCTCAACTACAACGACCGTGTTCCCCTTGTCCCTGAGACGTCCCAGCGTATCGAGCAGCATGAGGTTGTCCCTTGCATGAAGACCAATGGTGGGCTCATCGAGGATGTAGCAGACACCCCGGAGATTCGAACCGAGCTGGGATGCAAGCCGGATGCGCTGCGACTCGCCGCCGCTCAATGTTGGTGCTGAACGGTCAAGCGATAGATAGGAAAGTCCAACCTCCTCGAGAAAGGCAAGGCGCGACTGAAGTTCGGCAACGATGTCGCGGGCAATGGCATGCTCTCGGTCCTTGAGCGCAAGCCCGCTGAAGAAGCAGGATGCATCGGTCACCGAAAGCCCTGTGAACTCGGCAATTGTCCTGTCCCGGAATGTTACGGCAAGCGCCTCAGGCTTCAGCCTGCTGCCTCTACAAAATGGGCAGAGGTTCCATTCGCCCTCGGATTTATCGAGCCATCGTTTCTCCTCACCCGTTTGATCACCTGCAAACTCAGTGTTGAGAGCTCCTGTTCCATAACAGTCCGGACACCAGCCATGCTGTGAGTTGAAGGAGAAGAGCCGGGGATCGAGTTCCTCGAAGCTGCGGCCGCAGCCCGGGCAGGAACGGATGGTTGAGAATATGGCATAGGCAGCACGACGCCCTTCCGCGGTGTTGCCATCCCCTTCCGCGGTGATGTACACCGTCCCCTTGCCGAATTGAAGTGCCCTCTCGAGCAACTGTCTGATCTTCACAGCCTCCTCCGTGGAAACATCGCTGGTTCCTACCGGAAGCTCAATATCGTGCTCCCGGTACCGGCTCAGTCTCGGCCAGTTTCTTGTCGGGACGAGCACGCCGTCGACGCGGAGATGAGAGAACCCCCTGCCTGCTGCCCACCCGGCCAGATCAGTATAGTATCCCTTCCGCGACGTGACGAGGGGCGCATATACACCGATCACTTCTCCATAATAATCGTCCTGTATTCTGCCCAGGATCGAGTCAATAGTCTGCGGCTGTATCGGTATCCGGCAATCCGGGCAGTATTGGGTACCGATCTTCGCATAGAGAAGTCTGAGGAAATGATACACTTCAGTCATGGTCGCAACAGTGCTCTTTCTTCCACCACGGCTCGACCGCTGCTCTATGGCAATAGTGGGCGGAACGCCAGAAACACTGTCCACGTCCGGGCGGGACGAGGGCTGGACAAACTGCCGGGCATAGGCGTTCAGCGATTCCAGATATCGGCGCTGACCCTCGGAGAACAGTATGTCGAATGCAATGGTGCTCTTGCCGCTTCCGCTGACACCGGTAACCACCGTGAACCGTTCACGTGGTATGCTGACGTCGATGCTCTGCAGATTGTGCTCCCGTGCGTGCCGTATTATAATGCTCTGCTTCGAGTATCCGGTATATGGACTCTTCTTTGCGGCAACAGCACGATTGTTGCCGCTTCTGAACTGCCGCGCGTGGACGAATTCATACAACCCCGGGCCTGTCTCCCCCCGTGCGGCATGAAGCTTCCTGCCCCGTTCAACGAGCGCCTTCCCCGTGTGGCTCTCTTCACAGGCCAGCACCTGATCAAGAATGCCCTCGCAGATGACCCTTCCACCCGCATCGCCACCCTCGGGACCCAGATCGATGATCCAGTCTGCTGCATTGACCACCTCCAGATTGTGCTCAATAACAACGATCGAATGACCCGCCCCGATGAGTTTCCGGAAGGCGCCGAGCAGCGTTGCAATGTCATCAAAATGCAGTCCCGTGGTGGGCTCATCAAAGAGGAAGAGAATCTGCTCGGATGCTTTTCCCCTGCCCCTGGTTGAGGCAAGGTGGCCGGCCATTTTGAGTCTCTGAGCCTCTCCGCCGCTCAGGGTCGGAACAGGCTGTCCCAGCCGAAGATAATCGAGCCCCACTGAAATCAGAGGCTCCAGACTCCGCAACACATCGGGGTAGGGTGAGAAGAAATCACCGGCTTCATGCACCGTCATGTCAAGCACATCGGCAATAGACCTGGGCTTTGCTCCCGTAAGCGGTGCATTCCTTTCCTGTGGGTTTCCGTTCCTGTCTTCGGATACAGTCCTCTCAGGGGCGAGTTTCACGTCGAGCACATCCCTCCGGTAGCGTTTTCCATCACAGTCAGGACAGCGCAGGTAGATATCACTCAAGAATTGCATCTCTATATGCTCATACCCGCTTCCTCCGCAGGTTTGGCAGCGTCCTCGATCCGAGTTGAAACTGAATGTACCTGCCGTGTATCCCCGTTCGCGTGAAAGCGGCTCCAGGCTGAAGAGTTTTCGAATGGCATCCAGGGCCCCCACATAGCTCGCAGGATTGGATCGTGCGGTCTTGCCGATGGGTGACTGGTCCACGAGCACCACATCGTCGATCTGCTCATGGCCCCCGATTGCACGATGTGCACCCGGTGACTCAACGGGCCTGTTCATCAGTTTTCTGAGCCCGTAATAGAGCACATCCTGCACAAGCGTGGACTTTCCCGATCCGCTCACTCCCGTGACACAGACGAGTTTGCCCAGCGGGATGCGCACGTGTATGTCCTGCAGATTGTGCTCTGCCGCACCGACAATTTCAATATGGCCGCGGAGGCGTGCCGGAACATTCTCGAAGGAGGCCCGCGATACGGTTTTCCAGGCTCCCGACGCCCCATGCTCATCATTCACCTGCGGCACTGACCCTGCGCCCGGCTGCTGCTGCCGGTCCTGGCCCTTGCCAACCACCCGTTCGCCGCGAAGATACTTTGCGGTCAGCGACTTTGTATCTCTCAGCATATCAGGGAGTTGACCGAAGAACACCACCTCTCCTCCCCGCTCGCCCGCACCGGGACCCATGTCAAGCACGTAATCTGCCGCTCCTATGACATCAGGATCATGCTCCACCACGATGAGCGTGTTGCCCGCATCCCGAAGCTGATGGAGTATGGCGATCAGCCGACCTATGTCTCTGGAGTGCAGGCCTATGCTCGGTTCGTCGAGCACGAACAGGGCATTGACCAGTGAGGTGCCGAGCGCTGTGGTGAGGTTGATGCGCTGCACCTCACCTCCACTCAGGGTGCGTGACTGCCGATCGAGGGTGAGGTATCCCAGACCCACGTCCACCAGATACCCAAGCCGCACCCTGATCTCCCGGAGCAGCATTCCTGTTGCTTCATCCAGGGGACGGGGAAGCTCCAGGTCATTGAAGTAACGGGAGCAGCTTTCGATGGGAAGAAGCATGACCTCATGGATGTTGAGCCCCTCCCCGGGCCCGATACGCCAGAGCAGAGCCTCCGGTTTAAGGCGGGCACCACCGCATGAAGGGCATGGCCGGTACACACGGTACTTGGAGAGCAGTACCCTGATATGCATGCGGTACGCCTTTGTCTCGAGCCAGTCGAAAAAACGTCGTACACCGTACCACTTGCCGTCCTCCCATCGCCCCTCCCCATCGATTACCCAGCTCTTCTCCTCCTCCGAAAGATTCTGCCACGGTATGTCGGTCGATATACCGCGCTGCTTCGCGAACTGCATGAGATCTCCCTGGCACTCCCTATAGCTTTCCGTTTGCCAGGGTTTCACTGCTCCCTGTGCAAGCGTCCTGTTGCTGTCAGGAACCACAAGCTCATAGTCGATATCAATGACCCTGCCGAACCCCCGGCAGGTTTCACATGCTCCGAGCGGAGAGTTGAAAGAGAAGAGATTGGGGGACGGGTCGCGATACTGTATGTTACAGCGCGCACAGTGGAGGTCCGACGAAAAGCGATGGGGAATCCCGTCTTCATCATCGGTATACAGGGTGACCCGCCCCCTGCCATATTTGAACGCTGCCTCGATATCTTCCACTATACGGGACCGGTAGCGGCCTATGAAGCGTACACGGTCCTGCACTATTTCATACAGCTGCCCGTCCTTACGGTGTATGCGGCGGTACCCCTGCCGTGCGAGGAGATCCTCCACCTCCCCTTCGGGAAAGCCCTCCGGCACGGTTATGGGGAAGGTGATGAGTGTTCTTCCGCCGTCAGGAGAAACCTGACGTCCCCTTGCCTGCGGCGTACCTTCCCCACGCTTCCCCGGGTGTGAAACCTTCTCACACATCTCCTCATATATGGAATCCGGTGTATCGCGGCGCACGGGCCTCCCGCATGACCCACAGGAGAGCCGCGATGCACGTGCAAAGAGCAGCTTCAAATGGTCGTTGAGCTCGGTCATGGTACCCACGGTTGAGCGGGAGGTGCGCACGGGGTTGGTCTGATCGATGGCTATGGCGGGGGGTATACCCTCGATACGATCGACCCGCGGCCGGTCCATACGGTCGAGGAACTGCCTCGTATAGGTTGAAAAGGTCTCCACGTAACGCCGTTGACCCTCGGCGAAGATGGTATCGAAGGCGAGGGAGGATTTTCCCGACCCGCTGACACCCGTCACGACGATCAGCTTGCCGAGAGGAAGACGCAGGTCGATCCCCTTTAGGTTGTTCTGCCGGGCACCATCGATAATGATGCAGTCGTCTGCCCTATTCAATGAAGTATGTGTCTCCTGTTAGATGTACAGATACTAAGATAATACCGCGCACAGGGACAGGCACGACTGTTCCGGTGACGCCCAATGATATCCGGTACGGACACAGGTAACAATTACGCGAAGTAATGGTACTTGGCACAGTGATATGTACCAACTCATCGACGGAATACCCTTGACATATATATACATCCGTTATATGCTGTTCATGTAGCATACAACCATTTTCTGCCACCATTTTTCGCTACAACAGTCTCTGCCAACCAGCTTTTCACCGCAATCGATCATTTCCATATCACTATAAAGACCTGCCATGAAAAAAACGATCCCTTTGTTCATCTTGTGTTGTATGTTTCCCGCCGTTTTCTTCACCTTCATCAGCTGCCCCGGAGGGAATGGAAATGGTGAGGAAGGCCCAACCATAATCCCCATGGAGCTCGTCTATCAGAACAAGGACTCAGTTATGCTCTGTGATCAATGCATCAGCGACCCTGATTTAGATCCTGATCCCCTAACCCATACATGGAACCACGTCGCAGGGCTGAACGGTACATACGGAGACACAGACGATTGTCCCCACTGCTCCACCTACTGTGCTCCGGCCGCCATAGCAATGATTTCCAAGGCCTATGGACGAACCGCAGAAAAGATATTACAGGACTGGATCTATGATGGGGGAAAGGATTTACCCGATGGAATAAGAGACGGCCTTCTTACTACACACGGAGTGGGTATGTTCCATGGCGTCGGTTCCTCGTTCTATGAGGTGCAGGAAGCAATGGATTTTGCCCTCGAACCAATGCTGCATGACGAGTACAACTCGGGCAAGCCCATGACCGTAACCATGCTTGAAAACTGTATAGAGAACAGCCGTCCTATACTCTGGCTCGACCACAATGGCTGGCCGGATAACCTGAGTGACAACATTGAACTCCCGGAAACGATTAAACTATACCAGGGCCATGCAAAGGTCATTGCGGGATATGACGACCGGGGAACAGACGGTGTATCCGATGACCTCTGTCTTATCTATGATCCCTGGCCGGAGTACAATGACTCAGAATTCCTCCCCAGCGGTGCTTCAAAGGGTCCTGACGATACCTTCGACCCCTACTGGCTTCCTGCCAGTTCAGTCATAGGCGATGCGAACGATGTTTTTCTCGTTCCCCAAGACTCTATACCATAGGAAAAACAGGACAATAAAAGTACATCGACCTGAAACAGTTCCAAACCTGACAGCGCAAGCACCTTAAAAACCATCCGTTTCCTTTTTTCTCCATCTGCTGTATAGTCCGTAGTAAAGCGCTGTACACCAATCCTCGTTGAGCCATTTGAAGCCCGGGTCAATGCCCTTGCAGCAGGATTGAAAACAGCATCTGTATTGGAAGCGTAGCTATGCCTGAACAGTACGAAGG
>CBFDDP010000154.1:0-6064 GCA_965603595.1 uncultured bacterium
TTGAGGGAAAACCTCACGAGCGGTTCTGATGGGGAGGGGTTGGAGACGGGCCAACTGGTACCGCGCCAGCCTCTTACCCGACAACTGTTTTTCAAATGGATCAAACAACATTTGCGTATAAAATCATTCTATGGTACTTCATTGAATGCTGTGAAAACCCAGATATGGATTGCGATCAGCGTGTATGTATTGGTTGCTATTATTAAGAAACGGCTTAATTTGCAGCATAGTCTCTACACAATTCTGCAAGTTTTCAGTGTTACCGTATTTGAGAAACTGCCTATCACACAAGCACTTACAGATTCTAACATAACAATTCAATCGGATGATATATGTAACCAATTGTTATTATTCGAATTATAATGGGACACTACTGATTTATGATATTATTTAAAATAGCTTGACAGAAATACTATATTGGGTAAAATAGATATTAACCTCATTTGTTTAATGCCAGTCGGTGAATAAAATATTTATATAAAAAGGAGGGCTGTTCTAATGCAACGGGGGAAAAAGATTACAAGGAGGGAATTTTTAGGGACCGGCTTGAGGATTGGTGGTGGCATTGCTGCTTATCCTGTAATAAAATCGCTTCTTATGAGATCAGGTAGTCCCTACAGGGCATTCGCGGAGTCTGGGAAGCCCAAAGAGGCAAACGAATTGAGACTATGGGCTTCTGGTACCCAAACGATCGAAGAACATTGGGTTAAACTTGAGAACGATCTCGGAATCAAGATACTGTTTACGGACAATGGAAACGCAGTCGGTCCGGTAATAAGCAAGATGGTTTTTGGCGATGCAGCGGAGATCTACGATATCAACGGGCTTCAGGGAGGGGCCGAGAAAGAACTTGCGGATCAGGGTGCCATCATCCCCTGGGATATGAGTCTCATACCCAACTGGGATGACGATGTATGGCCGATGGTGAGAAACATTCCATATCATTTGGTAGATGATAAGCGTTATGGAATCCCTTTCACAATAAATGCGGATTCCATGATATACAATGCTGATAAGGTTCCGGTATGTGATACATACGCCTATGTATTCGACAAAACCCTGAAGGGTAAGACATCGATGGAGGATTACTGGGCGAATGCGGTTATTTTCGCTGCAATGTACCTAAAGGAAAACAACATTCAGGGAATGGGAACCATCGGAGATCCCGGCAACCTCAAAGTGGATGAGCTTGAGGGGGTTATGGAGTTCCTCATCAGAGAGAAGAAGGAAGGGCAGTTCAGGACCTTCTGGAGCGGGTGGGAGCAGGGCGTCTCACTCATCACCAGTGGTGAGGTGTGGTGTATGAGCGGGTGGGAGCCGATCGTCTATGCAGCACAGGAGAAGGGAGTCAATGCGAAGTACGCGGTCCCCAAAGAGGGCTATGAGGGATGGTCCAATGATCTGATTCTGCATAAGGGTGTGAAGAAAAAGGGACTTTTTGAAACGGCGCATGCGTTCGTCAACTGGATATACTCCGGATACTTCGGAAACCAGATCATGAAAATGCGGGGATACTGCTCGCCTACGGAAAAGGTAATCGATTATGCAGAGGCCCATCCTGACGAGTTCGACCCCAACTGGATAAAGGGAAAGCAGAAGCACGTGCTGGACAAGTTCAAGAAGAAAAAGGGTGAAACATATTGGCAGAACGTAAGGCCGAAAAACTTCAAGCTTTACGAGGATTGGTGGGAAAAGCTCAGGCGAGCCTAGTGTCTGCTATTCAGGCTAAGTGACGTTTGTATCTTCAGAGACATTAGATGAAGCTGAAGGGTAGAGATAAAAAAGGTGGGGTCTTGTTACCGGCGGAGCTCTTTTTGCCGGCGCTATATGTTCTGATCCTGGGGGTAGTCCCATTACTATTGATTATCGTGTGGAGCTTTTTCGAGCCCACGGAATACTGGATAAGACCCCGCCTTACTATTGCCGCGTATATCAAGTTTTTTACCCTGGGAAGATACATCACCTTCCTGAAAACGTTGAGAGTATCCGTAACGGTCACGGTCCTCGCGTTGCTATTGGGCTATCCGATCGCATATTTCATAAGAAAGGTGATAGAAGAAAAATACCGTACCCTTATTCTTTTTATTTTCATAATCCCGTTCTTCCTCAGCTATATTATCAGGATTTTTTCTCTGCGTCTGATTCTTGGAAGAAACGGCCTTATAAACAACTTCCTGCTTCTTGTAGGTCTTGTTTCCGAACCACTCGAAGGCCTGCTGTTCAATGAGCTGTCGGTTCATATCGGGCTTCTTTCGTCGTACCTTCCTTTTATGATCTTTCCGATTGTGCTTTCCATAGAGAGGGTCGAAAACTCGACCATCGAGGCCAGTCAGGACCTCGGCGCAACATTTTTCCAAACGCTCTTCAAGGTGATTATACCGCTTACAAAACCGGGGATATTCGCGGGCTGTATTTTCGTGTTCGTAAGCTCCCTCGGATCAACCGTGGAGTGGGATCTTTTAGGGGGCGTGAGCGAACTGTCGACACAGCAGATGCTCGAATCATTGATAACCGCATTGAAATTCCCGTCTACGTTTTCAATATCTACTCTTATCCTCATAATAACAATGGGGGCGCTGCTCTTGGGATTCAGATATGCCAAGATAGGCGATCTCTTTGAAACGCTGGAGTAAATGGCATACAGGGAAATCAATGAAAAAGCGGGCGATAGTACTAAAGATATTGCTATGGGTATTCACAGCCATTATTTTATTATTCATATTTCTTCCATCCTTTTATCTGCTTATAATCTCTTTTGAGCCCTCGGAGATGGAAAGGGTCCCGAAGACGCTCTCTGATTTCAGTATTAAGTGGTATATCAGGCTTTTTCAAAAACATCGACTGCCTGCTGCGATAAAGCAGTCGGTGATGATAGGTATCTTTACGGCGCTTATTACGGCCTGTCTTTCGCTTCTTTCCGGTCTCGCGTACAGAAGGCTGAGGAGTAAGAGCTATTTTCTCGGGCTGTTGATCTTTCCCATCTTCGTGCCAGGGATCATCGGTGCGATCTCTCTTGCGGTATTCTTTAAAATGATACATTTAAGTGCATCAATGTTAACCGTGATTTTCGGACACGTACTGTATTCGCTTCCCTACGCAGCCATTGTAACGCTTGTAAGCTTTTCCGGTTTACAGGAAGGGGTGATCGAAGCGGCGCGCGATCTGGGTGCAAGCGGCTTACGTGCGTTTAAAGATGTCATCTTTCCTCTGACCAGGGGGGGCATATTCGGAGGTGCGCTGTTCGGCTTCCTGTTGTCCCTTAACGAGTTCATACGTGCATACTTTTTATCCGGATGGCAGGAAACGCTTCCCATGTACATGTATGGGCAGATGAAAGGAGGTGCGGACGCCAGTATCTATTCGCTGGCCGGGTTTATACTGTCTGTATCTATTCTGCTGCTGATTATTATAATGGTTTATTTTTCTGTTGTTCGTTCAAAATCCCGTTCTGTAAGTTATTAAGACGACGTCTACTCGTAGAATGAGAAGCCACAAGGATTATTTTCAAGGATTGGAAGGAATAGAAAAGGATAATGGCAAATAATGATATCGATATCTGTCTTAGAAACGTAAATAAAAGGTTCGGGGATATTGTTGCAGTTGACGACCTCTCCCTTGAAATACGGAAGGGAGAATTTCTGACGATCCTGGGCCCGAGCGGCTCAGGCAAAACGACCACTTTAAGGCTGATCGGGGGATTCGAGGCGCCGAACAGGGGAGAGATTTATATCCAGGGAAAATTATCCAACGATATGCCCCCCCACAAGAGGTCGACACGGACAGTTTTTCAGGGGCTTGCACTGTTTCCACACATGAACGTCGGTGAGAATATAGAGTACGGACTTCAGTTTCAGGGCATGAGCAAAACCGAAAGGAGGGTTAAGTCCTTACAGGCACTCTCGCTTATCGATCTGGAAGGTCTGTACGATAGAAAGGTAACCACACTCAGCGGAGGTCAGAAACAGAGGATTGCTCTCGCCAGGGCACTCGTGACACAACCGCCGATTCTTCTACTCGATGAACCGCTTGGGGCTCTTGACGAGAAACTGCGGGAGCGAATGCAGGCTGAACTGAAAAACCTACACTATAAACTGGGAATCACCTTCGTTGCCGTTACACACAATCAGGAAGAGGCGTTAACGATGAGCGACCGCATCGCAATAGTAAACCGCGGGAGATTGGAGCAGGTCGCAACTCCTAAAGACCTCTATGAATACCCGAAAACCGAGTTTGTCGCTGATTTTATAGGTGTGGCTAATATTATTGTAGGTATACTGTTCGAGGACAAAAAAGGCATGAAGAGACTGCGTTCGGAAGGAGTAGAGTATGCCGTGCCGCAACAGGGAGACTACGAAATCGGGGATAAGGCGCTTCTGGTGGTGAGGCCCGAGAAGGTGGAAATAGGGAAGAAAGCAGCCGAATACAACAACTCATTTGTTGCGGAAGTAACAAATGTACTGTACAAAGGCTCCTGCTCGGAAGTGTATGTCGTACTCGCTAACAGTCAGGAGCTGAGAATACGCGTGGAGAGCAAATCCTTTCTTCAGGGTGAATTTACAAAGAGTGCTGTCACAATAGGCTGGAACGAGGAAGACACCGTCGTGCTGAAAAAGCAGCATGCCACGTAACCGTATGTGACCAGAGTGAATACAACTTTATCGTGCTTCAAGGCTTGCTGCAGGTGTGAAAAGATAGGCTTTTAATCTAAAGACTCGAGCTTTTAACTCGCCCCTTTATATCAATTTAAAGCAAAGATCTGAAAATATCAACTGTTTCTATAGGGGCAGTCGATTTAAGATAAGCGCAAAAAATTAAATCGAAATATGCTAACTTATCCAGGTAATTAAGAAACCATAAGTACCATTATGATATTAACCTAATGCAAAATGAGAAATTCCCTATAGATTTTGTATATCACTGAAAATATCGTCCACCTCAGAATCGCTAAGCCCGCTTGAACGCCTTATAAAAATTACTCCCGTTTGAGTAGTAAAAGTTGATGGTGGCACTTCTCGGTAACGACCATAAATGGTCCTGTTTTCAGTGTAACTTAGAATACAGGCCAACCGGGCTCTCGTAATTGAGACATATAGAATACGTGCCCCTTCGAGTACAAGACCAGGATATGGTCTACGCCAAGCTCCTGGAAAAATCTCTTCCTCTAACCCAGGTATAAAAACTATCTGAGCACTAAGACCTTTAGAATTGTGCATAGTCATAATCCTAATACTTTTTGGTAAGAAACCTTCCTCAGGAGGTGTAAGCCCTAATCTATCGTAAGCAAGTTTAAGCACACCAGCTTGTTGCTCATCAGTATCAGCAGACAGATAGTCTCTAAGCTCCTCAAGGCAGAGTCCTCCAGGAAGTCTTTCAATTAACGAGTTTAATAATTCAATTCCGTTTTCCCCATACCATCTCGATAGAAGGTTTCGGATTTCTTCAGCTCTGTTGTCTATAGTATCCGTGGGTTGCCAATTTGAGATATTTGAAATAAAAATTCGTATACCTTCAATTGCATGAGCCTGTCTGCTATTAAAAACTCCTTGCGGTATGGGGTTATGAAAGAGATTGAAGAAATTTAAGTTATGCCTCAATGTATTTTCAGCGATTTCATAACAAGTCTGTATACCAACCCCAGGCTGTAATCTAAGTAATGCCCTATAGGCAATATAATCATTGCAGTTACATATTAATCTTATGATACAAAATAAAAAGCGCCCATGGGCTTCCTGGATTAAAGAGTCAGCTTTAGCTGGTACATAAGATAATCGTTGTGTTGAGAGGGCCGACTCTATTATCTGGCTCAATACTTTAGTATTGCTAAGTAATATGAGTATTTCATTTGGTTGAACTCCAGCATCAATTAGCCTTTTGCAAGAAAGAGCTATTGATTGAGCTTCCAATCCTGCATTGTGAAACTTAAATGCTAATATTTTTCCATGTATGGTCGGAACAGCTCTTTCATAAAGCGAATAAATATTCTTTGGAATGCGATCTTGAAGACGGTTTCAGATGAGCCAGACCATTCTCTACCCCAGGCATGAGATATTCGCCTCCCGTGAGA
>CBFDDP010000155.1:0-6035 GCA_965603595.1 uncultured bacterium
CACAGCCTCCACAAAAGGCTTCACCCAGGTGGAAACCTCACCGGGACCGTTGGAAAAGATGAGAAGGTCTTTCCGTCGATTCATCCCTGCGTTTCCCCCTTTTGAAAATCCTGCAGACCCTGTGCAACACCATCGAAGTATCCCTTGTACCTGATGATCAGCCGGAAAAATCCTGTACAGAGGGGAAACTTCTTTTTCCTGAGGAACCAGTTTTTCCGGCCGAACAGGTTGAAAAGGGACTTCAACCACCTGTTCTCGACCAGGGTGAATCGCCTCACCCACGGCAGCGGATGATTTCTGTAAAAATAAACCGCGCTGAGACCACGCTCGCGTTCCTTTTCGTAGATCCTATCCGGTTGCATGATTTCACGCCGCTTCAGAGAGGGATCATAGTGATACCCGTATACCTTCATCTGCACCGATTTCAGACCATTCTCCTGCAGGTGAATCCCAAGATCGAAGTCCTCCCAGCCGTATATGGTATACCACTCGTCGAACAATCCGGCATCGATGAGATGCCGCTTCAGCACCGAGGCATTCCCGGTGGCAAGGAAGGCCGTGTTGATGTCCTTGAGCTTCCAGCGGGCAGAGAAGGGATCGTCAAGATCAGCCGTGTGAATAACTTTTCCCATAATCACGAGTTTGTCATCGGAGGCGTGGCCCTCTGCATGCTTCCTGACGAACTCGGGCTCGACGAAAATGTCATCATCCGCGAATATGATAAGCGGGTACACTGAAAAACCTATGCCGAGGTTTCTTGCCGTCGAGCGCCCTGATTTCCTGATCTTGATGTAGCGGACAAACACCTTCCCTTCGGGAGTTACAGGCCTGACCCATCCCTGTTTGGCGATCTCGATGATATCGCGGTAGCGGGCCACGATGGACCCCGCATCCTTCACCGGAATATCCCTGAAACCCGCGAAGAGCCTATGGGTTTCATCTTCTGAGCCGTCATCAACGATCACGAGCTCAAAATCCTCAGTGTCCTCGACCTGACAGGCATAGCAGGCCAGGACTCTGCTCAGCAGATGTTCTCTATTATGGGTGGGAATAATTACCGATGCATGCATGGCATTCTATTCAGCTCGAACCGGCGGAGGAACCGTCATAGAAGGAGGAAACTCCCTCTATCACTATACCTCTCTCCTCTGCGGTCATCTCTGGAAATATGGGTAATGAGAGGATTCTATTACACAGTGATTCCGATACGGGAAAATCCCCCTTCCTGTAACCAAGGTATCCGAAGGCCTCCTGCATATGGAGTGGAACGGGGTAGTAGATAGCAGTGGGCACCCCACGGGCCTGTAAATGGGCAGCGAGCTCATCGCGTTTATCGGCAAGAATCGAATACTGGTTGTATACATGGCTGTACCCTTCCCGGAGCACAGGAACAGTGACAAAGAGTTTCAGCTTCTCGTTGTACTCAGCAGCATGCTCCCTGCGAAGCTGTGCCCATTGATCGAGATAGGCAAGCTTGACCCTCAGCACTGCGGCCTGCAGTGCGTCGAGCCGCCCATTGAAGCCGATCCGTGCATGATAATACCTGACAGCAGATCCATGCTCCTTGATAACCCGTACATTCTGTGCCACCTCATCGCTGTCGGAGAGTACCATACCGCCATCTCCGAAGGCCCCGAGATTTTTAGTTGGGAAGAAGGAGAGGCAGCCCGCAATCCCGAAACTGCATGCCCTGCGTTCACCGATGGCTGCTCCGATTGCCTGGGCAGCGTCTTCGACAACGGGAATAGCGTGCCTTTCCGCGATCTCGCCTATGCGATGCATATCGGCCATGTGACCGAAGAGGTGTACCGGCATAATGCACTTCGTCTTTTTCGTTAGTTTTTCTTCAATGAGCCCGGGATCGATATTGAAGGTGTCCTCCTCCACGTCCACGAACACAGGTCTGGCGCCGAGAAAGGAAACAACCTCTACCGTTGCAATAAAGGTAAAGGGGGAAGTCACAACTTCGTCACCATCCCCAACGCCAAGTGCCATGAGGGCTGCAAGCAGTGCGTCGGTTCCCGATGAAATCCCCACAGCGTGGCGCACCTGTGCATAAGCCGACGCCTCATCCTCCAGCTGCTCGACCTCCACGCCTCCAATGTACATTCCGCTGGCCACAACACGGTTTACAGCTTCGTCGATTTCCTCCTGAATGTTTCTGTACTGCCGTTTCAGATCAAAGAAAGGAAGTTTCATACTCTCTCCCGTGCAATATGTGGCGGATCGCCCTATTACTGATAACGATCAATAGAGGTGTGAATCCGCACACCTTCGACCTTCTTGAGACCGAGGGAGATCGAAAAGGTCTGCTCCCACCGGTAGGTGGTGCCGTTCGGAGTAAGTTCCCTGTCCCCTGTATAATCGAATATGAGCTCCCACTCGTGCAGGTCCCGTACAAATCCAAAAGATATAGTCTTTAATTTGAAATTGGAAGCTTTTCTGTCATCCGTATTGAAGAAGTTAAAGGATTTGAGGAGATCGACGAGGGGATTGATGGGATCATCCGTCTCACTCGGGAAGTAGCGCCACATATTCTCGTTCAATGATAGAGAGCGGATATAGACCTTCCAGTACCGATGCAAGTCTGCGTCGATACAGAATATGGAGCGGAGCTCATCAACGCGGGGGGTGATAAAGTTGTGATGCCATTCAAGGTCCCATGAGATGAGGAAATGGTGCTTTCTCAGATACCAGTTAGGGCTCGCGACACCCATACTGAACTGATTGGTTTTGAACCGCGACTCAACAATACTGTAGACCAGCACGTCCCGAAGCTCAAACTGATCAACAGGATCGAATATGAATGTGTTTCTCAATGGTTGAAAATGGCTCGAGTCCCACACGAATGGATCGTATTGCCCCGTACTCCAGTTGTATGTGGGCCTCAGATCGTAGACCGTGCTTATTTCATCAGAGAAGTGCCACAGTTTGCCGAAGCCGGTAAGGGTGAGCTCGTGAATTCTGAATCGGTTATAGGTGTATCCGTCGTCTGGGCCGGCAAACTTATACCTGAGATTATGCTTCAGATCAATGTAGACAGCGTCCGGCCCGAAACGCCAATCATCGATGATCTGACCATACAGCATAGTGTTCTCGTTGTCCTGCTGCGTCTGTTCGGGGGTTGGGTACAGGTGGAACTGGCCCCTCCCTCCAGCAATGAGACTGGGTGTGAATCGAAAGAGGTTTCCGATCTGATAGGGCTTTTCGACGCCCACCTCACCGCTGGTTTTGTGCAGTTTGCTCGAAACCGTTTCATCGGGATTGTAGTACCGTGTATATGCATAGTCGGCATAGGCCGACAGGTCCATATCACTGACAAGTGGAGAGGCGCCCTCCTGGAAGAGCGTCTGAGAATAAATGACACCCGTCTGCGGCGCTGTGATGGAGTAGAGCTGATACTTGTAGTAATCATTGAGGGAGATGTAGGATTCATTCGGGTTGCGCTGCGCCTCGAAACGAACCCTGTTTTTTATATACCAGTCGAGGTTGCCTGTAACGAAGGAATTGTTCAGATACCAGGAATACCCGCTTCCCTTGGTTGGGGTGTCGTTCTCAGCCTGATTGATGAAGGCAAATAAATCAAATCCGATACTCCGCCGCTCATAGTCATACTCATAGTAGGGGTCGCTGATGACGAGCAGGTTGAGCTCCGTTGTATTGGTGTATCCCGTGCCGAATTCGAACTTCTTGTACAACCCTTCCTTGTACCGTATTGACCAGTTTGTCCCATACTCAGAGGCAGTGGGCGGACCGAGATTGGTCCAGTTCTCAGTGACATCATCGTAATTGTAGACATCCTTTGAGAAGGCCACGGCCAGGTCGATGGCTGTTCTGTCACCCGCACTGTACTCCAATCCTGTGTAAATACCCAGCCTCTCGTAGAGGTCTCCCTTGAGAACGAGCTCCCGTTCATCGGTCTTGTAGGGCAAATAGGTATTCTGCCAGACAAGCCCTGACCGCTCTCTGTAATAGAGTGCTGTTCTGAGCTTCTTCTCACCGAGTCTCCGATACATGTAGGGGAGCCGTATGAGGTCGTCCTGACCGTAATAGATGGATGCATTCTTGATGAGCACCCTCTCCTCATCGTAATAGGAGAGTTTCTCCGCCTCTATCCAGTAATGGGGGTTTTTTATGTCTTCCGTCGACAGAGAAACATCATAAACGACATATTTATCCTCTCCCTGAATCTTGTGAATTACGCTTCCCGCATAGTAGAATTCACCGAGCCTGGTCTTTGCATCGTAGAAAAACACCTCATCATTGGCATCATTGAGGAAGAAGCTCTCACCCAGGTACAGATCAGCACCAACAGTGATACGTACATTTCCGCTGCCGGATACGATCTTCCTGTCGGAGTTGATCGTTACCTCATCTGCAATAATCTTCCTGCCTCCGTACAGTATGTCGACATTGCCACTGAGAAGTATGAGCTCATCGCCGTTTTCAATCTCGGTGTACCTGATAAAGTCGGCATGATTGAGTATGAGCGCACTGTCCGGCAGGGTTTCCAGTTTTTCCTGAAAGGGAGAGAGCTTTGTCTCCATTTCAAACTGAATGATCCTTTTCCTGAGAGTGGTGAGGTCCCCTTCATAGGGCAGGCCGCGCTGTTCGCAGGCCAGGCGAAGGTCATCCTCTGAACCCTCCCGTATCAGATCGTACACCTTTTGGGTGATCTGTTGGTCATGAACCTGCTCTGCCTCCTGGGCAGTGGGAGATTCGGTTTCCTCAGAAACAGCCTCCTCCTCTGTTGTTCTCTTTCCTGCCGCGCTCGCAGTGCCAGCGGTATGAATGGCCGGAAAAATTATGAGGGTTACCCATAGAATGCGGAGTATGGTCATGAAGCGGGAAGAACCAGCATCATTCATGGTGTAAGTATATGAGACGGGGGTTATTTTTTAAAGGGAAAATCCTGCCCTAGTAGATCAGCTTTTCATAACGGGCACTGACGATACGGAAGCGGTGACAAGGGTTTCAAGATACACCTCATCATCTTCGGAGAGATGCACCTTCTTGTCCTCCACGCTGACCTGTACGTTGAAATGGTGCGCTCCAGCCCGTTGTGCCTTCTCCCTTACCAGTTCCCCGGCTAACTCTGACGACCTTCTCTTTGCATCGTCGAGGCTGTCGAAGTGAAGTTTCTGAAGGGCTGTATATGCAACAAAGCCCTCTCCCTCACCGGGACGTATGAGAATGGTAACGCTCTCCCTGATAGCCCCGGTTATAGCACCAACAGCATTGGCCACCTCATTGTACTCCGGTACCGAAATATGGATGTCTATAAACCGCTGCAGGTCAGCCGCATAGGCATGTGCAGGAGCTCCGATAAAAACGATTGGTTTCCTGAGCCGTACACCGATGTTGAAATTCTCCTGTGAGGAGAAGAAATGCCCTGCAAGATCATTGGCCAGCACAGTGCCATTGGAAATGGCCTTTTCCTCGCTGAATATGAAGGTGAGCAAATGACGTACAAGATGACGATAGAAGGCATCGAGACAGGACTCCAGGAATTTCTCTTCGGACATACCCATTCTCGAAGCGTAGAGTGACACCATGGTGGTGGCAGCCTCACTGTTCCAGAAGGAGACCTCACCCGCCGCATGAAGGATGTCGGTGGGGGTCAGTGCGCTCCGCAGTATAGCTCCATGGGTTTCAAGTCTCTCGGTCCTGATCAGGGACAGTGCTACCGCATCCACTCTATCCGCGAGGTGTTTTCTCTCCAGGGGGCCCTCATCACGCAGAACACGCAAAATGGCAGCCTCCTGGGGGTGCAGGTCATCATAGTCCCGCTCCTTCTGAAAGAGAAAGAAGTCCGCCGGCTGGACGAGGAGCTCTTCCCCCCCCCTAGCAGGCCGCTTCATTTTCAGGGAATCAAGAACCTCAGGACAGGTTGCCGCCACATAGGATATGGGCACGACCCGTTCGGGTCCTATCTGTATCCCCCATGCCGCCGAACCGCTCCCCTTTCGGCTGCAGCGGATATAGCTGTCTCCGCCGAGCCCGAAAGTATGAACGTCCACCGTTTTGACGCTCGT
>CBFDDP010000156.1:0-6015 GCA_965603595.1 uncultured bacterium
ATTGAAGAGTACGCCGATTTACTTAAGGCTGAAGACTAGTATTGAGGCGACCATAATATCAACACCTCTCCAGTTAAAATATTTGACAGTGCCCGTCCCAAATTTACCATGTGATACTATGCTAAAGGGCAGGTAAACGGAGAAATGCCATGAAGAGTGCCTGGATGGTGGGTAAAGAAACGATCAAGATCCTCGACAGGGACTATGAAGAACCCGGAAGCGATGAGGTGGTTGTCAGGGTCAAATCCTGCGGCATATGCGGTACGGACCTCCATTTCTTCAATGACTATCCGACGGGACAGCCCATTCCCCTGGGCCATGAAATCGCGGGTGTTGTACATGAAACAGGCCCTAGCGTCGAGGACCTCGTACCCGGGCGAAGCGTCATCATTCAGAACCACATTCCCTGCGGACGCTGTTACCCATGCCTGCAGGGCGAGTATGCACGATGCACTGATATAAAGACCTACATGAATGACAGGGCTGCCATGGCCGATTATGTTCGTGTGAACAGGGCCATGATCGTGCCCTTTGAAGATCTGAGCTTCGCCGAGGCTGCGATTGCAGAGCCCCTTACCGTTGCACTCGATGTCATGCGCGAGGCGGCAGTACAACCCTTTCACAACGTGGTCCTATCGGGGCCCGGCATCATCGGGCTCTTCTGCGCGAAGCTCGCCTCTCTGGCAGGTGCAGACCGGATCATAGTCCTCGGTCACGGGTTCAGCACTAAACGGGGCAAAGCCCGCTCTGAGGCGGCAATGCGCTTGGGGGCAACCTCTGTCATTGATACGGACAGGCCCCGTTGGCAGGATGAGCTCAAGGAGCGTTTCAGCGGACCCGTGCACAGAATAATCGTCACCTCACCGCCCGCGACCATCCCGCCGCTCTTCGATCTTGCGTCCTTCGGGGCATGGATCGTGTACAACGGCATCAGCTTCAGGGAAGAGAACATCACCTTCAATGCCAACAGCTTTCATTTCAAGAAACTGAGGCTCATCGCATCCCATGCGATCCCCAACTGGGGATTTCCACTGGCATTTGAGCTCCTCTCCCGCAAGGAACATGGCTTCCAAAGCCTCATAACACACCAATTCTCATTTGACCGGATCGAAGAGGCTTTTAAAACTGCTCGAAGTAATGAGGAGGAGGTCATAAAAGTAGTGATCAACATGGATTAATCGAGAAACTGATTAGTAAAGCATTCCTCGGGACTGATGCGCCTTTCAATCAAACCCAGAGAAAACAGCGTATCAATCGCCTGCCTCCAGTCATCCTCAGTTGTATAGCCAAGACCGTGCCGCTCGAGATCGTCATCTACCCACAGATCGAGGGAGGCGAGGAGCACCTTCCGGTTGATATCGATGTTTTTCTCCGTCAGCGTGGGCACATGGGGCTTGAGAAGGGGAAGGACCTCTTCCCTGTTTTCAAGGATGTACGCGCTGGCCCTGGTGACGGCGCGGATGAACCGATGCACCAGATCAGGCCGCTCCCTCAGCAGTTTCTCCCCGACAATAACGGAGGCAGATACCATGGGTGTAACACGGTAGGCCTCGATGAGGTTCACCTCTCTGCCCATGTCACGAAGCACGACTGGTTCATTGTTGATGAACACCACGGCCGCGTCAACCCGTTCTGTGAGAAGGCTTTCGACCTGTGTGTACTCGATGAAGTTTAGGTCAATATCCTGAAGCTTCATGCCCGCACTGTGCAGCAGAACCTGCAGACCGATGTAGTTCGAACCGTAGGGTCCGGGCGTCCCGACCTTCTTCCCCCTAAGGGAGCGGACCGATGTGAGACCCTTCTCCTCGAAGGAGACGATGCCCACCGGATACTTGACGTACATGGTGTACACGACCTTTACCGGAATCCCCCTGTCGCGGGCTATGATCACCTGATCGCCGTCGGATACGCCGAAATCCACATGCCCGCCGGCGACCAGTGTCATGATATCTGTAGACATTCCATAATCAAAGGTGACCTCCAGACCCTCGTCATCGAAGTATCCCTTCTCCATTGCAACATAGTAGGGGGAAAACTGCACGTTCGGTATGTAGCCCATGGCAATTTCTATCCTGTCCGCAGCAACAAGGGGAACACTCATCGCAATTGTGAAGAAAATAACAGCGGCCAAACCAAAGAGTCGCGAATGCAGTCTCATAATTTCAACCCTCCCTATTCCTCCCTCCTCTGGTGCCTGCCGATGAGCAGGTACTCTAAGAAGGACATAATGAGAAAAAACAGAATACCCAGTACACCCAGGAGTATGATCGCCACGAATACGAGTGCTGTATCAAAGCTTGCCCGAGCCATGTTGACGAGCGCACCGAGTCCCCTGGAGGCGCCCAGAAACTCACCGACCACGGCCCCGATCACCGAGTAGGTAATCCCCACCTTCAACCCTCCAAAGATGATGGGAAGCGCCGATGGAAGCTCGAACTTGAAGAAGGTCTTGAATGGACCCGCATCGAGTGAGGTCAGTAGTTCCATGATCTCAGAATCCGCCGACCGAATCCCTACAATGCTGTTGATAAGAATGGGAAAGAAGATAATCAGCGCAGCGATGAAGATTTTTGTATTGATGCCGAACCCGAACCAGATGATGAGCAGCGGGGCAAGCGCGACAATTGGTATTGCCTGCATCGCGACGATATAGGGGGACATGATTCGTTCAACAGTTTTCGACTTGGCCAGGGCATATCCAATGATGAAGGCGCTTATGGAGCCTATGAAGAAACCCGAGAGGCTCTCAAAGGCCGTTACGAGCATATTGCTGTGTATGAGGCCCTCGCGGAGTGCAGAAAGGAACCTGTCGAAAACCGTACCGGGAAGTGGAAGAATGTACTCGGGAAGACCGCTTAAGCGCGCTATCATGCTCCAGATGAAGAGCACAAAGGCAATACCGGCCGGTATGAGCAGGTACTCGTAATGCTTTTTCAGCCCCTTCAGAAGCTTGCGCGGCTGCTTCTCGTACACAGTGGGTTCCACAATCTCACCGTTCAGCTCTTTTGCCCAAACCGATTTGATCTGTTTTCGAATATCGACCACAGCCCTCGATATATACTCCGATGAAAATATCTCTTTTCCCCGCCCCTTCTCCGCCGGATCAATATTCAGGACCTTTGCGATCTTTCCCGCTGCCTTGGAGAGTATGGCTATTTTTGTTGACAGGAGCACCGCCTCGGATATGCTGTGCGTTACGAATACGACCGTCTTGCCCGTCTTTCTCCACAGCTCGAGAAGAAGAAGGTTGAGCCGTTCCCTGGTGATGGAATCCAGTGATCCGAAGGGTTCATCAAGGAGGAGTATATCCGGATCAAGGATGAGGGCACGCGCGATGGAGACACGCTGCTGCATCCCACCCGAGAGCTGCCCCGGATAGAGCCCCTCAGCTCCTCTCAACCCCATCATGGCTACAAGCTCTGCCGCCCTGTCCCTTTCGACCTGAGTGGTGTCCCCCCTGATTATCTCCACGGGGAGAAGGATATTCTGGAGCACATCACGCCATGGTAACAGAATGGGCTTCTGGAAGACATTTCCCGTGTCGCGGCGTAGACGCTGAACAGGCTCTCCGCCGATGAGCACCGTCCCACCGGTGGGATGGAGTATTCCGGCGATCAGTTTGAGCAAGGTTGTCTTTCCGCTCCCCGACGCACCTACGATGGTGAAGAACTCTCCCCTGCCCACTCTCATATCGAGATCGGACAGAACAGCAATGCTCTCCTTACCGCTGAGAGGAAAGCGCTTTGTAACGGTGTTGAACTCGATGAAACGATCCTCGGACATACCTGTAGTACCCCATCACAGCATATTTCACACGGGGCTTCTCTTATGGGGTTATGGATCGAGGGATTGATTGAACAAACCTTAAAGGGGGGAGCTGAGGAAGGTTTGTCCTTCTCCCATCCAGACTCTCACTGTCGGCCCTGGAGTTCCACCAGATCTGTCCTGTCATCCCTGCTCACCGGACTCGCGGGCTTTCACCGCCGGTCGGGCTTCATGCCCTGCCCCGAAGAACTCAGATAAATAATAAAATGACGAAGCTTGGAAGTCAATGGAATTCACAGTAGCGCTATATCACCAGCTTCCTGAGCGGCATATGTTCCATGAATTCAAGGATCTCCTCCAAACTCTTCATACTCCCCGAGGTACTGATATCTGCGAGGCATATCCCTGCCATGGCATTGGCAAAGCGCATCGATTTTTCCAGGTCCCACTCCTCATATATACCGTAGAGCATACCGGCACAAAAGGCATCCCCCGCCCCGGCAGTGCCCACAATATAGTCCTCAGGCAGTTCATGGGAGGGAACGAATATGGGATCCTGCCCCTTCAGAGCCGCATATGCACCCTCGGGAAAGTGAATGCACACAAGCTCGCTCTCACCCCTTTCGAGAAGCATACGCAGCGTGTCTTTCAGGTTTGCAGGATTCAGCCTGCCCGATCTCTCCCGGATCTCATACCCCGTGGTCCTTCCCGCCTCGATCTCATTGAAGATGAGATAGTCTGTATACCTACAGGCTGGAAGCACGACCTTGTTGAACCGATAGCTGCTCTCACTCACCACATCCACAGATGTCTTGAGGCCGCTGTCCTTCGCCATCTTGAGCAGCCGCGCCATCTTCGTTCCATACTCGGGGTCCGGTCCGTCGAGAGTGTCCAGAAGGAGTATGTAGCCGATGTGAAATATCTTCGATTGTATCCGGGAAAAGTCAAAATGCTCTATGTCCACATACTTGCTGGTGCCCTTATTGTGGAAGAAGGTGCGGTTGCCCGTTTTTTTCACCGTAATCACATCGGTGTATGAGGTCATGACATTGTCCATCACATGCATCATGGATGTATCGATGCCGTGCATTTTAAGATCATCGAGAATGAAGGCGCCGTCCACATCGTTGCTCGTCAAACCTATGGCGTACAGGGGAATATCGGTTTTCAGTATGGCCAGGTCCTTCAGAACATTGTATGCGCAGCCGCCGCTTGCCATGCGCTCCTCCTCGATGATGGAGAGCATTCCCTCTTCCGGCCACAGGTCCACAGTTTTTACATGATCGATAATAAAATTTCCCCCGGCCGTAATCCCGGTATCTGCCACGTCTTCCTCCCCATAAAAAAGTCCGTTCTATGATAGAGCAAAATGATAGGTGGAGCAACAGTTTTTTACCCTTGGAAAAACGTGTCTGCTGTGAAGCAACACTTTTGTACCCCTGGACAGTCCTGTCGCCCGATGATCGGACTTAAAAAAAAATACTGACAACAGGGATGAGAGGGGGTATATTTAGCAATATTTTTATACGGCAGGGCTACATGAGCAGAACCGCACTCATACTCCTGACAATTGTTATGGCTGTGCTCTGCGTGCCAGTTCTCAGCCTGTCAGACCACAGCTTCTTTCCCATATACAATGTGACCCATCTATCCACCACTGAAGGTGACGTGTACAACTTCTACTCACCCGGGGTCAACTACACCTTCAACGCTCGTAAACAGTTCGGTTTTTTCTCAAGTGTCAGTATTCTGTTCCCGCGCAGGTCAAGCCAGAACGGAGAATCCTATAAAAACTCCGATTATTACAAAAGGAAGATCGGCACTGACCTCATGATGGGGGCGGGGATGAAATTTAACACCAGCGAACGGTTCTGCCTGGTACCATCATTTGGAGTGCACCTGAACGGGATCAGGCTCAGGGGGAAGGAACTCTACAAGGATTTCTACAATCTCTCATTCGGGGTCGGTCTCAACCTGCAGGCCCGCTACGGAATCAGCAGACGCATGGACAGCACTGTATTTGCCTCTACCAGCTGGGACTTTGTCGATCTCATCCATCAGGAAAACAAGCTGAAAAATGGATTCGTCCTTACCCTCGGCCTCGGCCTTACTTTCTAACCTTCATAGATATGAGGAGTTTTACATGAAGCGTCTGATCTGTATCTTATTACCGTTAGTTATTGGAGCATTGCTATTCTTTTCCTGCGACATTGGAGGTTTTCAGGACCTGGCCGAAATGATCGACCCCAC
>CBFDDP010000157.1:0-6007 GCA_965603595.1 uncultured bacterium
TGAAGACCTTCCTCCTCGAGCGCCTTCGTGAATCCCTCAAAACGTTCATTCTCCGTGCTCAGATATCTTGGACCGGCAATGTACACAATGTCTCGATGTCCAAGTGAATAGAGGTACTTAACAGCCTGGTGGGCGCCTTCTTTGTTTGCCGATGTAACATAGTTGGTTTTTTCACAATATTTCTTGATAAATTCTGTGTAGAAGATACAATAAGGGAGATTTCTGAAGCATCATTGATTGGTGCCGCTTGATCAGCGGTGAGGAGGCGTATTCATGGGAATCACCTCTAGAGATAGAGTGGTTACTGCTCTCCAGCACCGAGAGCCCGACAGGATTCCCATTTCCTTCGGAGGACTGCATGACAGTATTCACCTGTACGGTCATCGCGCATTGAAAGAACATTTGGGGCTTGAAGGGGGAGAAGACACTATTCAGGACCCGTTCCAGCAGATCGTTTTTCCTGATGAACGTCTTCTTGAAATGTTCAAATCCGATATCCTGCCCGTCTATGCAAGGCCGGCGGCTCCTTTTACCCTTGAGTACCGGGATGAGGGTAAGAATATGACCTACATGGACGAATGGGGAACAAAGTACAGAAAACCAAAGGAATCCGGGCTCTATTACGATTTTGAACGGTATGTTTTTTCTGGGAAGAGCATCGATGAAATAAGATCGCACCCCTTTCCCGATCCTGCCCATCCCTCCCGTTTCGAAGGCCTGAGAGATAAGGTTCAAAAAATGCTTATCGAAACGGATAAGGCAATCGTCGCCTATGCTCCAACAGGTGGTGTGTATGAGCATACCTACTGGCTCAGGGGTATTGAGAAAACCTTCAGCGATATGGTTGATGACATTGAGTTGCTCGAGGTGCTCGCGGAGAGAATTCTTGAGTGGATGCTCGCTTTTTGGGAGGCCTATTTAAAGGAGATCGGGGACCTTGTACAGGTCGTGCAGATCGGCGATGATCTTGGAGGACAATACGGTCCGCTTTTTTCGCCGAAGCTCTACCGAACTGTATTCAAACCCAGGGAAGGCAGGCTCATAGAGCTTATCAGGAAGAATACCGATGCCAAGGTGTATTTTCACTCATGCGGATCGATCATCGAGTTCATCCCCGATCTCATTGAGATCGGAGTGGAAGTGTTGAACCCAGTCCAGGTTCAGGCAGCTCGTATGGGCAGCGCCGAATTGAAACGGGAGTTCGGAAAAGATCTCTGTTTCTGGGGGGGCGGTGCAGATCCGGTGGCAGTCATGTCAAACGGTAAACCGGAGGATGTGAGAAGAGAGGTGAAGCGACGAATTGAGGATTTCAATATTGATGGCGGATACGTCTTTGCCTCGATTCATAACATACAGGCGGATGTCCCACCTGAAAACGTTGTTGCATTCTTTGAAGCTGCATATGAGTATGGAGTATACCATTGAGAAAGGAGGTGTTATGGGGGGTTTACTCTGGTAAAGCAATTCCTGAGGATGCAGTGCACGTACGTTTGAACGCAGGGGTTGTTTTATCTCCATTCCTTTTATATCAAGAAAATCTTGAAGGGAGATTTAGCTATGAAAAAATTCATTCTTGTGGTTTTTGCTATGTTCTTCATTGCGGGCATAGCCCTTGCAGAGGACATTCCAAAGGGGGTGGCCGTTGCCGGTTCTCCTGAGGTCATGCCTTCTGAAGATGAGATAATCAAGGCGATACCACCCTCACTGAAAAAACTTGGCAAGAGAAAATCGATCAGGATCATGTTCCAGGGCGGAGGAGATTCGGCGCCACCGCTGGAGCTCAAGGAACTGATTGAGCGGGAAACGGGTCTGAAGCTCAAGGTGGATGTTATTCCGCCCGAAAACCTGCACGAGAAACAACTTGCCTTCTTCCTCTCCGGTTCTTCGGAATACGATCTGCTCGAAATCTACCCGACATGGATCGGTGAGTATGCAGAGGCGAAGTTCATCGACAATCTCGATGACCTGTACAGGAAGTACGACCGGGAGATCGACACAAGCGACTTCATCGAGGGTGCGCAGGTGGGATTCGACCAGTACAAAGGGTCCTGGTATGCCATACCCTACGACGGTGATGTGAACCTGTTCTATTACAGGAAAGACCTGTTTGATGATTCCACGAACAAGGCTGATTTCAAGAAAAAGTACGGTTATGCTCTTGATGTCCCAAAAACCTGGGAGCAGGTGCGCGATCAGGCCGAATTCTTTACAGGCCGCCAGAAGGGCCTCTACGGCTTTGGAACCCTCGCTTTGAAGACCTGGTGGGCTGTGGATTACTGGGCCAACGTGTACCGGAACAGGCTCCATGCCGACGGCGTCAAATTCGAGAACGGTCTGGTCAATGACCAGGGGAAGATCGAGCTCAACAGGAGTGCATTCATCCACGCGAACGATTTTTATATGGATCTGATGAAGTTCTCTCCTCCCGGCATACTCTCCTGGGGATATCCGGAGACCAAAGAGGGAATAGGTAACGGTACCGTTGCAATGACCATGCAGTGGGCTACCGCGGTTTTCCGTGACCCGCGCCAGGCGAAGTACTGGGATCAGATCTACGCAACCACCATGCCGGGTTTCAAGAAGAAGGACGGGAGTGTGGAAGGTGTTACGTCATTCGCAGTGGGCAAGGCGCTCGTCATCCCGACCGGGACGAAGAACAGGGACGTGGCATTTCTGTACGCACAGTTCCTCGCAAGCACCACCATGCAGATCTATGAAACAAACTCCGGTTCAGGCGTCGATCCCAACCGCTATTCTGTATGGGCAGATGATCGGGTGAAGGCTGTATGGGGACCGCTCGTGGAACCGACTATGAAATCGCTAGACATTGGTATCGGCGACATCAAGGTTCCGCAGGCATCGAAGCTTTACGAATCCCTGCTCAACGAGCTGCACCGTGCCTGGTCCGGCAAACAGGCATCAGCGCAGGCGTATGATCGGGTCATGAAGGAGTGGAACAAGATTATGTCTGAGTGATTTTGTATCTATGATGAAATAGGGGGGATATGGGATGTATCCGTATCCCCCTATTCTACTGGAAAGAGGTATACGTACACATACCTCAATATTGACTTCAATACAGTGGAGTAACAAATGAGCCCATCAGCTGTCATGAGGAGAAGCGGATATTTTAAGAAGAAGGCGACACCCTATCTCTATATGGCGCCAACCATGGTATGGCTCCTCTTCTTCATTGTGTATCCGCTCATTTTTGCTCTTGTCATGGCCTTCAAGCGTTTCAAGCTGGAGCGCGGCCTGACATTCTGGGATATGCCCTGGGTTGGCCTGGACAACTTTATTACGGCTTTCACCGATGTGTACTTTCTTCTGGCCCTTTCGAAAACATTTATCATTCTTTTAGTTGCGGTGAGCATAGAATTCGCACTGGGGTTCTTCATTGCCCATCTCCTGAACAAGAAAAATGTGAAGGCGGATTTTTTGTGGATTGTACTTATACTGAGCCCCATGATGCTCCCGCTCATCGCAAGCGGCAACCTGTGGCGCATGCTTCTGGATGTACGATGGGGGGCGGTAAATGCTGTAGTGATGTTTTTTGGCTTTGAAGCAATCGATTTTCTGGGCACCGCAAAGTGGTCGTTGCCTGCCGTTATCATGGTTGAAATATGGCAGTGGACCCCCTTTGTGATCATTACCATGCTTGCTGGTCTGCGCTCTATACCTGATGATCCCAAGCAGGCGGCCCTCGTGGATGGGGCCAATAAGATGCAGATGTTTCGCCATATTGTGTTGCCCCTCATGAGGGGGCAGATACTGATCGTACTGCTCATACGAAGCATGGATGTGTTCAAGACCTTTGACATCGTGTATGCCTTGACCTTTGGAGGACCGGGTCAGAGCACAACGGTTGCGACTTTCTATCTGTACAGGCAGGCATTTACACAGTTCAAACTCGGATACGGTTCAGCCCTGTCGTGGATTATCTTCATCATCGTGTATCTTATAAGCTTTGCCATTCTCAAGGTTTTCGGCAGTGAGGAGGCAGTCGTATGAGTAAAAGAGCCAAAAAGATACTCGGAACCCTTGGACTACACATTCTCATAGCGGCAATATCCCTTGCATTTGCCTTCCCGCTCCTATGGATGTTTATGACCTCCTTCAAAACGCCGAGAGAATACTACCGTATGCCTCCAAAGCTATTACCGAACCAGCTTGTTATTTTTCATTATAAAGAGGCCTTTGCTCCCTGGACAATCAATCCAACTGAGCATAGTGAGGCCACCTATTACATAGAGGAGTCTGCAGGGCGAGTTGAGTCTGTTGTGCCCAATATCGGGCATAGCCTCATCATTATTACGGGCTCTGTGGGGCTTGCCCTTCTGGTCGGCATCTGGGCAGCCTACGCACTCTCCCGGTTCAAGTTCAGGGGAAGTGAGAATATGGGAATCTGGATTCTGTCCACCAGGATGATGCCGCCCATTGTCATTGCCATTCCACTCTTCTGGG
Organism: uncultured bacterium; assembly: GCA_965603595.1. Taxonomy (GTDB): domain Bacteria; phylum Spirochaetota; class B62-G9; order B62-G9; family DRHN01; genus JAGLSF01. The sequence continues at coordinate 4,465 of CBFDDP010000157.1, forward strand.
TGATGCGCACGATACGCCTGACCGGAACCCATTTTGGCCTTATCATGATATATGTGATGATACAGCTGCCCTTCGTCATCTGGATGATGAAGGGGTTTTTCGATGAAATTCCACGCTCCATCGAGGAGTCCGTTCTCGTTGATGGGGGGAACAGGGCGACCGTCATGTTCAAGGTGATCATTCCGCTGGCCATACCTGGCATCGTGGCAACGGCTCTTTTCTGTATTTTTCTCACCTGGACAGAGTTTCTCTTTGCCTCGATATTCACAAACTCCTCGAGCGCAACGCTTCCCGTTGTCCTCTCCTGGTTCAGGCAGGACCGGGGGATCCTGTGGGGACAGATGAGCGCTGTCATGGTGGTGGCACTATTGCCGCTCATGACCATCACCATGGTACTGCAGCGGAAGATGATCAGGGGGCTTACCGCAGGCGCCATCAAGTAATCATCAGGGGAATCCTATGAGCTGTGATCAACCGGACATTCAGCGAATTTTTGCCGCTTTCGAGCATAGGAAATTGGACCGCGTACCTAATTTCGAGATTCTCATCGAGGATAATCAAACAAGCAAGCTTCTGGGGAGGACCGTGGGACACACCCTTGGATCGGCAAAAGGAGCTTCGGAGGACGAATATGTAACACCGCCCATGGATCCACAGGATTACATTGAAATCTGCAAACTCATTGGCCAGGATGCAATCGGGATGGAGGCTCTCTGGGCGCCGCTGAAGATGGAGGGTGAAGACGGAAAGCTGCACATCATCACAGATGGCAGTGTGCATACCTGGGAGCAGCTGGACCGGGTCGTGCCTCATTCATGGGAGCTTGATATCGAACCAAAAAAGCGATACCTGCGTGAGTACATCGAGGCATGCGAGGGTACGGGTATCGGTACAACGATCATGACCGCAGCACCTATCATGACCCCCTATCAATTCATCGTGGGTTTCGAGGAGTTCATGATCAAGCTCATCACGGACCATGATTTCATCGAGAAGGTCGTGGAGATGTGCATGGATTATTACATGGATGTCATCAGGATGGCCTGTGAGGAAGGTATTTCCTGGATCTATATCGGAGATGATATTGGTGGGAAGGGGGGACTTCTCATGGGGCCTGAGCTGAGCAGAAAATACGCCATTCCCTGTTATGAGCGGATCGTGAATCTGTGCAGTAAGTACCGCGTTCCCGTGTCCCTTCACTCATGCGGCAATGCGATCGAGATAATCCCCGATCTCATTGATATAGGCGTGGTCATGTATAACCCCGTGGAGCCAACCTCCGGGGCAGATATATATGAAGTGCATAAAAAATACGGCGACAAAATCTGCTTCAGCGGCAACATCGACATCGCGAATGTGCTCGCCTTCGGTACCCCCGATGAGGTGGAGGAGGATGTACGGCAGCATATCGAGTATCTCGCGCAGGACGGCGCGTATATACTCACCTCCAGCCACAGCATTACGAACGATATTCCCTTCGAAAACTTCATGGCTATGATGAAGGCGGGTCACCGATACGGGCGTTATCCACTTGGGAAGGACG
>CBFDDP010000158.1:0-5998 GCA_965603595.1 uncultured bacterium
GGAGCCTTCAACACACTTTTTTTCGATCGGGGTTTCGAAGAGGCCCTGGATGCGATAAAAGCCTATGGCTGCGATGCGGTTGAGATCGGCTGCGGCGGGTTTATCACCAAGAAGCATATCGACCCATCTCAGCTGATCGATGATGATGCGAAGTGTAAAAGCGTACTCAAGACTGTCGAAAAGGCAGGGCTCTTCATCAGTGCACTCTCCTGTCACGGCAACGTGTTGCATCCGGATGCAAAGATTGCCGGACCGCATCGGCAGGATTTTCGTGATGCGGTTGTGCTTGCAAGCAAGATCGGTGTTGAGAGGATCATCACCTTCGCGGGCTGCGCAGGTACATCCGACAAGGATGCTAACCCGAGCTGGATCACCTGCCCCTGGCCCGACTACTTCACTGAAGCTCTCACGTGGCAGTGGGAAGAGAAGCTCATCCCCTTCTGGAAGGAGGAGGTGAAGTTTGCCCGCAAGCATGGTATCAAGATGATATGCTTCGAGATGCATCCCGGCGATATGCTCTATACGCCAGAGAAACTGCTCAAACTGCGCGATGCCGTTGGCGAGGAGATCGGCTGCAACTTTGATCCGAGCCACCTGTTCTGGCAGGGAATCGACCCGACAGCAGCGCTCAAGGCACTGAAGGACTGCCTCTTTCATGTGCACGCCAAGGACTCCCGGGTGGAGCCCCATGTTGCACAGGTAAACGGCGTACTTGACAGCAAACCCTATGCCGAGGAGGCTGACCGCTCCTGGATCTTCAGGACAGTGGGATACGGACATGATTACAGCTTCTGGAAGGATTTCGTGAGCACGCTCCGTATCATCGGCTATGATTATGTGCTCAGCATCGAACATGAGGACAGCCTTATGAGCGGTGAGGAGGGTCTTGAGAAAGCGGTGTCCTTTTTGAAGGATGTCATGATACACAAACCGCGTGGTGCCATGTGGTGGGATTGACCTGCCATCCGTGGTTTCGCCGCACCTTTCCAGGACGAGCCTTTCGTGCTGTATGCGGGGTCATTTCCACATGAAGCGTTTAGGGCGATAATTTTCGTATGATATGAAGGGAGATAACAACATGAAGGTAAAATTCGGTGTCAACACGCTGGTCTGGGTTCTTTCCTTTACCGAGAAGGATTTTCCCCTGCTGGAAAAGATAGCCGGTATGGGTTTCGATGCGGTTGAAATAACCCCTGGAGCGGAGTACAGGAAGCTTGATCCGGCAAAGCTCAGAAAGAAGCTCGATGACCTGGGACTCGACGTGAGCCTCTGCGGCGGCCTCGATGCGCCGCAGGATTTCTCGAGCGATGATGCATCGGTTCGCGAGAATGGCATCAATTTTATAATAGATTGGGCCCAATGGGCACAGGAGGTGGGCGCAGGGATTATCGGCGGCCCGCTGTACTCGGAACTCGGTAAGAAACGCTATCTTTCTCCCGAAGAACGCAAGGCCGAGTGGGACCGATCCGCAGAGTCTTTGAAGCGTATCGGTGATGGAATAGCGAAGTATGATGTAACTATCGCTCTCGAACCCATCAACCGGTTCGAGATCGACATGATCAACACCTCATGGCAGGCCTTCGACATGTGTGAGCAGGTAAACCATCCCAATATCAAACTCATGCTCGACACATTCCACATGAACATAGAGGACAGAGATATCGGTGATGCTATTCGTTCCTGCGAGAAGCATCTGGTGCATTTCCACACCTGTTCCAACAACCGGGGTATTCCCGGTGAGGACCATGTACCGTGGGCAGACGTGCTCAAGGCCTTTATCGATATCGATTACGAGGGATTCGGCGTAATCGAGAGCTTCGCGCAGGGTCAGGTAGCGGCCTTTGCCAATATATGGCGGCCCCTTGTGGAAGACCAGGACGACATTCCACGCAAGGGTTTAAAATTTCTCAAGAAGGCCCTCCTAGCTTGAAAGTTATCTTTAGATGATCAACAGATAACTGCTGGATTGTGCGAAGTCATGAAAAGTAACAGTCATGAAAAAGTAACGACAGTCACCTTCGACAAACCGGGCTCGGCATCATTCATCGACATAGATATGCCCACGCCCGGGCACAATGAAGTGCTTGTTCGCATGAAGGCCTGCGGTATCTGTAAGTACGATATCAAGACCTTCAAAGACCTGACGGAAAATCCAGCCTACAGCCAAAGACCGGGCCATGAGGGCGTGGGTATCGTGGAAGCGGTCGGCACGGGAGTGAAAGATCTAAACCCGGGCGATAAGGTGGCGACCATTTACCTCGGCGGTGCCATGGCCGGCATGTATCTGGCTGACCTGCAGAGTGTTGCCCGCATACCCGATGCAGTCACCACGTACGAGCTGTGGTTCGCCGAACCCATAACCTGTGTCGTGTCTGCGCTCAGGCTGCTCAGCATAGAACCCGGTGAAAATGTGGTGGTGATTGGCTCGGGATATATGGGCGTTATGATTTTGCAGGGGTTGCCTAAGGAATACATACACCATCTCATCGTTTCTGAACCAGTCGCAGAGCGGCGCGCTCTCGCAGAGAAATACGGGGCAGAAACAGTCATCAACCCGGATACCGAGGATGTGGTCGAGGCGGTACTTGACACCTGCGGGGGACCTGTCGACCTTGTCATCGAAGCGTCCGGGGATCCCGGCACCATAGAGCAGGGAACAAAAATGCTCCGAAACGGGGGCAAACTCTGTATATTCGGTCACCACGCAGTAGACGAAGTCGCTCCGACCAATGCCTGGCATATGCAGGGTATCAACGTACTCAACACCACGCCCTTCATGTCAGTAGACTTCCACAGAGACCTGGTTGATGCGGTGCACCTCATGGCGAGAGGAGTATTCGATCAATCCGACCTCATTACGCACACCTATCCCTTCGAGGATGTGGCCCGGGCCATAGAGGAGACGATCGAGCACCCTCCCGGCATGATCAAATCGGTACTCAAGAATTATTAGCCAGCCTGAGCTCGCCTGAAGAGCTCTCCTCCCGAAGAGCTAAGCACGACAATAATAATCAGCGGCACAGCCCCGAGCATGATAGCCGGTCTGAAGCCGAACCTGTCCGCAAGAAGGCCCACCCCCCTGCTCGCCAGTGAAGCTCCGAGCATCCCGACGGTGAGGACGAGTATGAACACGATGCCCGCAAGCCTTTCGGGGAGCTGCTCTGTAAAGGAGAAGATGATGGGAATGATTCCCGAGAAGAAGAGACCTGAAGCGGCGAGCACCACCTCAGCCGATGTACGGCCCGGCATGTTCGGTGCGATGATGAGGCATGCTGCAGCAAAAAGTGAAAGTATGGCGAGGAGCCCCCTTGGGTTCTTCCAGTAGTTGAGTACAGCGGCGCAGATATACCGCCCCACGGTGACTGAGGCCCAGAACAGAGAGAGTATGAGCCGCGATCGGAACTCCGGAAAGCCTTCGAAGGTATCGTCCAGAAATTTGGGTATCCAGTTGTTGGGGATCGATTCGGACCCCATGTAGCAGAGGCTCATGATGAGAATCACCAGGAGGAAAAGGATGTGCTCCCGGAAAAATGCCTTTATGGTGATCACCGAATAGCCCTCTCCAAGCTGCACAGTCGGCAGGGGTATGATACCTGCTGCCGTGCCCGCTGCAAAGGCCAAGCCACTGATGATCATGAACATTGCTCGATAGGAAAACCCCGCGGACACCAGCATCCCGTACAGGACCGGTGACAAAACCACGCCGGCGGACATAAAGGAGTAGTGGATGTTCAGATTTCGTGCAGAGTTTGCACCGCTTGCACGGGAGACGATCACGCCGGTCAGACCAAATATGATGCTCATGGACATGCCGATGCAGAAGAAGATGAAGAGAACCAGGCCGGAGTATCTTGTAATGAGAACTATGATTAACGCTCCGATTGCCATTATCAGCATGGAGAAGGCGAGCAGGATGCGGGGGGACGCATGTGAGAAGAGAAAACCGAGTACCACAAGCCCCAAGAATCCCCCGAAAAACTGCGCCTGCGGGAGAGCAGATACTTCGCCGCTCGTGAGATTGAAAGTTTTCGCTATTTCAGGAATGATTGCACCGGTCACACTAAAGGACATGCCGGCTATGAATATGAGACAGTAGAGGATATAAAAGGGAAAAGTTTTGGATTGTTCCCAGAGCTTATTCATTGTGCACAATGATCTGCTTAGAAGTTATACATTACACGGAATTATAGAGACACTTCCTTCATTAATAGCCGAGGGATTTGAGGTATTGCCTGTTCTTCGTGACTGAATCCTTCTGATCGGCTCGGGCTTCGTCGGACTCTTCTTCCCCAATCACCCAGCCCTCATAATCTATCGATTCCAGCAGCTTGAGCGCTTTCGGGTAGTCGCACACGCCATCACCCATGAGCTTCCAGGTGCCCGTGTTGTCCACGTCCTTGAAATGAAAGTTCCTGATCCGGTCTTTGTATTGGGTGATGGTTTCGATGAAGTCGAGGCCACCTCTCACGATGTGTCCGCTGTCAGGACACCATCCGATAATGGAGGGATCAGTACATTCAATTACCCGGGCGTACTCCTCTGCGGTTTCAATGATGGAGCCTGCATGGGAGTGGGGATGAAAATCCACGGGTACTCCTTTGCCGTCTGCGTATGCTCCCACCTCATTGTATATGCGACACATGGTTTCAAACTTTTCATCCATGTTGTCCCGGTTGTCTGAGCTTCCCCCGGCAAGGTCTATCCTACAGCCTGGAAAATGTGAAACAAAATCCACGCCCTTCCGGGCACGTTTAATCTCTTCATCGAAGAAAGCGGGATCGGTAAATGAGTTCATCGGTACAAAACCGAAGGATGCAAATGCGAGGTTCCTCTTCTCAAGCGCCTGTGCAAAGCTGTCGGGGTCATCGTGGTACTCTGCAACCATGGTGTTGGTGATTTCCACTCCCGCATATCCTGCACCTGCAATGATGTCGAGCATGTCATCAACACTACCCGTCCACGCATTGCCGAGCATTTCCCATGTGTAGGTCTGACAGCCGATCTCTATTTTTCCCATTATGTATACTCCTTTACGTGAGTTTCTTCTCTATCTCTTTCATAAACGTAATTGATTGCTCAGTATACTCATCGAAGAACTCGCGGCCGCCGCCCTTCTTCAGCGTACCGAAGGGGTCTGCAGCTGCGGGCAGAAGCTCAAAGGTGAGGTGCCCGCTGTACCCTATGTCCTTCAGCGCCTGCATGATGGGGACGAAATCGAGGTGCCCCTTACCCGGTGCTGCGCGATTTGAGTCGGCAAGATGCACGTGATTGAGGTGTTTCCCCGCGAGTCGGAGTGCATCGGGTATGGACGCCTCATCGATGTTCATGTGAAAGGTGTCGCCCATGACACCGGTGTTAGGCAGGTTTACCTCCTTCATGAACTCCAGGCACTGATCGATACGATTGAGGAAGTAGGTCTCGTACCGGTTCCATGCCTCAATGGCAAGGCTCACGCCTACTGACTGTGCGTGTTCTCCGCCCTTTCGCATGCTCTCAATTGCCCACTTGCGTTCTTCATCCGGATTGTGCCATGGTGTGAGTTTCGTACACTCGGTAGGTGCGGCGATCATCACCGGGCATTCCACCTCTGCGGCAAGGTCTGCGACACGCTTCATATAGTCGATCCCTCCCTGACGAATCTTTTCATCCGGCGATGCGAGGTCACGTTCTGCTGTATAGATGGAGCATATTGATGAGATAGTGATACCATGATCACTGCACAGTTTCCGTACATGTGTCGGGTCATATTCCCGGGGTTCGCCGTAGAGCTCGAGAGCATCGTAGCCGTATTTTGCAACACGCTTCATACTTGTATCAACATCTTCGCCATAGTAAACCAGTGAATTGTACGAGTATTTAAACATACTTGGTCCCTCCAATTCAGATGCTATATTGGTGTGCAAGCGCATCTTAGCACCCATTTATAACCATGTCAAGCAAGCAGGTAAAGAGAAAGCAGTGACTCTGCGTTTCATCCTGAAGACAAAACAAGCCGCCA
>CBFDDP010000159.1:0-5985 GCA_965603595.1 uncultured bacterium
TCCTCCACACCATCGTAGAGGACTGATATTTCGATTCGGTCAATCTCAGCTTCTGCGTCGATGACGCTTTCCCGGGCTGCCATCTTCCCTTTCTCGTAGGGTATGCCAAAGTCGTAGAGTACAGTGGCAAAGATCACCTCGTCCTCGTGGGGCGGGGTGTAGGGGAAGGGGCCGTAGGGGTCGATGTGCTCACCGTTGATACCGAAGCGCTTGTATGCTGTTTTGCGGAATGCCTCTTCCCTGGCCTCGAGATGGAGCTTGTCTGTCAGGATATCGAGGCGCTTCTCGAGAATGGGAAACCAGGTCTTCCTGAAATCGGTGAGTGTGCCGTCCTTATCGAATATGATGAGCTCTGTCTCGAAGGGCCGGTCGCCGAATATGACTGTTTTCATATCATCTATCTATTAAACGTGATGTTGAGATTGCACGTATTGATAGGCCGGTCATTTTTTTTACCGCCTACCAGGTGACGCCGAAGAACGCGGTAATGGCTTCCCTGCTTTGATTGACAACAAGTTTTTCGGGAAACCCGATCTCCTTCAGGAGCATCAGGGCCTCGTCAAAGGCCCCCACCTCCTCACCGAGATGGGCATCGCTGTTCACCACGATCGCAGCCCCCTTCTTCGCACACTTCTCCAGATAGCTGATGACCAGGTCTCTGTTTCTGAGCTTCGTGGCGTTGAGCTCCATGGCGACTTTGTGAGCCGCAGCAGCGTCGATCACCGGATCCAGGTCAATCTCGTAGTAGGTTCCAACAGGATGTGTGAAGGCCTGTACGAATCCCTTACCCATGGCGTTGATGACCGCATCGGTTCTCGCATTGAGAGTTTGATTGGCGATCCAGCTGAAGGGATGCATCCCGGTGAGCACGATCTCCATGTCCCTGAGAATGTACTCCGCCAGGGTGAGATCGCCCTTGCGGTTCTTGATGTCATCCTCCACGCCGTAGAATATACGGATTGGGAGGTCGATTCCCCCTGTCATACGCTCGAGAGACATGAAGTAGACGGGATCGGGCCCGCCCGCGATTCCCGGACCGTGGTCGGTGATTGCAATACCCTTGAGGCCCTTTCGAACGGCGAAATCGGCCAGCGTACGGATTGTGTCGATTCCGTGTCCGCTTGCCAGGGTGTGCGTATGTAGGTCAGCTTCAATTTTCATCTATATGCATCTTTCCTATGATGTAAATCTGCTATATAGAGTATTTTTTTATCCTCATCGATTAGATAAAAAAGTCTATAATCACCTACACGGAAACGATATAGGTTTTTTAAATCTCCCTTCAGTTTTCGAATATTGCGTCCAAAATAGGGGTTTTTTTGCAGCTGGGGGTATATGTATACTCGGATTTTCTTATAGATATTCTTATATTCTTTTTTTCGGATCGTTTTTTTAAATGTATCGGTTTCGGCAATTCTAAACTCACTCAATAATAGTGTAGTTTCCTTTTTCAATGTCATCGAGGGAGGACTTTAAGTTTCTAATAAAGTCCTTATTTCTGAGGATGTCTGCCATCTCCTCATCAGATACAAATATTTCCTCCATGATGTACGTTTGAGTTGCGTTCTCTATAAAATTCGCGATACTGCGATGCTCTGACTCTGCAGCATTCTTTATCTGAGTGTAAAGGTCATCAGCTAGTCGGAGAGTTATTGTTTTAGCCATTTCTATCACCTTCATTCATTTTTATTCTATTTTATTCTTCTGTTGAATAAATTACAACTGTTTTCGTAAAAGGGTAATATCAAATATCTACCTTACTTAGAAAATTCCTGCTTCCAGAGCCTGAAAACGAGGATAAAGGCTGTTGCGCAAGCCATGAAGAGCGCGCTTATCACCAGTGCACCTCGTATGTTGCCGAGCATGAGGCTGTCGGCCCTGAGGAAGCTCACGAAGAAGCGAAGTATGCCGTAGTTCAGGATGTACATGGCAAAGATGAAACCCGGTTTGTGGTCGGTTTTTCGCAGACGCCACAGTATGAAAAAGGAGGTCAGGTTCAGGGCAAGCTCGTAGAGCATGACAGGGTGCAGGGGCTGGCCGGGAAACTCGTCTCCTGCAACGCTTCCAGGCGGGAATACGATTCCCCAGGGAAGGTTTGTGGGAAGTCCGTGTGCGTCACCGTTCATGAAATTGCCGAGGCGCCCGAAGGCCTGCCCGAGTGCGAGCGCCGGGGCGGTAATGTCAAGCAGGGTCCAGAATTGCGCCTTCTTTGCCCGCGCGTATACCCAGGCAAAGAGCACGCCGCCGATGATACCACCATGTATGGCCAGGCCGCCGTGCCAGATTGCGAATATCTCCAGGGGGTTGCCGGCGTAATACTGCCTCCACTGGAATATCACGTAGTAGAGCCTTCCGCCCAGGAGCCCGCCGATGACGACCCAGAAGGCATAGCTGATGATGTCGTCCTTGGTGAGGTTGGTCCCTGTGCGCTCAACTTCACGGCGCATAAGGATAATTCCTACGATGATGCCGATGACGTACATGAGCCCGTAGTAACGGATCTCCACAGGGCCGATTGTTATGAGAACGGGATACATCCTGTGTCCTGTAATGAATGAGCTTTGGCAAGAATATAATGGAGGGGCTTATTGAAATAAAGGTAATTTTCTATGGGGATGATACCTACTTCTTGTAATAAACAAAGAGCTTTGTCAGGGCCTCGAGTACCTGGTCGACATCGTTATCACTGAGCCCGGGATATATCGGAAGGGACACTTCATGGAGAAAGCTGTTGTAGGCAACGGGAAAATCGAAGGGCTCGTAGCCGTAGGTCATGCGGTAGTGGGTCGTGGCGTGCACAGGAATAAAGTGCACGTTTGATGAGATGCCCTCAGCCGCAAGTGCCTCGATGAAGCGATCTCGGCCTATGGTGAGTTTCGAGAAATCGATTCGTAGCGGGTAGAGGTGCCAGGTATGGACGATGTCTTCATGAACAGCAGGCGTTGTGGCAAAATCGTACTGTGCAAGAAATGATGTGTAGCATTTTGCGATGGACTCCCGCCTCTTGTTGTTTCTCTCCAGCTTCTTCAGCTGCTCAAGGCCGAGGGCTGCCTGCAGGTCGGTCATGTTGAGCTTGTACCCGGGGACTGTGATGTCGTACTGCCAGCCTCCAGCCTGCTGCTTGGCAAAGGCGTCCTTTGTCTGCCCGTGCAGAGCGTAGAGCCGGAGCTGGCGGGCAAGATGCTCGTCATTTGTGAGCACGGCGCCGCCCTCTGCGGTGGTAAGGTTTTTCACCGCGTGAAAGGAGAACACTGCAGGGTTAAAGCCGTTTCCTATCCTGTTTCCCCTGAGAGACGCGCCGATAGCATGAGCGGCATCCTCGATGACGATCAGGTCATACTCCTCGGCGATCTCATGAATCTCATCCATCGATGCGGGGTGTCCCGCGTAGTGAACGGGGATCACTGCTTTGGTGCGCGGTGTGATCCTCTTCTCTATCTCAGAGGGTGAGATGTTGAAGGTGTCCTCATTGATGTCTGCGAACACGGGCCGTGCGCCCGTGTGGATGATGACGTTTGCCGTGGCAGCGAAGGTGTAGGGGGTAGTGATGACCTCATCCCCCTCGCCGATTTCGTACAGCTTGAGGCACAGGAAGAGCCCTGCTGTGGCAGACGAGAGCAGGACGGCGTGGGATGCACCGGTATACGCGCACAGCGCCTGCTCAAACTCACGGCAGCGGGGCCCCGTGGTTATCCAGCCTGATCGAAGTACCTCCGTGACCGCCTTGATCTCTTCCTCTCCTATATCCGGGGGGGAGAAGGGGAGAAACTCCTTCCTGACTGGTGTACCGCCTTCAATAGCAGGTTTGTCCATGTGCAATTATCCTGGCAAGAGACATTGAAATGTCTCTTTTTCTCTGCATGATCCTGTGATACAATTATCGGAAGGACTCGAGGATCGAGAAGGAGGAAACATGGGCATCGTGAAAGTCATCTCAGGACAGCCGAGCTACAGCGTGGAGAGCACAAAAGTGAAGGCCGCAGTGACCGTGCAGGGGGGGCATTTGACCGCCCGCTTCGACACGGGCAAGGGAGAGATCGATCCCTTCTTCACGGCACCGTGGTGGTCGGAAGGCGTGGATGAGGAGCAGCCGGGTGTGCTGCAGGTGCTGCGGGGCGACTTCTTCTGCTTTCCCTTCGGGGGCGGTGAAGACAGAAAGCGCGGGATTGCCTATCCCCCTCACGGACAGACGGCGTGCGATCCCTGGGACCTGCTAACTCTCAAGCGGGATGAAGCGGGTGCTGCGCTAGAACTTGTGATTGATCTCGATGCAGGCGGACGGGTGACCAAATGCATCTCTCTGAAGGAGCATGAACCGGTTATATATACCGAACACAGCATAGAGGGATTTACCGGCAGCATGCCCCTGGGCTATCATCCGACGCTGAAGCTTCCGGATCGGCCGGGGGCAGGCATCATCGACATGTCTCCATCGATCACGGGATTCACGGCACCGGAAACTTTCGAGAACCCGGAGGCAGGGGGATACAGCCGCCTCGCACTGGGAGCCGAGATAACGGACAGGACAAAAGTCCCCACCATAGACGGTGACACGGTCGACATCTCACGCTACCCCACACCGTCGGGGTTTGAGGACCTTGCGCTCTTTGTAAGCGATCCGGAACGGGACTTCTCCTTCACCGCAGCGTCGCTTCCCGATGAGGGATATCTCTACTTCCAGCTCAAGAATCCGCGGGTTTTGGCTCAGACCCTGTTCTGGATGTCCAACGGTGGGCGGCACTATGCACCCTGGAACGGTCGTGTGCGTTCGGTGCTCGGTATGGAGGAGATCACCTCCTTTTTTCACTACGGGATCGAGAAGAGTTCGGGGGATAACTTCATAAGTGAGCGGGGGTATCCTACCCGCGTCCGGTTCGACGGCGGGAAATCGAGCTACAGGATCATCATGGGGCTTGTCCCGATAGGGAAGAAGTTCAGGGGAGTTGCTGATATCAGGAAAAAGGACGGGCAGACGGTTACGATCATGGGAGCAGGGGGTGAGCTCATCGACGTTCCCTGCAGGGTTGATTTCCTGATATGATGTGGGAGATTCGTTTTAAGGGGTCGGCATACGGAAAATGCGCTGTTTCGGCGAGCGCTATTGGGTATAGATTTTCCTATTTCGACCGAAAATGAATGAGAGGTACTACCCAAATAGGGTTAGCGGTACACTATGATCACACTCATCATATTCGGCATCCTTTTTCTCGTGGGATTTGCCCTGCTCGTCGCACTGTTCGGTACGTCCTTTCTGAAGAGGCATGCGGTGAGATTGCCCGACCGGACCCGCCGCGACATGTATCGAGGAGCGGGGAGACCCCCGGTGACACCTCACCGCGCGCAGCCAGCTGTACAGGATTTCGGAAGCGAGTATCAGGCCGCTATTCCGCAGAGGGAGCCCGAAGGGGCCGGTGCGCCTCCAATACCGCAGTTGCCTCCACAGCGGTACGCACCAGGCGCATCTGCAGGCGGTGGGAAGTGGGCATTCATCGTACCCGTGGTCGTGGTGGCCGCAGTGCTCGTACTGCTCTTCGGGATGCGGGAGTTTGTTGGAAGGGATGCGCAGCCGAGGCTCTACTTCTGTGAGAGTGTTGATTACGCGAGGTCAAAGCCGATACGACACTCCAACACCTTTACACGCGGTAATGTAATGCTTTTCGTGAAGTCGAAAACCCCACTGTATCTCGATAAGGCCCGGGTTGAGGTGTATCGTCTCGATACTGAGGATTTCGAGCCCTTTTTGGAAAAGGAACTCCGTCTCAAACCCGAATGGGAGTCCTTCTCCGTTCGTGCGCTCTTCGCTACGGTGGGTCAGTACAGCGTGTATGTGTTCGGAAACAATGATGATCCTATCGTCAGGAAGAACATCACCATAGTCCCCGACTCTTTCGGCTATAGACCAGCAAGGCAGCAATAACAGATCATTTTATCACGTATGATTGCCCCACGAGCGAATACCCATCGGGTTGTTTCTTTTGCTAAATT
>CBFDDP010000160.1:0-5948 GCA_965603595.1 uncultured bacterium
ACCCCATGCCATTCATCGTAATTGAGAGGCTTGAGAAAGCAAAGCTCGACTGCTTCGTTGGTTCGCTTGATGAAAACGCCAGGTATATCGATTATATTCAAATTGGGTTTATCGGATGCCATGGTACTTATCCTTCAATATGGCTTTTGCTTTGTGTTATAAATTCTAACCTTTTTTTTCTTTGATTTCCACTAATGCACAATTAGATCCGTAATTCTTATCACCCATTTTCAAAAATTACTACTGCAGTTTATCACCGAGCAGGATACGCTGTTTCTGGAGATTGCCCATTCGCAATACCATTTTATTACTGAGTAGTTCCGTTGCTTCATAGAGGGTCAGAGCGTATCGGAGATTGCAAAGTTGCTTATAGAGGCAGGTGCGGATGTTAACGCCCAGAAGAATAGTTGAATAAAGACTTTTTCAGGAAACCCTAAGTATCCCCCACATATCATTGAGAAACATCCCCATCAGAGAGCCCCTGCATGAACCGTTTGCCGAACTGATCCCAGATCAGGATGAAGAGAGCAGCGATGAGCGGTCCGACGATAAAACCAATGAGCCCGAGCCAGGCGATACCTCCTATTACGGCGAGGAGAATGATGACCGGGTGCAGACCGGTTCTCCCTCCCATCAGTTTCGGCTTGAGGAAGTTTTGAGTCACAGCGATGCCGCCGAATCCCAGAAGGATAAGAATCACACCGTGTACGTACCGGCCACCAATGATCATGAAGATTCCTGCAGGCACGATGATCACATTTGCACCGACCAGCGGTATCATGGAGACGATCACGGTCATCATCCCCCAGAGGACTGGAGACGGAAGGCTGAATATGGTGAATAGAACCCCGGCGTAGATTCCCTCGATGAGACCGATGACAACCGTGCTCACGAGTACTGCCCGTGACGTCAGAGATATCCTCTGAATGAATTCGTTGGTCTCACTCTCACTCAGAGGAATCAGATACTTGATCCTTTCGAGCAGCTTTGGACCCCCTATGAAGAGGAAGAACATGAGTAGGAGTATGAGGATGAAGTGCACGATCGCAAACCCGATGCTTGTCACCGACTTGCTGGCGATCTGCAGGAGGAGCTTGCTCGCCTTTTGGAGCTCCTGATTGAACCACGTGCTGATCGATTGCGGGTCCAGATCTCCTATCAGGTTACTGATGATTGGAATGCCGGAAATTCTCTTATGGAACGCTAGGAGCTGGTCACGGATTGAGGGCCACTGAAGTCTCAGGCTGTCAAGCCCTGACACCGCCTCACGACTCAGAACCAGTACCAGGAGGGCAAACAGACCGGCAACCACAAGAAAAACCAGTAATACGGTAATAATAGATGAGAGAGGGGCGTTCAACCTTCTTCGAAAGAAGGCAAATATTGCCCAGCAGGCATTCACCAGTATTATTGCCATGGCGATATCCACCAGAAAGGGGCGGAGCGTCTGAATGAAAGCAAGGGTAAGAGCAATGAGCAGAAAAATGAAAAACCCGTCGAGTATAAATGACCGCTTCATATAGTATGACCCACACCGAACACCTAGGCTCCCATCGGGATAATGACCTCCGGGGCAGGAGTCCATACCCCAATGAACTATGCGTCCTATATGATTATATTCTCGCCGCCAACGCTCCACAAGCACTTTCGCGCTCCGAGTAACGTGTCGAACACCTCCTGTTTCAATACTTCCTCTCGTAACTTCCCATGCAACTGTTCTATCTAACACCTCCGTATCACGAGCCTCTTGTATGGCTACGAAATCGAACTCCTTCAGTATGTTGCAGATTTGGAGAAGTTACCCGTCATCTCGGGAGTTGTTGGAGAAGATGCGGATGTTGAAGGTTGTGTTTTTGATTATACATGAAGTACTCCCCGTTTTGTGAAGGTCGATGAGAGGGGGGTATTGATATAGAAGTATTGTAGCTGTGGGACGGTGGGGGAGGAGGAAAAAAGAAGAACAGGCTAACTGATTTTGATAATTACAGTTAATGGAATAGGGGAAAAGGAAAAAGAGAGGGTTTCATAAAACGAAGTAAGAAGAAGTAGTAAGAATTATTGTACATATGTCAACCCCTGAATCAAGTATGAATTGATAGTGATGGAATTCTAGCACGAACGAAAAAGAAATACAAGAGTCAATATAAGGCCCCACAATTTAGACATTCTGGGCATTTACGCTTGATCAAAACAGGGAAGGGCATGTGTCGTTGACCTGATCTTCCCTTCACTGTACCACACCACTGCAATTCGGGTCAATAATCCTTCTGAGTCAGTTTTCAGGTAGCATTCCTCTATAATACATGCTACAAATACTTTCAGAAACGGGTGAGGTGTTTGTAAACACATTGTCTGTAATCATCAGAATACTGGGGTCAGCATGAAAGGGGAGTGTTTCATCGGTGTGGATTGCAGCACGCAATCCACCAAGGCTGTTCTTTTCGATTGCAGGGGTAGGGCCCTCAGGGAGGCACGGTCCTCTCACATGTTCAGATCTCCCCACAATGGGTGGGCCGAGCAAGACGCGACTGAGCTCTGGAGCTCCCTGTGTGCAGCGCTTCGCAAGCTGACCGATGGATTAGACATGCGGGGAATAGGAGGCATGGGGATCGCCTATCAGCGCGAGACCTTTGTGCCGCTGGATGGTAAGGGGAGGGAGATACGGCCTGCCATACTCTGGCTCGATCAGCGTTCGTTCAAAGAGGTAGAGGAGATCGAGAGTGATATCGGGGGAGAGTACTTCCAGCAACTGACTGGAAAGATTCTCAATACGCTTCCATCTCTGCCGAAGATCAGGTGGATCCGGAACAGCGAACCTGAGCATTACAGGAGAATCGACAAGCTGTGCGACGTGGGGGCGTACCTGAACTGGAAGCTTACGGGCCGGATGATATCCCCCTACTCAGGTGCCGATACCACAGGACTCTTCGGACTTGAAGCAAGGGATTGGGCAGATGATCTACTCTCCTATATGGGTCTCAATCGGGAAAACATGCCCGATGTCGTTCCTGCAGGTACAGAGGTGGGCGGCATAACAGCGAAGGCAGCAGCGGCAACGGGGCTGCCCGAAGGATTTCCCGTGTTTGCAGCGGGCGGTGACGGGCAGGTTTTTGCAGTGGGAGTAGGTTCGATGGGAGTGGATACTGTTGCGTTGAGTCTTGGGACAAGCGTGGTGTGGGGGGTTCATAACAGTGAATACCGTACGAGCAGCTATTTTCGTACAATGATGAGTTGTCAGCCCAACACCTACTACTGTGAATCTGCCCTCATTTCCGGATCCAATACGATAAAGTGGTTTATCGATGAAATGGGGGGTGAGGAAATCACCCTGGCAAAATCTCGAAATATCAGTCCTGAGTCTCTGTTGGAGGACAAAATCAGGGACATTGATCCCGGCTGTGATGGACTGATCACCCTTCCCTACTGGCGCGGTGTGATGAATCCCTACAATAATCCTGGAGCACGGGGTATGACGCTGGGCTGGTCAGATTACCACACCCGCTATCATTTCTACCGCTCAATACTGGAGGGGATTGCTTTCGAGCTTCGTCTGGTCATCGAAGGGTACAGGGACACACTGCAACTTACCCCACGGATGTTCAGAATCGGGTCAGGAGGGGCTCAGAGCGCCCTATGGGCGCAGATTATCAGCGACGTAAACGGCTTGGATGTGATGGTTACCGACTCTTTTGAGAATACAGCGCTGGGCGCCGCGATGATAGCAGCCTGGGGCGCAGGAGTGTATGACGACCTTCGGACTGCTTCGGAAAGAATGTCCCGGGTGAAAGACCCGATTACCAGTTGTAGTGAAAACCATGATATCTATTCCCGATTGTATACCACTGTGTATAAAAAAATTTATCCTGCTATGAGAGGGTATCTCAACATATTGGGAGGGTATGGATTACACGATCCTTTGAATGGTAATACAGATGGCCTAGAATCATGACTCAACTGTCCCTGGTTGATGAAGTTGGCTATGTGGCCGGAGCTTTGAGTACCGTTTTAAAACGATCAGTGTTGATTCTACTTCACCACCAGAACTTTGAACACCTCGCGTGTGCCGTTCACGATAACCACGATGAAGTACACGTCCTGCACAACGGGGCGGCCCCGCCTACTTTTGCCGTCCCAGGTGATTGAGTGAGTGCCTGCTGCATAGGTCTTATCAGTAAGGGTCTTCACCGGGTTACCTGCAAGATCGTACACCTTTGCCCTGATCTTCTGGGAGGAACTCAGTCCGACGACGATCTCCACCGTGTCCCCTTTCCTCGGATCGATGATGTTGTTGCGCAGGCCGAGCTGTGGTGCCGCACCCTGGCTTTGGAAGGTGATGTATACGGGAAGGTTTGTGCCCGGCAGGGCATCCGAGCCATTAGAACCGTCGGTGGTTGCATGCACACGCACGAGCTCAGCTGTGTCGTCGACCACGGTAATCCACGCGAGGCCGTCAGTATCGGTGGTGACGAGCGCCGCACCGGCAGGCAGGCCGGTTGACGTATTGCTTGCAGCGCTGATCTGGGCAGATCGGTCAACAGTGATGTATATGTTACGTACATAGTGCTGCGGGTTCCCTGAGCTGTCCGCTATTTGTATGAGAACCGTTTCGGTATCCACACCGTCTGCAATGGCCGATCCATCCTCCGTCGTTAAAACCACATGGTCCGGTGCAGATGGAGCAAAGTAGTCGGCATAGGTTCGGTATGGTTGCACATCGGTAAATGAATTGTCGTTGACCGCAAATACCGAGTTCCAGTGCCAGATTTCAGAGGTGTTCCAGTACCCAACACCACCTGTTCCCTCGTTGTACTTCGTCTTCCAGGTACCGTTGTCTTCGGAACCTGCTATTGCGAAGCTTGTGTTTTGTGCTACGCCATTGAGAGAGGAGGTTATCGGTCCGAGGCTTGCAGCTTCGGTTTGTGCGTTTGTCTTGTCATAGGCTGTTCCAGTCGGATCGGGGCTCTGATCGGCATCAAAGTCCCAGTTAGAGAATACCACAAATCCAGTGTCGTTCTCGGGAACGAAGGGGTAGAGCGACCAGTCCCTGCCGCTCCAGTGGAACCCAACCATCCAGGAGTAGGCGAAGGAGCGCACTCCTGAAAGACCGGTGGGTGTGCCGCCGCTCGCCGTGGAAATATCGAGCTGATACCCGTTCTTCCCGGCAGTGCCCGACTCGGCCTCTGTGACAACCTTGAAATAGTATTTGTTTGCAATGTGCTCGCCCTGTGAAGGACTCACGTCGCTGAAATAATACCACTCCTGCCCATAGGATGCGCCGAAGGTGTTTGAATCCAGGATCGTACCGGTCAGATGATCATTGCCGGCCATCTCGCCCGCATCGTACATGAGCTGCCGTGATTTGCTGTCGCTAAGTGTTCCGGTGCCGCCGATAAGGTAGTAGGTAGTATTGCCGGCATTACCGTCGTCTTCAGCATTGGCACCATCGTTTTCCGGGCTACGGATTGCAAAGTAGAGCGTTGAGGTGACAGTATCGGGAATCTCGAAAAAAACCACATTTACCGTATCCAGTCCACCGAGACCTGTCTGCCCTGTTATCTGTAAATAGTTACTGGATTCCTTGGGAATCCTACTCTGTGCGAAGGCTGTAGCTGAGAGCATTGAAAGGCTCAGGATGAGAGGAAGAATAAACAGTAGTTTTCGCATGTTTCTCCTGTTTGGGATTTCCGTACAACTATATATTGTATATCGGTAGTGTGGAAAAAATCCTTTCATATGTATAACTTAATCTTGACTCAATTTATTACATGATATTAAGATATACAAGCGTAGATTCTCGGGATATGATTTGTATAATCCTGGGAAATCGAAATCGTGGCGCTATCGTCTAGGGGTTAGGACAGGAGATTCTCATTCTTCAAACCGGGGTTCGATTCCCCGTAGCGCTAATACTGAAACCTGCATATCATTGAACAAAGCTCTTTCGAAGG
>CBFDDP010000161.1:0-5884 GCA_965603595.1 uncultured bacterium
TCCTTTGTTACAATTTCCTCCATCCTCGAAGACACGTCGAGTATGTGCAGAATGTCATCTTTTATCAGGTCCTCGGTGGTGATGATGTCCCTTCCGGCAAAGCTCATGTTCCCCTCCTGGGTTTGTTTTGTGAGATCTTTTTCGCAGCGGAACGAACCGCTTTGATGATATTGACATAGCCCGTACAGCGGCAGAAGTTACCGCGCAGGGCATCCTTAATCTCATCGGTACTCGGGTTGGGGTTCCGTTCGAGCAGGGCCTTGGACGTCAGTATCATGCCCGGCGTGCAGAAGCCGCACTGTATGGCTCCTTCATCGATGAATGCCTCCTGCAGGGGGTGCAGCGCTCCAGGCTCCCCGATGCCTTCGATGGTGACGATCTCTTTTCCCTCCATAGATACGGCCAGGGTCTGGCAGGAAAGGATGGACCTCCCGTCAGCCAGTACAGTGCACGAGCCGCACTCGCCGAGCCCGCACCCGTATTTGGTGCCCGTAAGTCCCAACCGGTCTCGGATCACGTTGAGCAGCAGTTCGTTGGCCTCGACCTGGAGTCTGTGTATTCTCCCGTTGACGTTCAGTTCGATCGGTATACTCATAAAGCCACCTCTCCGCCGGATCTCTTCCACGCCTGTATGATAGCATCCCGCACGATCACCGATGCGACCTCCCTGCGGTAATCCTCGGTGGAGCGAACGTCGGTGATAGGTGCAATGCCTTCGGATACTTCCCTCGCAGCCCTTTCTACACCCTCCACGCTGAACTCCCTTCCTGCGAGTTTCTCCTCAACGGGCAGGGCGCGGATCGGAGTGGGAGCGGCGCCTCCCACGGCTATGCGGACAGCCTTCAGCGTTTTACCCTGGCGTTCCACATAGGCGGAGCAGGAGATCTTTGCAAGATCGAGGGTGACCCGGCAGATCTTGATAAAAGAGGAGCCGGAGTCCGGTGCCGGTTCCGGTATGTACACGGCAGTGAGGAGCTGTCCCTTTTCCAGTATGGTCATACCGGGTCCGGTGAAGAAATCCTCAATCTGCACCTTACGTGAGCAGATTTTTTTCTTCTCATCGAGCCAGGATATCTCGAGCTCAGCTCCAAGTACCATGAGGGGAATCGCGGTGTCGGCGATGGGCGAGGCATTGCAGAGATTCCCCGCAAGTGTCGCCATATTCCGGATCTGCACACCGGCTATGCTCTTTATGGCCTTGTGAAGGGCGGGATATTTTCCCTCTAATTGCTTGTCATTCTCGAGACGATAGAGCTGCACTGCCGCACCGATACGCATACCACTGTCATGCTCGATCTGGTTGAGCTCCTCAACGCGGAGAATCTCGATGAGGGCATCGGGACGAGTTTCGCCGGTTCTCATCTGTATCAGGAGATCTGTGCCGCCGGCAAGCACCTGTGCCCTGTCCTGCTCTCTGAGAAGCCTAAGGGTTTCATCGAGTGTTTCCGGTCGGTGATAGGTGAAGGGGATGGTGATATGCCGTGTACTAGACATGGGCCTTTTCCTTTTCCGGTTTTAATCTTTTCCTCCTGAATGCGTTTACGATATCCTCTGGAAGTATAGGCAGCTTGGTGAACCAGATGCCCGTTGCGTTATACACCGCTGACGCTACGGCAGCGGGGACGGGGTTGAGCGCCGCCTCACCGATGCCCTTGGCCCCCATGGGACCGGTGGGCTCATAGGTGTTTGCGAAGAATACCTGAAAATCTTCCGGTTCGGGCATGTCGGCAATACCGAGCATCTTGTAGTCTGTCAGCATACCGTTGTTGGTAAGCCGTCCGCTCACCGGGTCATAAGCCGTATCTTCAAGGAGGGCCATGCCTGCACCGCGGTAGAAGCCGCCGTGCAGCTGCCCTTTGGCGAGGGCTGGATTGATGACC
This sequence comes from uncultured bacterium, assembly GCA_965603595.1. Lineage (GTDB taxonomy): Bacteria > Spirochaetota > B62-G9 > B62-G9 > DRHN01 > JAGLSF01. Next base: position 1,881 of record CBFDDP010000161.1, read on the forward strand.
GTTCCCGCGTCGGAGCCCGCGACGACCCTGAGTATACGGACTGAGCCTGTCTCTGTGTCAACCTCGACTTCAACGAAGAATGCGGTATATGCGGGGGGGCAGTTTACCTTACGCACGCTTCGGGAGGATATGGCTGTTCCCCAGTCCTTGTTCATGGCCGTTGAGGCTGCCTCAGCGATGGTGATCCACTTCTCCGGCATTCCTTCGACGTAGATAACGCCCTGCTCCAGCTCAGGGTCGGGCCGCGTTTTGAGCGAGTCCACCGGTGCGTCGAGAATTCGCGACGCGTACTCCAGGAGAACCCTTTTTGTATCCCGCGCCACGTCCAGCACTGCGCCCGCCCCGCAGTAGACCCCGCGTGTTGCATGGGTGCACACATCATAGCCCGTGGAGCGCGTGTCTGCGGGTGATATACCTACCCTGTCGAAAGGCACGCCGTACTCCTCGGCCACGAGCTTAGCGGCAGCGTCGAGTGTTCCACCCCCGTGGTCCATAAGTGCGGTCAGTATGTCGATAGACCCGTCCTCGTTCACCTTGACCTGCACGGTCGTGTAATCTTTGACCTCGCCCGGAACCGGTGCACCGGTACCCGATGTATGAAAGCCACGTGCCATACCGATACCCCGGCGGAACCGGCCCTTCTGACTCCCGGGAACGGCACGCTTTTGCCAGCCAATGAGTTCGGAACCGCGCTGCAGAAGTTCCTTTACTCCATCGGAGTGTATTAGTGATTTGATGGTGGGGCCCTGCCCCCAGAATATCTCTCCCAGGCCCACATAGTTTTGCAGGCGCAGCTCTATGGGGTCCATGCCAAGCTTCTCTGCAATCATGTTCATGGTCGTTTCCACACCGAAGGTGACCTGTGGCGCGCCGTATCCCTGCATCGCGCAGGTGGGTACCTTGTTTGTGTATACCGCCACCCCTCTGTACCGCATGCTCTCCATGCGGTAGAGTGAGTGCCACCAGCCCGCAAGCACACCCAGAAACGCCAGGGCTTGTATATGGTGACAGCCGATATCGACGGTAGCATGCATCTCACCTGCGACAAGCGTACCGTCCTTTCGCGCACCGATCTTCAGGGTGTATGTGGTCTGATAGCGGCAGTGGTCGTACATGTCCTCCTCACGGCTCTGCACGATACGAACCGGCCGTCCTGTCTTGAGTGCCAGGGCAACGGTGATGAGTATCACTGGATTGGTGTGTATTCCCGAGCCGAAATGGCCGCCGCCCGCTACCCGTTTGACGTTTACCTTATTGAGTGGAATGGTGAACAGGGTGCCGAGTAGTATGCGCGTGTTGTGCAGGGCCTGTGTGGAAGGCCACAGCGTGATCCCACCGTCCGGTTCCGGCCTGCAGACGCAGGAGCGGGGTTCCAGCTGGGCGTGATAGACCCGGGGTGTGGAGAACTGGTTTTCGACGATGACATCCGCCTTGCGAAAACCCTCATCAACATCTCCCTCGGAAACCTCCCGGGTACAGGCGGTATTGTGTGCAATGGGTATTTCCCTGTCCTCCACGTACACCTTTTCATGTATCTGATTGTCCTGTGCGGCAGTTGCATCCTCCACGCTCATATAGGCAGGTAATATCTCCCATTCCACCTCAACAGCCTCTGCGGCCTGCTCTGCGAGTTCCTCCGTTTCTGCTGCAACCGCGCCGAAGGGGTCGCCCACCTGACGAACATGGTCGCTCAGCACCTGCCAGTCCTTGTAGGTCGAACGTGGGATCGAGACCTGCCGAAGGTTGAAATAATCTGAAGGAACATCGTCAAAACTCAACACCTGGGCACCCATCTCTTCTGCCCTGGAGAAATCGATACGCTTCACCACAGCATGGGGATGGGGACTGCGGAGTATCTTTCCGTGCAGCATGCCAGGCAAACTGATATCGGAGGGGTAGAGGTCTCTGCCGGTGACCCGGGCGATACCATCCTTTCTCGGAAGGTTCTTGCCCAGTACATGATAGTGCTTCTCAGACATGAAAACCGTCCTTTCTCATTGCAGCTTGAAATCGTCCAGTGTTTTCGGAATAGTGCGATTATGCTTTAGATCTTGCTCTCCAATGACATGGTAACACTAGAATAAATGGGTGTATTGGGGCTGTCAACTGGATAATCAAGAACGTCATTCCATATAATGAGGAAAAGCACTCAGGCTGAGTCTGCCACCTGATCGATTATGGCTGCGGAAGCTCCATCGATGACGGCACCGCTCTCGTCCATAAAATAGGAACCAAACTCCTTCATGCGCTGCAGATATTGGAAATCAAACATGGGCCCCTCCACGCAGACGCGGTCACCTGTGTGGTCAACCGAGCAGCTGCCACAGATGCCGATACCGCATTTCATCATCCGTTCAATGCTTGCTTGGCCCTCGATTCCCAGCTTTTTTAAAATGGGGATTGAATTCTTGGTGAACAGCTCTGGACCGCACAGCAGTGCATAGTCGGGTCTCGCCTGGCGAATGATCTCTTCGAGATGGTCGGTGATCATACCTTTGAGCCCCACTGAGCCGTCTTCCGTGCAGTACTGGACCATTTCCCTGTAATCGGGTATACCACGTGCGAGGATCGGGTCGATCCAGTCGACCCACTCCCTGCCCTCAGCACCAAAGAGGAGAGAGACCTTCTTCCCCATGCGCTGAAGCTCAATAGCCGAGAAGAGGAGGGGTGCCGCGCCTATGCCTCCGCCGACGAGGAGGTAGTTATCATGGCTGAGATCGAAACTCTTCCCAAGGGGTCCGAGAAGTCCGATAGGATCACCCGGGTTCTGCTGAAAGATCTTTTCCGAGAAGCACCCCCTTCGCTTGCAGGTGAAGCCTATCAGTCTGCCATCGTAATAGGAGACAGAGTAGGGTTTCTGATTCACCCCGGGGATCCAGAGCATGTAGAATTGACCCGGAAGGGGCCGCTCTGAGCTGCGGGCAGCCCAGGCGGAGCCGCTGTCGGTTTTGGCGTTGCTGAAGAGGGACTCTGCTTCGAAAAACAAGGTCTGAATCCTGCCGTCTTCGTTTCTTTCGATCATGTTGACGGGCAGTACCGTAAAGGGAGAACTGTCGTTCCTCTGCATTCCGTTACTGCCGCTTCTTTGTATCCGGTACTGTGTCCTGTAGAATGAGTAGACTTTGCTTCGGTGGGAGAGCCCTATGATTTCGGCGCTGTTCTGTATGCTGTTTTCACCGAGGAACTGCTTGATTCCATCATCGATCTCACCGAATATACCAAGGCCTTTCTGATAGACGGCGCTGCCGATGCCGTACAACGATGCGCCTGCCATGAGCACCTGCAGTGCGCTGTCTGTATCGGTGACACCGCCGGTACCAATAATGGGTATCTGTACATTGCGGTACAGCTCGTACACGCACTTCACGGTGAGCGGCAGAATTGCCGTGCCCGAGATACCGCCCCACAGGTTTCCGAGGAGCGGGGCTGCGGTATTCGTGTTGATGATCATGCCCGGTCCAACGGTATTGATGACGCACAGTGCATCTGCCCCCGCCTCTTCTGCAGCCTTTGCGACACTGACGAGGTCTGGTGCATTGGGACTCAGCTTTACGATGACCGGCTTGTCGGTCACCTCCTTGACGATTCGTGTGATATGGGCGGTATGTTCCTCTGAGTGGGCAAAGGGTGTGCCGAACTCCTCGGACACATTGGGACAAGAGAGGTTGAGCTCGATAAAGTCATGGGGAAGCACCTGCAGCTTCTCTGCAATGACGGGAAACTCCTCCTCATGCTCACCATATATGGATATGATCACGGGAAAGTCGGTTGCCACTCGGCCGTACTGTACAACGAAGTCGTCTATACCCGGATTGGACAGGCCCACGGCATTTATCAAGCCGCCTCCCCAGTCAAATATGACAGGAGAGTTGTGGCCTTTTCGTTTACGCGGGCCCACAGACTTCGAGGTAACCAATCCTGCCCCCTCCCGATACACACGGGCCAGTGAGGCCGCCGAAACACCGAGCACTCCTGAGGCGAGTACCGACCTGTTTTTCAGTTTC
>CBFDDP010000162.1:0-5824 GCA_965603595.1 uncultured bacterium
AAGGTGAGGACGGCCACTCCCACAATGAGGGTCACTGACACGATTCGCCAGTAGAGGCCTATGGCACGGAGTATGAGCTGGGGATTTTCAAGCTCTTCATCCGGGATACGGCTCTCCCCGATCCACGGCTTCTCCTTCTCTAAACTCCCATACCGCGACGGCCCTCCGAGTGCCATACCAAGATATCCTGCAAACACAGCCTCCGCAATACCGCTGTTCGGGCTCGGATGGCTCCTTCCGTATGTACGTACCCTACGAAAAACGTCCCCGCTGAACCCCGTGGCACAGAGGGAGAGGAGCGCGTTGAGCCTGGCAGGCACAAAGCCGAGCGCATCGTCGAGCCGGGCCCCGGCCTTGCCGAAGGATTCGTAGCGCTCGTTCCGGTAACCGAATCTGGAATCGATAGTGTTCACCGTTTTATACACATAGGCAAGTGGAACACCCCCGATAAGGAGATAAAAAAGGGGAGCGGTAAAACCATCAACAACATTCTCCGCAATCGACTCTACGGTCGCCCGTATGATATCCCCCTTTCCAAGCCCTGAAGTATCCCTGCCCACGATGCGCCCCACCTGCACGCGCGCTTCATCCAATCTGTCCTGCTCGAGATACCTCTGTATCTTTCGGGCCTCTCTGACCATGTCTCGATTGCAGAAGAGAAAGAAGAGAAGGATGATGAGCACCACGTTGATGGAGAGTGGAAGAGTACAAAGGGGCATCAGATACCAGAGGCCGATCATGACCGCAGAAACACAGCACAGGGAGCATACGACAAGAAGCAGTCCACCAATGAATTTCCGCTTCATCGGATAGAAGAGGCCTTCGAAGGCGTCAAGCATCCTGCCCACGAGCCGTACCGGATGGGCCCCAATGGGTGGGTCACCGATGAGGAGATCAAGCAGGAAGGCGATCACCACATTTATAGCCATGACAACCCTCTCATTCACAGCACGAGGAGCAGCACTGCTACGAAACCCGCAGTCTCCGCAAACTCAATCCCCGCCCCGATAGTATCGCCCGTGATACCCCCTATCTTTGCCCTGCATGTATACCCCCAGCCAAGCCAGAAGCAGAGTACCGCAGCGGGAAGCAGGAGTGCGGGCGGACTGGCCGGCCGGAAGGAGATAAACACCATGAGCAGAACCGACACCAGAAGCTCCCGCAGCCCCACACCCTCGAGAAAGCTCTTCCCGAGGCTGCTGTCCCTGCGTGCAGGTGGAAAGAGAAAGGAGTAGAAGGCCACCCCACCCCTGCTCAGTACAGGGGGCAGGACGATGAGGGACCGATGGCTATCAGGAATGTGGAGGAGGATCTCATAGATGAGAGCGATCTTCAGAATGTATATGGAGAAGGCTCCCATCCACCCGAGCGCACCGACTCGAGCGTCCTTCATGACGGCAAGTATCTCATCCCTCTCCCTGCGACCGGAGAGGAAGCCGTCAAAGGTATCGATAACACCGTCTGTGTGCAGGCCCCGCGTAAAGCCGAGCATGAACAGAACGGATAACACTGCCCGCAAGAAGGGGGATATGACTGGGATGAGGCTGATAAGGTACAACCCCATGCCAATTACAAGGCCCACGATGGGAAAAAAGGAAGAAGATTTGCCGAGATCACCGGCTTCGGGTTGAACCCTTCCGAGGCCCGGAAGGATGGAGAGAAAGCCGAAGGCAAGTGAAAGGTGGGTAAAAAATTTTTTAATCCTTCCCTGCATGTTTCCTCGTTACTCTATCTTCCCGTCCACCCCTGCCTCGTCAAAGGTCGCCATCTCGTCGTAGAGGTTGACTGCCGCATCGATGAGCTCAATGGCAAGGGCAGCACCTGTCCCCTCACCGAGCCGCATGCCGAGGTTGAGAACTGGCTTCTTTCCCAGATATTCCACCAGACTTTCATGCCCGTGTTCCGCTGACAGGTGGGAGAGTATGAAGTAGTCAGACAGCTGCGGCTGCAGCGCCACCGCAATCAGTGCGCCCGCTGTGGAGATGAAACCGTCAACCACGGCCAGACGGCGCTTCAATGCAGCCCCGATGATGAGCCCCGCGATACCGCCTATCTCGAACCCCCCCACCTTGCTCAGTACATCCATAGCATCGGCCGGGTCGGGGCGGTTCACCTCGATGCCCCTTCGAATGACCCTGACCTTGTTTTCGTAGGTCTGATCGTCTATGCCGGTTCCCCTGCCGGTAAGCTCCTCCACATGCCGGCCCGTCATGGTGGCCGCAATGGCAGATGAGGCTGTTGTGTTGCCGATTCCCATGTCGCCGGTGCCAAGCACGTCGAAATCCCGCTCCAGTGCAAGCTCGATGCCTGTGAGAATGGACTGTTCCGCCTCCTCGCGAGTCATGGCAGGTCCTCTGCAAAAGTTTTGTGTGCCCGGTGCGATTTTCCTGTTCACGCATTCGGGGTGCTCGACAGCCTCGGCCACACCCATGTCCACGACCACGATATCACAGCCTGCATGACGGGCAAGTACGTTGACGCCCGCTCCGCCGGAGATGAAGTTCAGAACCATTTGCGGTGTCACGCTCTGCGGGTAGGCCGATACGCCCTCTTCGACCACACCGTGATCGCCTGCGAGGGTAAATATGACCTTCTTCCTGCTCCTGGGCTTGTCCGTCCCCTGGGCAACTGCCAGCACCCTGCAGAGCTCCTCGAGCATTCCCAGGCTCCCCTGCGGTTTTGTCTGGGCATCAAGCCTCTTCTGGACCTTCTTGGCTATCTTCTGATCAACCGGTTCTATGCTGTCAAGGTACTCCTTCAGGTCCTTCATCCTAGGCCCCTCTCTCACGTCTGAGCTCAACTTTTTTCTCGTGTCGATCAAGGGCAAGCTCGATGAGCCTACTCACGAGCTCACGCTGTGATAGGCCGCTTGCCTCCCACAGCTTCGGATACATGCTGATATTGGTAAATCCAGGAAGTGTGTTGATCTCGTTGACGAGCACCTCACCCCCTTCACGTATAAAGAAATCAACCCGTGCCAGCCCCTCACAGCAGAGGAGGGAAAAGGTTCTGATCGCCAGCTCCTGCACCCGATGTATAACCGCTTCATCCAGATCAGCGGGAATGAGCAGGTCGGCCCCGCTGTCGTCCACATACTTGGCATCGTAGGAGTAGAACCGATGGGTGGGCCTTATTTCTCCCGGTAGGGAGGCCACGGGGTCTTCGTTTCCGAGCACCGAGCATTCGATCTCCCGGCCCCGCACATACTCCTCGATGATGATTTTCCGGTCGAACCGAAAGGCATCCTCCACTGCATCCTCAAAGGTCCCTCTGTCCTCCACCATGCTGATGCCGACCGACGAACCCAGATTGGCCGGTTTCACGAAGAGCGGTATGCCGAGTTGTTCTGATACTGCTTCAAATGCAATATCCCCGCACGATTCCCGGCTGAAAACCAGGAACGCGGGTATGGGTATCCCCCCTTCGCGGAGGAGGCGGTTCATCACATCCTTGTCCATGCCAACCGCGGAACCCGTGACTCCCGCGCCGACAAAGGGAAGGTCGAGAAGTTTGAAGAGTCCCTGCACAGTCCCGTCCTCTCCGCAGGGTCCGTGCAGAACCGGACAGGCCAGGTCCACGGATGCCAGGCTCGAACAATCACCAGTGCTTATAAGCCGGGCACCCTCATTGGACGGGACGATGAAAACAGCTTGACCGCTTGCAAGCTCTTCACGGTCTGTGTGCCCACGAAACCCTTCCACATCGTCAACGTGATGCCACACTCCCCCTCTTGTGATATACACGAGAATTACCTGACATGTATCCCTGTCTATCGCTCCCGCCACATTGCGGGCCGACATAATGGACACTTCATGCTCGGCAGACTGGCCGCCGAACAGGAGCAGGACATTGAGCTTTCTCTTCATCTGTTCTCCTCCAATGTGGGCACCTGTACCACTCCCCTCACATTGACAGGGGGACCCTAAACAGGGTCTCACAGGTATCAATAAGGGGATCGCTCTCAGCCGACGAGGTTCGCTGGCTGCACTGAGACGGAAGGTGCAATCGAAAGGCCCAAGGGGCGGTTAGTTCACGATCTGCTCGATGGCCTCTCTTTTTCGTATGAGGCGTGCCTCTCCGTCGCGAACGAGAACTTCGGCAGGACGCGGTCTTGAATTGTACAGGGAAGCCATGGAGAAGCCGTATGCACCGGCATTGAGAACCGCAACCACATCCCCCTCATTGAAGAGAGGGAGGTTACGGTCAACAATGCCCTGCTCATCGCGGGTAAAGGTATCGCCCGATTCGCAGAGGTTTCCCGCTATGGTCTGCCGTACCCTGTCCCCCTCTACACAGTTGGCATGTACAATGGGATGGTAGCTGCCGTACATGGCGGGACGGACGAGATGGTTGAACCCGCTGTTTACACCCACGAATCTGTGCCGCTGTCCCTCCTTCACCGAGGTAACGGTGGCCAGCAGATAGCCGCTCTCCGCAACGAGGTATCGCCCCGGCTCGATTATGAGCTTCAAATCACTTCCGTATGCACGGCAGAACCTTTCGAATTCCTCCGAGATTTTGAGTCCCAGCACCTGCACGTCGATGCGCTCCTCCTCCTCCCGGTAAGGAACGCCGATACCGCCTCCAAAATCGATGAAACTGAGACCCTCGAAGTGCTTTGCTGTATCCAGTAAGACGTGTATGGCCTCCATGAACTTCTCCGGCTGAAGTATGCCGGAACCGATATGCTGATGGATCCCAACAATGGTGAGCCTGTGCTCACAGGCGATCTCCTTGACCCGATCCACCTGTGTGTAGTCGATACCGAATTTGCTCTCAGGACCGCCCGTTATCACATGATCGTGGTGCCCCGCAATAACGTGCGGATTGATGCGCACGCACAGTTCAATGCCAGGGTGGTGCTCACCCACGAAACGAAGCTGTGAGAGCGAATCAACGTTGACCATAACCCCCTTGCGTACCCCGTATTCAACTTCCTCATGGGTCGCATTATTCGTGGTGAAGAGGATACTGTCCGAATCAAATCCCGCTTTCAGGGCCGCATACACCTCTCCGGGGGAGACAGCATCAATGCTCATGCCCTCTTCCCTGAACACCTTCATGATTTCCACATTGGTGTTGGCCTTGCAGGCATACTTGATCTCAGCGTTGGGATAGGTTATTGCCCCAATTAGCTCCCGCGCTCGTGTGCGCATTATCTCCTCATCATACACATAGAGGGGGCTTCCGAACTCCTCCACGAGCGATTTCGCCCGTATTCCTCCAATATAGAGGTTGTTGTCCCGTGCTCCCATAGCAAATCATCCGATTCAAAAAAAATGTAGAGCAAATGTATATATGTTCCTCCCCCTTTGTCCATAGAAATTGGGACATCCTGGAATCCCGCATTGGAAATGCAGCAATCCCCCGAAGAGATCAATGCACATGCAGACATCCCTTCAAAAGACCATTGTCATTATAAAAGTACCGGTATAGTATAGATACCCATGAGCAGGCGTGTGTATCCGAAAAAGCCCCTCGTTGGCGTAGGCGCGACAGTGTTTCGAAATGATCAGGTGCTTCTCATCAGAAGGGGGAACCCGCCTCTCTACGGCGACTGGTCCCTGCCCGGGGGCAGGGTCAAAGAGGGTGAGGACCTGAAAAAGGCTCTTCGCCGGGAGATCAGGGAAGAGTGCAGTATCGATATCGAGGTGGGAGACCTCATCACCGAGTTCGAGTACATCGAGAGGGATGAGAGGGACAGAGTGAAGTATCACTATGTTGTGTTTGATTTCAAGGCGCAGTACGTACGCGGAAAACTGGTTCGGGCCTCGGATGCACTGGAGGTGCGCTGGGTACCCCTCGAACAGCTGAAGGAGTTCGA
>CBFDDP010000163.1:0-5821 GCA_965603595.1 uncultured bacterium
TTGACGAGGCGCGATCAGCTCAGGCTCAAAGGCTTCAGGCATGCGCTCCCTGAATCCATAAACAAGATCATTGCCCTCAATAAGCGGAAGGACAGCCGCATCTACAAGGTAGGCACGGATATGGCCGTACCGGACCTGTATCTGAAGGATATGATGCAGTTCTATCGTTCAGCCCTCGAACGCGAGCGTATCAGGCATGTCATTTTCGGACATATTGGCAACAGCCATCTCCACGTCAACATGATTCCCTCAAACTATGATGAGCTGCTCAGGGCCAAAGAGCTGTACATGAGCTTCGCGCAGAGAGCCGTAGATATGGGAGGCTCCGTTTCAGCGGAACACGGAATCGGTAAGCTGAAGCGCGAATTCCTGAAGATACAGTATTCTCAAGGGGCTGTCGGGGAGATGAGGGCAGTCAAGGATGCCATCGATCCGGGCCACATGCTCAACCCTGGTGACGTGCTGTAGTCACTGAGTTGTTACCGCATCCGTGAGCGTTTCGAGCATGGCGAGCACGTTCTCGACGGGGATGTCAGGCGGCATGTCGTGTGAGGGGGATACGATGAAGCCGCTGTATTTCCGAGAAAGCCCGAGGCGGTGCTGCACCTCATCCCTTACCTCTTCTATGCTGCCGAAGGGAAGCGTCTTCTGAATACTTAGGCCCCCGTAAAAGGCGAGTCGCCCCGCATAGCGGTCGATGACCTCTTCGATATCGATGACCTCGGGCTGAAAGGGATTGAAAACATTCAGGCCTATTTCCACCAGGTCGTCCAGGACGGCTGAGATGTTACCGCAGCTGTGAATAAACACGTCCCACCCCAGTTCATGGGTTCGATCGTACATGCGCTTGATACGGGGCTTGATGAATGTCCGCCACATGTCCGGGCTCATGAGCATCCCACGCTGATAGCCCCAATCATCACCGAAGTAGATACCGTCGATGTCGTACTGACTGATATGATCGATGAGTTTCAGGTTGAAGTCTGTTATGAGGTCGAGCAGCTCGTGTACGAAGGACGGATTCTGCACCATGTCCATCATCAGATTTTCCATGCCACGGAGCGACCAGGCCCTCTCGAACAGGCTGTAGGAGAATTTGACGAGCAGGTAGCGATGTTTGTTTGCATCTATGATGGGGGCGAAGTGGGCGAAGCGGTCGGGGTTGAGCGGATCGGGGACCTCGAGTGAATCAAGGTCCATATTTTCGAGTATGCAGTTGACAGGAGTGCCTATGTCACGGTCGATACTCCTGTCCCAGAGAACGTTCCACTCGTCCCTGAAAATGTGCTGTTCCACCTCCTGCAGGCTGTTGACAGCTCGGTTCCTGATAAATGCCAGGTGGTTCCCGAGATAGTCATCGAGCCTGTTGAAGGTGAAGATATTTTTTCCCAGCACCTCGTGCTCCTCGGGCTCGAGCCCGAGTGCTTCCATGAGTTTTGCTCCAAGCTCGGAGGTGTAGCCGATCTGCCAGGGGATTTTGTCTGTATCCTGAAAGTGTATGTGTGCCTTGACACGCTCTTTTTCATTCATTGACGGCTGCCCTTATCAGCCCTCGTACTTCTCCTCGTACTGCTGTTTGAGATCTTCCATAACCGTTGGGTCGGCAAGGGTCGTCGTGTCTCCCAACGCCTTGCCCTCCGCAATGTCCCTGAGAAGCCTCCTCATGATCTTGCCGCTCCTCGTCTTGGGAAGTTCAGCGGTAAAGAAGATAGCCTCCGGTTTGGCTATGGGTCCGATCTTTTCAGCAACGTGCTCGGTCAGCTCCTGTATGAGCATTGGTGAGCCCTGCACCGTGTTCTTGAGAGTCACGAATGCCGCGATTGCCTGGCCCTTTAATTCGTGGCTCTTGCCGATAACTGCGGCTTCCGCTACAGCGTCGTGGGCCACCAGCGCGCTCTCGACCTCCATCGTGCTGATGCGGTGGCCCGCGACATTCATCACATCATCAACCCTCCCCAGCAGCCAAAAGTACCCGTCGCTGTCGCGTTTGCACCCGTCGCCGGTGAAGTACATCCCGGGCACTTTGCTCCAGTACTCCTTGTATCGCTCGGGGTCCTTGTATATGGTTCTGAGCATCGCAGGCCACGGCTTCTTCAGGACAAGATAACCACCTTCGGTCTTGTTGCCCTTCTCATCAACAACCTCAGCGTCCAGACCCGGAAATGGCCTCGTTGCCGAGCCCGGCTTCAGCGCCGTGACACCGGGAAGAGGGGTGATCAGTATCATGCCCGTCTCTGTCTGCCACCAGGTGTCCACGATGGGACACTTCTCATTGCCGATGACCCTGTAATACCACATCCATGCTTCCGGGTTGATCGGTTCTCCCACCGTACCAAGCAGACGAAGCGTTGTGAGGTCATGCCTGCCCGGAAAGTTGTCACCCCACTTCATGAACGCCCGTATCGCTGTGGGTGCGGTGTAGAACACGGTCACGCCGTACTTCTCCACAATTGACCAGAACCGGTCCTTTTCGGGGTAATCGGGGGAACCCTCGTACATGACCACTGTTGCGCCATTCGTGAGGGGCCCGTAAATGATATAGCTGTGACCCGTCACCCAGCCCACATCGGCAGTACACCAGTAGACGTCATCATCCTTGAGATCAAATACCCACTTGGTTGTCAGGTTGGTACCCACCAGGTATCCGCCGGTGGTATGCACGACCCCTTTGGGTATTCCCGTGGTGCCGCTCGTGTACAGGATGTACAGTATATCCTCAGCATCCATCTCCTCGACCTGACAGGTGAGAGGCATGGACTCCATGAGGCGGTGCCACCAGACATCTCTTCCTGAAGTGAAGGGTACCCTCGAGGAATCTATTACCCCCCGGTGTACCACCACAACGTTCTCCACAAAGGGGCACTTCTCCAGGGCCCGGTCTGCGTTCTCCTTGAGGCGGACGATATTTCCCCTTCTGAAACCCCCGTCCGCCGTTATGAGTATCTTCGATTCGGCGTCCTGTATACGGTCGCTGAGAGACTCAGCGGAAAACCCGCCGAATACTACGCTGTGCGGCGCTCCTATACGGGCACAGGCGAGTACGGCGATGACCATCTCAGGGATCATGGGAAGATAGATAGTGACCCGGTCTCCCTTTCTGACACCGAGGGTTTTGAGTACGTTTGCGAACTTGTTCACCTCCCTGTAGAGATCCTGATAGGTGTACACGCGCTGTTCACCCGGCTCTCCTTCCCATATGATGGCTGCCTTGTTCTTGCGCCATGTCTGTACGTGGCGGTCGAGGCAATTGTAGGAGGCATTGATCTTGCCTCCCTCAAACCATTTTACGGTGGGGGGGTCCCAATCGAGTACCTTGTCCCATTTTTTATACCAGTCCAGGTTTTCTGCTGCTTTTGCCCAGAATCCCTCGAAATCCTTCTCCGCCTCCTTGTATATGCTCTCAGACTTCACGTGTGCTGATTTTACAAACGATGCTGGTGCCTTGAATACTCGATTTTCCTTGAGCAGTGTTTCGATTGCCTTGTCTGGCATGGTATCCTCCTCTAAGCCGGCGGTACGATCGGGAAGCACATCACAGCGGGTGTCAACTGATGTTTGAACTGGTTTCCTGTTGAAATATTTGTCGAAAACAATAGTGTACCCTATGCAGGATTTTTATGGTAGGATGATTTTCATAATTTTTCCATCATGAAACTTAAAAACAGCATTGGAAATGGATACCTGAGATCGGCTTAAAGGAGTGTTTTGAAGGGAGGGTTCGCCCATGCTCGAGAAGGTTGATCTGTCCAAGGAACTTCCCAAAGAGGAGTACAAATCAGTTATAGGCGGGTTGAAGAACAGGCTCGGCGAACTGCAGCGAAAGGCACATAATCTCGGTATCCCGGTAGTCATCGTGTTCGAGGGATGGGACGCGGCGGGGAAAGGAACAATGATAAACCGGTTGCTCATCTCCATGGACCCGCGTGGTTTTACAGTCCATCCTACCAATCCACCAAACGAGGAGGAGCGGCTCCGCCCGTTCCTCTGGCGATTCTGGACGAAAACGCCTGAAAAGGGACGCATCGCGATCTTCGACAGGAGCTGGTATGGGAGAGTACTGGTTGAGCGTGTCGACAGACATGTGAAGCGCAGGGAATGGGAGAAAGCCTTTGATGAGATCAGATCATTCGAACGGCAGCTCTCCGATGACGGGACAGTTATTATCAAGTTTTTCCTCCATATCTCGAAGGAGGAGCAGAAGAGCCGCTTCAAGAAGCTTCAGAAAAACCCGTCGACCGCCTGGAAGGTAACGGATGACGACTGGCGCAGCCACCGCGAGTACGATCAGTATCTTGCTGCAATCGAGGAGATGCTTGCGCGAACTGACACCGAGTACGCGCCCTGGACACTCGTTGAAGCCCATGATCGTCGTTACGCGACGGTAAAAGTTTTTAAAACGGTCATCAGTCGTGTGGAGAAAAAGGTCATGGAGCTCGAGCAGGCGGAAAGAGAAGAGGCTGTTTCAGGAACTTCAAATGGAAGTGGCGACATGCTCCTCACCTCAACCCTTGGTCAGGCCGACCTCTCGTTGTCCTTCACAAGAGAGGAGTATCAGGAAGAGCTCAACAAGTATCAGAAACGGATACGGGAGCTCGAGCACGAGGTGTACGTGGAACGACTCCCGGTCATCATCGCTTTTGAAGGGTGGGATGCAGCGGGGAAGGGCGGCAATATCAAGCGCCTCGTGCAGCGTATGGACCCGCGCGGTTATGAGGTGATTCCTGTTGCCGCTCCCAATGATATTGAAAAGGCACATCACTACCTCTGGCGGTTCTGGATGCAGATGCCCAAGGCGGGCCATATCGCCATCTTTGACAGGTCATGGTACGGCCGGTTACTCGTTGAGCGTGTCGAGGGATTCGCATCGGAAGGAGAGTGGAAACGCGCCTTCCGCGAAATAAACGAGATGGAGGAGCAGTGGGTCAATTTCGGCACCGTACTCCTCAAGTTCTGGTTCCATATCAGCAAGGAGGAGCAGCTCCGACGTTTTGAGGAGCGTCAGAAAAATGAGTATAAGAAGTGGAAGATCACGGAAGAGGACTGGCGCAACCGTGAGAAGTGGGAGCAGTACCGGGAAGCTGTTGACGAGATGCTCCTGCGTACAAGCACCTCCTTTGCTCCGTGGCACGTTATCGAATCTAACTCCAAGCTATACGCACGTATCAAGGTTCTGAAAACGGTTGTTCAAAGTCTCGAGGAAAGGCTCTCCGCTTGATCTCCAGCCACAGGTTCTGAAATGCCTCTGTCGCTTTTCCGTGAGTGGAGTAGGCGGTAAGCGGTGCACAGTGTATTCCCATCTTTTCCACCTCAGATGAATAGGGGATGGAGCTTCTCAGAAAACTGCTTCGGTTCATGTTGAAATCATCGACCATCTCCCGATGCGATTTCTTTCTGCGGTCTACCAGGGAGAAGAAGGGCAGTATCTTCCCGTACTCGATCTTTTTGTTCTGGAAATAGCGGAGTACCTGCTCATAGGTCCGCATGGAGAGGGTGGTCGGTATCATGGGGAGGAGCAGATAATCGGAGGCGAGTATGATGTTTTCGGACACGAGCGAGAAACCCGGCGGTGAATCGAGGAACACCACATCGTATGTGCCCGCAAGCTTCTGTACCATCTTTTTCAGCTGTTTCTTCGACTTTTTCATACCGTCGAGAATGAGATCGAGCTTCCGCGCGGAAAAGTCGGATGGGAGAAGATCGAGCTTCTTGTAGGCTGTGTGTTTTATATAGTGGTTTATACCGTGCTCAGTCTTCATGAGACTCTTGGCCCCGCCGTCGATCCTGGGCTTTGTGCGGCAGTAGAAGGTGGAGGATGCCTGCG
>CBFDDP010000164.1:0-5821 GCA_965603595.1 uncultured bacterium
CTAGATTCAGGATCTAGTGGCCCTTGGGCTGTGGGAGTTCAAATCTCCCTCCGGGCAAAGTTAAATTCAAGTATTTTGGCAATTATATTACTAACAAGAAGACCAGTTTTTTAGATGAATCCTTTTCAGATAGAATGTAGTTACTTATGTAGCCAATATTCTTTCATTCCAGCGAAAAGTATCTGTTCTAATTGTTGCCGCTCTCTAGAGAGTAATTCCCCGAGAATTGCTGGCAAAAACTCACTTATTCTTGTAATACTGACTTTCTTCGTTTAAGATAAACGCACCCGCAGTCAGCAATTCTCGGCAAAAGATTTTTCGTAAATAATGGTAGCATACGAGTTGACCTGCCCCCCAAAAACTGGTCCAAATATTATGTTAGGATCAGAGAGGAAAATCTTCAGGAGGGGGCAGGTCAATCTGCTGCGCCTCACCATGTAACGATATCTGACACGCCGTCGACCATGTACTCGTCGGTAACGTCCATGACGTTACATGATTGCTCATTGTTTACACCTTTCGTACGTTCAGTGCCTTGGGGCCCTTCTCGCCCTCCCCAACGTCGAACTCTACGTTGTCGTTCTCTTGGAGAGTCTTAAAACCCTCGCCTTGGATATCTTGATAATGCACAAAAACATCAGTGCCCTCTTCATCGGCTATGAAACCATAACCCTTCTTATCGTTAAACCACTTTACAACACCTTTCATTCCTTACACCTCTTCTTTCTTCGTTTTCTTTCTTGACGTAGATACTCACAGTAGAACACTATCACCTTATGATTCTCGTCATATTCTTCATCGGTAATAAGACTATGTGTGCCTCCATAGTGAATAGAGTAACGGTTCCTGTCTCACTTTCAAAGTGGATCCGTTTCTGGCGGTAGGTTAATACAATGTTTAGTGAATATAACTGTTCATCTTTCAGGAAATGATATATAAGGTTTAAATTAGAAGGGTTTTTGTGAGGTAAAATACATGGATAAAAGAAGTCTTGGAAAAACTGGACATATGAGTACTATTTTAAGTTTTGGTTCAGCTGTGTTCAATAAGATATCACAAAAGGAAGCTGATCAAATAATGAATCAAGTACTTGAAAGGGGAATAAATCACATCGATGTAGCTCCTGAATATGGTGAGGCGGAGATAAGGGTTGGTCAATGGATTAAAAAGTACCGTAACCACTTCTTTTTAGGCTGCAAAACCCTTTTAAGAACGAAGCGCGAAGCATATGAGGAGTTAAATCGATCACTGGAGCGTCTTCATACTGATCATTTCGATCTCTATCAACTTCATTCTGTAGATGATATTATGGAGCTAAAGATTGCATTTGATTCTGAAGGCGCTATGGAGACGATAGAAGATGCAAAAAGACAAGGCCTTGTGAGCAACATCGGAATTACCAGTCATAATCTCCCCTTGATTATACAGGCATTGGATATGTATGATTTCGATGTCATAATGTTTCCATTCAACTTTGTTTTCTATGCAGATGAAACGTATCGAAGTGAATTTAAGGAACTGATGGAGATCGCTCGACAACGAGATATTGGCACTATGGTAATAAAAGCGATTGCCTTGGGCAATTGGGAAGAAAAATATCAAGCACTACCCATGTTGAATAGACCATACGCCACGTGGTATAAACCTTTTGAATCGTATGAGGACATTTTTCAAGCCCTATGTTTTGTTCTTTCCTATAATATTTCAACAATTGTAAGTGCAAGTGATCCTAAGCTTCTTTTTAAGATTATTAGTGCAGCAGAGCGTTATCAGTTGATGGATGAAGAAGATCGGGTGAGTTTAATAAACAAGGGGAAAAAGTATAAACTTCTTGAGTTCACATTTTAATCACAAATGCCTTTTTTTCTTCTTTCTGATATATTGTCAAAGCAGTTAAGGCGATTAATTTAATCCACATTAAAAAACTTACAAGGCGGCCAATGAGCGATCTGATACGGCTTTTAGCCCAAAAGACTTCAATCAAACCCGACAATGTGAAGAACATCCTGCACCTCATCGAAGAGGGGGCCACGGTCCCCTTTATATCCCGGTACAGAAAGGAGATGACCGGTGGTTCCACGGATGAGCAGCTCAGGGAGTTCTATGATGCATACGAGTATTCAAAGAAACTGCTGTAGCGCAGGGCTGAGGTCCTCAGGCACATCGAAGAGCGGGGGAAACTGGACGAGAGTTTGCAGAAAAGCATAGAGCAGGCGCAGACCCTTACCGAGCTGGAAGACCTGTACAGGCCGTACAAGGAGAAAAAAAGCACACGCGCCGGTAAGGCGATCGCAAGGGGACTGGAGCCGCTGGCGGACCTGCTGGAGGAGGCAGGCCTTACCGCCGAGGAGCTTTTAACAGAGGCGGAACGGTTCATAAACAAAGAGATCCTGTCGAGAGAAGAGGCGATTCGAGGGGCGCAGGATATCGCGGCGGAGCGGTACCGCGACGACAGGAGGGAGCGGGAGGTCGTCCGTAACCAGGCCAGGCGGCACGGAGTGCTGGTGGTAAAACCTGCAAAGGGATTCGACCCGAAAGGTGTGTATGCCGGTTACAGGGAGCACAGAGAAAAAATCGCCTTCATCCCCTCACACCGCTACCTTGCCGTCATGCGTGGTTTACGGGAAAAGCAGCTTAGGGTGAAGATCGTTCTGGATACCGATAGAGCACTCGAAAACATCCGCCGGCACAGGATTCCGAAAAACGCTGAAAGCTCAGCTGAGATGCTTTTCAATGCTTTGAAGGACGGCTTTACAAGACTGCTTTTTCCCTCCATCGAGAGGGAGATGCACGCCGAGCTGAAGGACCGAGCGGACAGGGGGCTATCGATGTGTTTGGCAAAAATCTTTCCCAGCTTCTTCTGACACCGCCCGTAACCGGTATGGGCATTCTGGGGGTCGATCCCGCCTACCGGACAGGCTGCAAGCTTGCCGTAATAGACGAAAACGGGAAATTCCTCGATCACGGTGTAGTTTTCCCCACACCGCCACAAAACGAGTATGAAGGGTCGAAAAAAAAGGTGCTGGAGCTTGTGAAGAGGTACAACGTCACGGCGGCCTCCATAGGGAACGGCACAGCCTGCCGGGAGACCCAGGAGTTTTTAGCCAGACTGATAAAAGAAAAAGAGATCAAGCTGAAATACACGGTGGTTTCAGAAGCAGGGGCGTCAGTGTACTCGGCTTCTAAAGTGGGACAGGAGGAGTACCCGGATCTCGATGTGACGGTGCGCGGTGCGATCTCCATAGCCCAGCGGCTTCGCGACCCGATGGCCGCGCTTGTAAAGATCGATCCGAAATCTCTGGGGATCGGCCAGTACCAGCACGATGTAGACCAGAAACTTCTGGAACAGAAGCTTTTTGAGACCACCGAAGGCCTTGTCAACCGGGTAGGAGTGGACGTGAACA
Source organism: uncultured bacterium (assembly GCA_965603595.1). Taxonomy (GTDB): domain Bacteria; phylum Spirochaetota; class B62-G9; order B62-G9; family DRHN01; genus JAGLSF01. The sequence continues at coordinate 3,405 of CBFDDP010000164.1, forward strand.
GCGCCTCGGCTGGCCTTCTCTCCTATGTGGCCGGGCTCGGCCCCGTGCTAGCCAAGAGGATCGTGGAGTACAGGAAAGAAAACGGACCGTTCAGGAGTAAGAGTGAGCCTTTGAAGGTGAAGGGGATGGGGTCCAAAGCCTTCGAGCAGTGCGCGGGCTTCATGCGGATCCAGGACGGCGAAAGCGTACTGGACAATACAGGCATCCACCCTGAAAGCTACGACGCGGCAGAGAGGCTTATGAAGCGCTGCGATATAAAGACGATAGGGCCGAGGGAGGCGGAAAAGATTTCCGGCGAGATGGAAGTCGGACCTGAGACCCTGAAGGATATCATCCTGGAGCTCCGGAAACCGGGGTTCGACCCGAGAGAGGATCTGCCTAAGATCCCTTTCAGAGACGACGTGACAGACATCGATGAGCTGGCGGAGGGAAGCATCGTTTCCGGCGTGGTCCGGAGCATCGTGGACTTCGGAGCGTTTGTTGACATCGGTCTGAAAAACGACGGTCTCATCCACATCTCCCAGATAAGTAATAAAAGGATCTCGCATCCGCTTGAAAGGCTTTCTGTTAACCAGTACCTTCCCAGAATCCGTGTGATCGGCACTGATACACAAAAGGGGAGGGTGAGCCTCTGCCTGAAGGAAGAATCGCAGACCGGATAGGCTTCATAGATCGTATATCCACATCACAGCCGGCCGTCTTTACAATTCATCACATGAGGTGGCTTTTTCTCCCAAACCACTGTACAATCAATAGTGTAATTCAGGACGCTGATTATAACAATATGGCAGAGTACGGTCTGTGAGAAGAACTGATACCCAAGACTAAGGAGGCTGTTATGAAAGCTTTGTCCGGAAAAGTGGCACTGGTCACGGGCGCGAGCAGGGGTATTGGCAGGGCCGTGGCGATAGCTCTCGCAGAAGAGGGGGCCGATGTCGGGGTTCATTACCATACACAGGAGGATGCTGCAAAACAAACCTGCTCGATCATCCGCGAAATCGGGACCCGTTTTACGATGGCCCAGGCAGATGTTTCTCAGGGCAAAGATGTGAGAAACATGATGGAAGTTGTGCAACGTGAGCTCGGAACGGTTCAGATCCTCGTCAATAACGCAGGCATTTCACATCGGGATAAACTGGAAAACATGCGGGAGGAAGATTGGGAAAGAGTCATGGGTGTTAACCTCAAATCCGCTTTCATGGTCACTCAGGCGTTCCTGCCCGGGATGCGTGAACAAAAATGGGGAAGGATTATCAACATTTCCTCTGTCGCTGCTCAAACCGGGGGCGTGACAGGTCCTATCTATGTCGCGTCCAAGGCCGGGCTCATAGGCCTGACGCATTCCTATGCATCGCTGCTCGTTAAAGAAGGCATCACGGCTAATACAATAGCACCGGCCCTGATCGAGACCGATATGGTTACGAAGGTACTGAAGGTGACACCCGCGCCGATACCAATGGGTCGATTCGGAAAGGTAGAGGAAGTCTCCGATGTCGTGGTAATGCTGGTAAAAAACGGCTATATGACAGGACAGACGATCAATGTCAACGGCGGCTGGTATTTCAGCTGAGAACAGAAAATCGGTACAATGGTCCCGCAAAACAGATGTCCGGGGCTACTCTCGATCGAAATTATAGAACCGGTCCTCTTCCTCCTCGCTGATATCGAACACACAGTTATTGGGACCGAGAGTTTATATCTTGCATGACCTGCCCTGGAGGTCATTATCTCGATGGGAGCGTAGGTGTTCGGCTCCGCTTCACCTCACACCTACGCATAGGAAACTAACTCTCGAAGTGGTACAAAGTATGGGGGCAGGTCAATGAGATTTTTTATAATACGATTTTAATGGTCTACGGTGTTGAAAATCTGCTTATTGACAAGTAACTGTTTGTAGTATAGCGAGGGTAAGGATAACTCCACTATGTTCAAAATGTTAGAAGATATTCACAGCCTCAGCGCCACAGCTATTGCAGTAGGTGGCTCGGCGCTATTCGGTGTAGCTGTCTACTATCTTTTTGCGTGAAGATAATGGTTCACCATAATAAAAGCATGTAGCTGATGTCGACAGACGGACGATTGAACCGCTTTCGTACAGTTCTTTAAATTTAATCAAAGTTACGGAATAAATGCTTCATTTGCCACTCTCACTACTCTAAATTGTCCACCATAAACCACTCTTTGAATTGTACCAGCTTCATTTTCTATTGTACCAGCGAACGTTCCTTCAATATCTCCACCAACATCTTCATACTTATTTACTGTAAGGGAAAGTGTGAGAAAATACCAGTACTCTCCTTCTATACGATAATAAGCATCAAGCATGTCAGACAGATCGTAAGTGCCAGTTGTAATACCATTAAATTCGAACCATACATAGTTATCTGGCTCACCTACTACAACCGTGGGGCTTGCAA
>CBFDDP010000165.1:0-5792 GCA_965603595.1 uncultured bacterium
TACCGTATCACTCGGGAGCAGCCATAAAGGGATACCGATAATCTGTGGGTGGAATATAGTTTTCTTTGATCGTTCTCGGGCTTGTCCATCGGATGAGGTTCAATGGGCTTCCTGCCTTGTCATTTGTACCGCTCGCCCGACTGCCTCCGAAGGGCTGCTGTCCAACCACGGCACCGGTGGGCTTATCGTTTATGTAGAAGTTTCCGGCGGCATATAAAAGGGCACTCTCTGCCTGTGCAACGGCTTCACGGTCCCTTGCGAACACAGCGCCGGTAAGCCCGTAGGGTGAGGTCTCGTCACAGAGCTGCAGCGCTTCAGCATATGCATCATCTTCATACAGGTATAGGGTGAGCACAGGACCAAAAACCTCCTCCTTCATTGTCCGGAACCCTGGATTGGTGGTAACCACCACGGTGGGTTCGATGAAATACCCTGTTTCCCTATCTGAGTTCCCCCCGTATATGATTTCTGCCTCGTCCGATTTTTTTATAAAGTCGATATACCCCGTTATGCTCTCATAGGCGGAAGCGTCGATCACAGCATTCATGAAATTACCGAAATCCTCGACATCTCCCATCCTTATTGTTTTCAGCTCGCCGAGTAGAAAATCCTTCAGATCCCCCCATAGGCTGCGGGCTATGTAGGCACGTGAAACGGCCGAGCATTTCTGCCCCTGGTATTCGAACGCCCCGCGGATCAGTGCCGTACCGAGCGCTTCGATGTCAGCGCTCCCGTGAGCAACGACAAAATTCTTGCCGCCCGTTTCACCCACAATCCGTGGATAGCTCCTATAGCTCCTGATATTGTTGCCAACGGTTTGCCATATACTCTGAAAGGTATCGGTGCTCCCGGTAAAATGAACACCCGCCATATCCTCGGAGGCCAGGACCGCAGGTCCGACCGTACTACCCGGGCCGGGAATAAAGTTTATGACACCGTCTGGAAGCCCGGCAGCCTGGAACAGTTTCATGATGTGATAGGCGGTGTACACTGCATTGGAAGCCGGTTTCCAGATAGACACGTTGCCCATTATTGCAGGGGCAGACGGCAGGTTGCCGGCAATGGAGGCAAAATTGAAGGGAGTGACTGCAAAAACGAAGCCTTCCAGCGGACGATACTCGAGCCTGTTCCATATACCGGACGATGAATACATCGGCTGCTGTTCGTAGATCTGCATTGCGTAGAATGCATTGAACCGAAAGAAATCGATCAGTTCACAGGCGGAATCGATCTCAGCCTGGAAAACGTTCTTGCTCTGACAGAGCATGCATGCGGCATTTATCCTCAGGCGCCAGGGCCCCGAGAGAAGATCGGCTGCTTTCATAAAAACGGCCATCCTGTCCTTCCAGTCCATCCTGGTCCACCGCTTCCTGGCATCGAGAGCGGCTCGGATGGCCATGTGCACCTCCCTCTCCCCGGCCTGATGGTATGTCCCTATGACGGTCCTGTGGTCATGAGGAAGAACACATGCAGCAGTTTCTCCCGTTTTGACCTCGTCACCACCTATGATGAGTGGTATTTCGATCTGCTCACCCTTCAGCTCTTTGAGCTTCTCCTCTACCGATGTGCGCTCAACGCTACCTGGAGCGTAACTCTTCACCGGCTCGTTCTGAGGTAGAGGTAGATTCACCTTTGCATTGGGCATGGGGACCTCCCTATTCCATAAACAGGTTGAATCTCCGTACATGGTCCTGTGCGATTGAGCGTGCCCTTTCACCCGGGAGCCTGTCACCAACTTTTATACCATTTAAAAACATCCTGTCAATACCTTTTCATTTCTGCATTGCATTTCTGCATATTTCCGGATCATTATGTTTCCGGTCGGATCTCGTTCGTGCAAAAGACGTGATATAGGCCTTAATCTCTCCTGATGAAAGAGCTCACAGATAAACCTCTTGACATAATATCAGCACCCGGTATATGGTCGAATAAAGGGGGACACATTTCATAAGTACACTTCCGATTTACGTGCGAAAGACACCTCCGCCTGGTGGATTTTTTTACACAAATAAAACCCAACGCACGATATTGTCCGATGGATAAGATCAACAATCAGGACATCGAAGGGTGTTCTTCAAATTTTAAGTGAAGGAGGATAGTATGTTGAAAAAGATCTTGCTTGTCATCATGATGATGTCTCTCGCCGTGTTTATCTTTGCCGGGGGACAGAAGGAGAAACCGGCAGAACCAACCCCAGCCGAAGCCGAGGAAATGGCTGCCGAAGCAGAAGAAGGGCCGAAGGGGACGGGGATTCCCTACAAGCCGCCGATCAACATCGGAACCAAGAACTTTACCGAACAGTTCGTTGTCGGAAATCTCATGGCCATTCTCCTTGAGGATCGGGGCTTTGATGTAGAGCTGAAAACTGGAATGTCCAGCACTGTTCTCAGGGAAGCGATGGAAAACGGAGACATAGACATGTGCATGGATTATACCGGAACGCTCTGGCTGACCTACACGGGCCACGAATTCAAGGGTGAATCTCCCAAGGAAATGTTCCGAAAAACGAAGGAAAGCGAGGCGGAGCGTGGCCTCGTTTGGATGGATCCGATCTGGTGCAACAACACCTACGCCATTGCCATAACCAATGAGTTTTCCAATGCGAACGGTATCAAAACCCTGTCAGACTTCGCTGAATACGTGAATGAGAAAGCGGGTGAAGTGCCCTTTGCGAGTGACTTCGAATTCTACTCTCGACCAGATGGTATTCTTGGTCTGCAGCTACACTACGATTTTGCCTTCAAACCTGACCATGTGACAACCGTACTACCAGGTCTGACCTTTGAGTACCTGGCCGATGGGAGGAGCACTGCAGCAATGGTGTTCGGAACAGATGCGGCCGTGGTCAAGTTCAAGTGGGTAGTGCTGCAGGACGACAAGAACTTCTGGCCCCCCTATGATCTGTCTCCCTATACTCGTCAGGAGGTCCTCGACGCAAATCCCGGTCTCGAAGATGCGCTCGGGGAACTGATCGCAGCCTTCCCGGACGATCCGGTCGGGGCTCGCGAGGAGATGACGGCGCTCAATGCACAGGTCGATGTCGATCTCATGGAGCCGGAAGACGCGGCAGAAGAATGGCTCAAGAAAAAGGGATTGATCGACTAGGTGTTGGTTGCGGCCGAAGTACATGGAAGTACTAGAAGTGCCTACATGGATTCCACGATCAGTTTTGAGACCAGACGTACGCATATGGGCTCGCCAGTGCAGTGCACAGAGGGGAAGATCATGAGGGGAGAGTAACAACGCATGTGGGCTCAAACCTTTAAATATCTGTTGGAACACTCTGACAAGATTCTGGAATGGACCCTCCAGCACCTGTACATCATCCTCGTTGCCAATGCCATCGCCGCGGTGCTGGGTATCGTGATCGGTATCTATATTGCCGGCAAGGGGAGAGAGCAACTTGCCGAAACGGTCATATATCTTGCAAGCATTATGATGACCATTCCCTCGCTGGCTCTCTACGGTATTCTCATGGGCATCCTGAGCGCTCTGACCCTTCCCTCCATTGGCTTTCTTCCCGTCGTTATCGCCCTTGTCCTCTACGGTCTACTTCCCATCATCCGCAACACTCATACGGCGATCAGGGAGGTGGATCCTGCAATGATCGAAGCGGGCCGGGGCATGGGCATGAGTGAAGCGAAGATCCTGCTCAAGGTAAAGCTTCCGCTTGCCGTTCCCGTGATAATGGCCGGGCTGCGGCAGGCAATCGTCATGAATATCGGTATCGCGGCTATTGGTTCATACATCGGTGCAGGAGGGCTGGGTCAGCCCATATTCCGGGGGATTGCAAATTACCGGGTCGATCTCATACTGGTAGGTGCGATATTCGTTTCCCTGCTAGCCATTGTGGTGGATATCATTATGGGCAGGGTTGAGCGTTTGACCACACCGAAAGGTCTCAGAATCAGGGGAAGAATCAATGATTAAACTGGAAAACGTTTCGAAAGTATTTGCCGATGGGACAAGGGCCGTCACGGACCTGACGCTCGAGATACAAAATGGTGAGTTTTGTATCTTTCTTGGTCCCTCCGGATGCGGTAAAACCACTAGTATGAAGATGATAAACCGCCTCATCCCCATGACTTCGGGAAACATTTCCGTCGACGAAGTCGATGTCATGAAGCTCGATCCCAATGAGCTTCGGCAGGGGATCGGATACGCTATTCAGAATATAGGACTTTTTCCCCATCTGACGGTCGAAGAGAATATCGCGACCGTACCCATTCTGAAAAAGTGGCCAAAGGCTAAATGTCACGACCGCGCCGCTGAGTTGCTCGAGCTGGTGGGAATGGATCCGGGAACCTTTCTCGGCCGCTACCCGAGCGAGCTTTCAGGCGGCCAGCAGCAGCGAGTTGGCGTGGCCCGATGTCTGGGTGCAGATCCACCTATATTGCTGATGGACGAGCCTTTTGGCGCGATCGACCCCATAACCCGGGCCAAGCTGCAGGATGAGTTTTTGAAAATACAGTCGAAGATCAAGAAGACCATTGCATTCGTGACCCATGATATAAACGAGGCGATCAAGATGGGCGATAAGATCGCTCTGCTTCGTGAGGGAGAGCTTGTGCAATTCAGCGATCCTTCAACTCTTCTCAACGAACCGGCAAACGAGTTCGTTCGCAACTTCGTTGGTGCCGACAGGATTCTAAAGGGTATGCGTCTCTACCGTGCCGGGGATGTGATGCAGGACCCGACTCTCCTAGTCAAGGAGGAGGACAACCCTTCAAAGGTGAAGGAACGTATGAAACAGCACGTGTTGAAGTGGGCCATGCTCGTGGACAGACAGAAGCGCTTTCTGGGGTGGATTACCTATGAAGATATAAAGGGTGGTACACTGCTGCGGGAGATCATGGTCCCGCCAGCGGTAACAACATCCCCTGATACACCCTTGAACGAGGCACTTTCCATGATGCTCAACAGCGCAATCGGGAATCTGGCGGTTCTCGATGAGCAAGGAAAACTGCTTGGCGTGCTCACCTTTGAGATAATTCGAACAATACTCGCTCAGGAGCACCTCGAGAAAAAATCGGGCGGGGGGAACGAACAGTGAGAAAGTACATCATCCTGGGTGTGCTCCTTGCAGTGTTGCTGGGTCTGACTATCTGGATGACCAGCCTGGGTTCAGTCGGTATTTTCAAGATGTTTCCGCCGATGAAGGTTCTAAGCGCCACGCTAAGGCACCTTCAGATCGTCGGGGCCGCTGAACTGCTGGCAATTGCCATCGGTATACCCATTGGATTTCTCAGCACCAGGCGGGCCATGCGGTTCGTATCTCCCGTTCTCATTGGGGGAGCGAATGTGGGGCAGACCATACCAACCCTTGCCTTTATCGGTATTGCAGGGGCCGTTCTGGGTATGGGTTACAAAGCGGCGGTCATCGCCCTGTTTGTATACGGGATGCTTCCTATTATTCGAAATACCTACGCCGGAGTACGCTCCGTAGATCCCGCTGTAAAGGAAGCTGCACGAGGCATGGGTATGCCCAAGTGGCGGGTCACGTCCAAGGTGGAGTTACGTCTGGCCATGCCGGTCATTCTTGCAGGGATCAGAACTTCAACGGTTGTGAACGTGGGTACTGCGGCGGTAGCCGGTATGATCGGTGCGGGAGGGCTGGGTGAGCTGATCGTGACGGGTCTTGCCGTGCGGGTCATCCAGCTCATCCTTCAAGGTGCGGCGCCCACGGCTGCCCTGGCAGTCATCCTCGATGCGATTATTGGTGGCTTCGAGAGCTGGATTACACCTCGCGGTCTCAAAGTGCTCAAAACTGCGCAGTGGCAGCAGTGATTAAA
>CBFDDP010000166.1:0-5770 GCA_965603595.1 uncultured bacterium
AGGGCCTCGGTGGCATTCTTGGTGAACACGATTTTCGATGAGTCCCTGACATTGAGCAGACGGGCAAGCAGTTCACGGGTCTGCACCACGATGCGTGCTGCTCCTATGGACCTGCCGTGACCCGATCTACCCGGGTTTCCCCCGCCCATTTTGAAGAAGAGCCGCATGGATTCCAGGACCGATTTCGGCTTTGGCCATGAGGTGGCTGCGTTGTCGAAGTAAAGGGTTTTCATGATCCACCTCGTATGTCCCCGATTTTTTTAAACCCGGTGAACCATGATTGATAGTAAAAGCTGTCCGCTTCCTTGGTACCGTCAATGAGCACCCTGTATTGCCTGCCAATCTGCAGCACCGTGAGTTCCTTTCTCCAGCTGAATATGGAACAGGCCCCGAGAATGTTACCCTGCACCTCCACCCTGAAGATAGAACGCAACCCGGCGATATCGAAGGCATTGAAATCGGTGTCAACCTCAAGCTCTTCGACCATGTGAGTATGTACATTGTTCAGTGTGATTCCTGACCCATTTATGCCGATTTCAGACTTCAACCGCCTCAGAAACTCTTCCTCTTCAGTCCATCCCCAAAAACTTTTGTCTTCGATCACAACCGATTCCCCGTAGGATGCCGGTTCATCTGTCCACCTGGGCTCGAGAATCAGACTGTAGGCTCGTTCATAATCACCGTTGTCAATGGAAAGATAGAAAGATTTGACCGTGTCCTCGGGTGTACGGGATCCAGGATACCGGACCTTTTCAGTGGGAGAGTATATGAGAGTGGTCAAAAGGATTTCATGGCCGCTCAGGGCGCGCAATGCCACGCCGGCTAATATGAGAGCAGTAAAGACAGCGGCTATGGCCCTACTGCGGTTTCTAAACCTCCCGAGATGGGCATCTGAACCGTCCGTGCGATCTCTTGCATTCATAATTGGTTGTATCACTCGTGCCGCTTTTTCAGCTCATCGATGGCAACAGAGAGAATGATTATGGATCCGGTGATGGCGAGCTGCCACATGGTGGATACGTTGAGCATACCCAGGCCGTTCTGTATGATACCGAGTATGAGAACACCGATAAATGCACCGAGCAGCGTTCCCACACCGCCTGAGAGGCTCACGCCGCCAAGAACAACTGCCGCTACGACCTGAAACTCAAAGCCCTGACCGGCCAGATGATTCGCCGACCCGAGGCGTGAGGCAAGGAGTATCGCGCTGATCGTTGCGAGCAGTGAACAGATCACGAATGCACTGAACTTCATCCTCTCCACATCTATACCGATTGCACGAGCAACTTCTGCACTTCCTCCAACTGCATAGATACGCCTGCCGTAGCTCGTGTTCTTCATAATGAACATGAACACAAAAAGTATGACGAACATGAGTATGGAGGGATAGGGAAGAAAATGAAAAAGCTTGCCGTTTCCCATGAGGAAGAAGAGGTCTTTTCCCGACCGCTCCGCAATAGCCACCTTCTTCGTTATGAGATACACCGCTCCACGTAATGCATAGTACATACCGAGCGTGGTTATAAGGGAGTTGATCTTGAGTCTGGTGACGAGAAAGCCGTTTATGACACCGATAATCGCCCCTGCTGCAAGTGCGGCAATGGCGCCGAGCGCAAAACTTCCCGTTGCGTTCATGATGGTTACGAGGGGAAGGGCAACGAATGCCTGCAGGGACCCGATGGAGATATCAACCTCACCGCTGAACAGTACGATAGACAGGCCGACTGCAGAGATGAGAGGGAGTGAAACTTGTCCGAGTATATTGGACAGGTTCCTCACGGTGAAGAAATATTTCGATGCAACGCTGAAGAAGATGAAAATCACGAGAAAGGAGATGAGCAGTCCAATCTCACTGATCGAGAAGATCCGTCTCACAATGCCGGCCGTATCAATACCCCTATTCTTCTGCATAGTGGTATTCCCTCTGTCCAATTGCCGCTTCGAGGATTTTTTCCATCTCCGCGTTTTTCCGGTCAAACTCACCTGTGATCCTGCCATCACACATGACAATGATATGGTCACTGACACCGAGCAGCTCGGGCATCTCAGATGTCATAACCACGATCGCCAGACCCTGACTGGCAAGCTCGTCGATGAGCCGGTGTATCTCCGCCTTGGCCCCCACGTCGATACCACGGGTCGGTTCATCGAGTATGATCACCTTGAGCTTCTTCATGAGCCAGCGAGCGAGCAGAACCTTCTGCTGATTCCCACCGCTCAGGTACATGACCTTCTGCCTGAGTGATGGCGTTTTTATGCTGAATGCGTCAACAAACTCCTGCGAACGCCTTGACTCCTCTTTTCTTTTGATGAATCCAGCTGATGAGATATCCTCGAGAGAGGGAAGAGTTATGTTCTGAGATACCGACATCTGGAGGACGAGACCTTCCCCTTTCCTGTCCTCGGTCAGATACCCGAGTCCCATCTTTGTTGACTGCGAAGTGGAACTGAGCTTCAGCTCCTGCCCCTCGATGCTGATGTTTCCGGTCTGCACCGCATCGAGGCCGAAAATGGCCTTGGCGAGCTCCGTTCTCCCTGCACCCAGGAGTCCGAATATTCCCACTACCTCACCGGCACGAACCTGAAAGCTCACCTCGTTGAGCTTCTTCTCTGTGCTGAGAGATTTCACATCGAGAACGACCTCACCCTTTCCCGTGTGAGACCTGGGGAAAAGGGTCTTTATTGAGCGGCCCACCATGTCGGTGACGAGTTCATCGGTGCTGGTCTCCGCCACCTCCCGTGAAGATATAAGCTTTCCGTCTCTGAGTACGGTCACGCGATCACAGATCGCCATGACCTCCTCGAGCTTATGCGTCACATAGAGAATGCTGATTCCCCGTTCCTTCAGCTTCCGTATCACGTTGAACAGATGCTCCACCTCATTGGGTGTCAGGGCGGATGTGGGTTCATCCATGATGATGACCTTCGCTTCATGGGAAAGGGCCCTCGCGATCTCTACCATCTGTTGCTGAGAAACGGTAAGCTTGTACACCTTAGTCTTCGGGTTGATGTCGAGGCCGATCGAGTCGAGGATCTCTTTCGTTTTCCCATAAAGTGCGTCCCAGTCAATGGTTTTGTTCTTTTTCAACGGGAAGGATTCGAGAAATACGTTTTCCCCCACGGTCATATGGGGTATGAGAGAGAGCTCCTGAAAAACTACCTTGATGCCCAGCTTCAGTGAATCAGCTGGTGTAGCGATCTCTACGGGGCTGCCGTCAAATACGATCTGACCCTCGTCTTTGAAGTAGACCCCGGCCAGGATATTTATCAGCGTGGATTTTCCTGCCCCATTTTCTCCGATGAGCGCATGCGCCTCACCCCTTCGAAGGTGCAGATCGACCGTATCGAGTGCCTTCACGCCCGGGAACTCCTTGGAGATCTTTTGAACGTCAAGTACCGTATCCTTCGCTGGAGCCATAACAGCGTGTTCCTTTCATAGATTCATGCATGCTCGCTGTACAGTTTCATGTCGTGATGATTTTCGACCGCGCCACCTTCCGCTTGTTGTCGATGAAAACGGCAAGGATGATGATAAGGCCGCTGATCACGATTTGGAGGTCCTGATTCCACCGCAAAATGATAATACCGTTGTTTATTACCCGCAGGATCAGAAGACCGACCAGGGTACCGATGAGGGTTCCCTCACCCCCACCGAGGCTGGTGCCCCCCAGGATAACACCTGAGATGACCATGAGCTCGAATCCGACCCCTGCATTGGGCTGACCTGAGTTCATCCTCGAGACGAGTATAATCCCACTGATTGCGGCAAAAACAGAGTTTGCAACGAACGTAAGGATTTTTAGATTATCAACCTTGATACCGGAGATCTTTGCAGCTATATCATTACCGCCGGTCGCGTATAGCCTCCTGCCGAGAACCGTTCTGTAGAGAATGATCAGAAATATAACGTAGAGTATAACCATGATAATAACGGGTATGGGCATGAATCCCAGATAGCCATTGCCGATCGTATAGAAAGCAGGAAGCTGATGATAGTTCTGTACGGCCTCGAGCTTGTACAGGTACACGCTGCCGCGCAGGATCATCATCATGGCAATGGTGCCGATGAGAGAGTTCACTTTGAGCTTCGTACGCACGAGCCCGTTGATCAGGCCGGTCAACGCACCGAGCCCCAGACCTGCGAGGACGCCGAGAAATACGCTGTTGGTCTTGTTTATGATATTCATGGTGACTACGCCCACAAAGGCAACGAGAGATCCGATCGACAGATCAACCTCACCGGTGATGAGCAGCATGGTCATCCCGATGCCTGCTATGATTGCCATGGAACTGTCACGAAGTATGTTGAGTATATTGGTGGTACTGTAGAATTGCGCGGTACCGATGGATATGGCTGCTGAAATAACGACGAGCACGGCAACCAGTATGATTTCATTGAAGAGCACCAGTTTTGTCAGGAAGCTACCCTTGCTTGTCGAGTCTGATGAAGGCACGGCCAAACTCCGTTCATAATGCTCCATCTCCTCCTTTCAGGAGGAGATGGAGGTACTGTGAGTCTACCTAATTACATCAGTATTTACCACACTTATCTTCGCGCGGGATCTTGTTTATATTGTCCCAGTTGATGGACCTTTCCTCACCTTCGAGTGAGTAGTAATCATCCCAGGTTTTATCTGTCAGTGCAAGTGTGGGAGTTACGTAGTGCTCCGGCACGCTCTCACCGTTGAAGAGCTTGACCGTCATGTTGATGGCCTCGTATCCGACCGCTTCGGGGAACATGGCAGCCTCAACCTTGTAGGGACCGCCCTCCAGCATGGCATGGATGAAGGCATTTCCCTCACCGCCTGTTCCGCAGACCACCAGATTGTCCTCGTCGAGTCCGGCTGCTCGGTAGGCCTGCAGCGCACCGAGGGCCGAGTCGTCATTACACCCATAGATGACATTGACGTCTGGATCGGCAGTCAGTGCATCGGTCGCAACCTGCAGGGCTTGATCCTTGAGGCCCTGACCGTCGAGTCGATGTACGAGCTCAGCATCGGGGATGATGGTTCTCAGACCGTCCATGAAGCCGTCAACGCGCAGTATACAGGGCCTGAGCATGGGAAGATCAATAGCCAGGACGCGCGCCTTGCCGCCCAGGTTCTTCTTGACGTACTCACCGGTCGCCACACCGCCCTTGAAACCGATGTCGTAGTCGCATACGGCGACCATTGTGGTCATTCCTTCAACGGCACTGGCCTCGATGACAATCGGGATGCCCTCCATCTTGGCCTTCTTCACAATAGCGGCCGCCCCCTCCTGCTGTACGGGAGAGATGATGAGAACATCCACACCCTTGGCTATCAGGTCTTCGGCGAAGGATACCTGCTTTGCCATGTCGAGGTTTGCATCAAGAACCTCGAGCTCGATACCGAGCATCTCGGCTCTCTCGCGCATACCCTTCCATAAGTTCTGATACCACTCGTGCATCATGTAATTACCGACCCAGCCGACCCGTTTCGGGATCTTGCCTGCAGGCGCCTCCTCTTCACGTCCGGCCGCAAAGGCGCCAGCTACAAACGAGAAGATCAAAAGTACTGCCACACACAGCCAAAAAATCTTTTTCATCTGAAACCTCCTTGATAGGGTTCTATGTGAGCTGTTCAACGAACAGCATTTGACACATCCACGAACTAAAATTTCAAGGGATACCTGCCGTATCTCTTCGCCGCCTCGATATATGCGTAGATGTTCTCCGTTGGAATATCGTCGTGGAGGCTGTGATCCGTTGCCAGAATGTAGCCCCCTTCAGGAGCAGCTGTCTTGAGAC
>CBFDDP010000167.1:0-5677 GCA_965603595.1 uncultured bacterium
ATGAAGTTCAGCGTTCCCAACGACGACCTTTCCGCCCTGAATAAAATCGAGGCCCGCCTCGAACGCTCGATGGACCAGATGGAGAGCATCTATGCCTGAATCCGCGGATATCATACAGCTGAAGAGCGAGTTGAAAAGGGGCAGGGAGTATATAGGCGTACAGAAGATTGACGGCCCCCTGATATTCATTCAGGGGACACACCCGGTCGGCTACCGGGAACTCATCGAATGTGTCGACAGGGAGGGTACGCTTCGAACAGGCATGGTGCTCGAAACGTCCACCAACATGGTGGTTGCCCAGATATTTGAGGGAACGGCCGGGCTCACTATTCCTCAAACGAGGGTGCGGTTTACCGGCAAGCCGCTCCGTTTAGGCGTGAGCCGGGAGATGCTCGGCCGTGTGTTCAACGGTCTCGGACAGCCAATCGACGGCGGAAGTCCGGTGCAGGGTGAAGTACAACTCGATGTGTCGGGCCGGCCTATCAACCCTACTGCACGTGAGTATCCCCGGGATTTCATTCAGACCGGCATATCGGTGCTCGACGGCATGAATACGCTCATCAGGGGGCAGAAGCTGCCCATCTTTTCGGGCAACGGGCTCCCCCATAACGAGCTTGCCGCACAGATTGCACGCCAGGCAAAGATTCGGGGAACCGAGTCTGAGTTTGCCGTCGTGTTTGCCGCAATGGGGGTAAAACACGACGTTGCACAGTTTTTTATACGCTCCTTCGAGGAGAGCGGGGTGCTCGAAAATGTTGCGCTCTTTCTCTCACTTGCGGATGAACCGTCAATCGAGCGTCTCGTCACGCCCCGAACTGCGTTGACGCTCGCCGAATACCTGGCCTATCACCAGGAGATGCATGTTCTCGTGATTATGACAGATATGACAAACTACTGCGAGGCGCTCAGGGAGGTTTCGTCGATACGTGGGGAGATACCTTCCCGCAAGGGTTATCCCGGCTATCTCTACTCTGACCTCGCAGAGATATACGAGCGTTCCGGTATGCTCAAGGACAACAGGGGGTCGATCACCCTGCTTCCCATACTCACCATGCCCAATGACGATATATCCCATCCCATACCCGACCTGACCGGCTACATCACCGAAGGGCAGATCGTGTTCGAACGTGAGATGAACGGCCGCGGCCTGTATCCGCCCGTGGCGGGGCTGCCGTCGCTTTCACGGCTCATGAAGGACGGTATCGGCGAAGGCATGACCAGGGAAGATCACCCCCATCTGGCGAGCCAGCTCTTTGCGGCCTACAGCTATGTAAAGGATGTGCGAAACCTTGCCTCGGTCATCGGTGAGGAGGAGCTTACCCCTCTCGATCACAACTACCTGGAGTTCGGCGAAGAGTTCGAAAGGAAATTCGTGTCCCAGTCCATGACCGAGGAGCGAAGCATCGAGCAGACACTCGATCTCGGATGGGAGGTGCTTCACAGCTTGCCGGTTGATGAGCTGCACCGGGTGACCGGGGAAGAGATCGAAAAGTACTATCATGGAGGTGAGCGTTAGAAGCCGATGGCGAAGCTGAATGTTGCATCCACAAAGACAAGTCTCCTGAAGCTCAGGGATGAGTTGAAATTCGCAGAGCTCGGCCATACCCTCCTCGATCAGAAACGGAACATTCTGGTTATCGAGCTCCTCAATCTGGTTGATCAGACCGTGGATTTTCAGAGCCGTGTTGAAGAGTCTTTACGCAAAGCCTATCACGCTCTTGAAGAAGCGGTGCTCAACATGGGAAAGCGAAGGGTACGGCATCTTTCCAGTGCAGTAAATATCGAAACCGAGATCAAGATCAGTACCCGCCGGGTCATGGGTGTTTCTCTTCCTGTGGTAAGTACCGATTTTCAAGAACATGCGCCATACTACAGCCCCATGGGTACCAGTTTCTGGATCGACAGTTCACTGAGGGAGTTCAAAGCGGTTCTCGAACTCATGGGGCGGCTTGCAGAACTGAAGATATCGGTTATAAGGCTTGCGAATGAGGTCAAAAAAACCATACGCAAGGTAAACGCCCTTGAAAAAATTGCTATACCAAACTTGAGGGATACGGTATCATTTATCGAAAACAGCCTTGAGGAGTACGAACGGGACATGCTGACGATCATGCGCATGGTGAAGGAACGTCTGGAGAAGTAAAAACAGTAATTCGGTGAGGACTGCACGTGAACCCGATATCAAAAATCATGGTCTATATAAATGGCACAGAGGAGTCGATAACTGCGGCCCAATACGCCCTCGCCCTGGCAGCATCGACCGGTGCAACGCTCAAGGTGTTTTATGTCGTAAATACAAAGGCAATCAACGATCTGGTAACGGCGAGAATTTTTCTCAAAGAGGAACAGGTGGAGTATGAGCACGATCTCCAGTCCGATGCTGAGCGCTACCTGAACCATGTAAAGGATTTGGCCAGAAAAAAGGGAGTGCCCATTGAAACCGAAAGCGCTACCGGGAACGTGCATCAGGAGATTGTGAAAAGGGTACGTGAGGAAGATATAGACCTGCTCATCATTGGAGAGCTCTCCCATATCAGGAGCAGGAGGGATGAGTTTTACGATGAGACGGAACGGGCCATGCGCGCCGTTCCCTGCTCGGTGCTCATTGTGAAGGACGAGGAGCGCGTGTGGGAGCTGTACAATAGCCTGGAATAGAGATGTTCCAGATAAAATGACGGTAAGTGAGGTCTGCCATGGCTCTAGTTGATCTGATTACCACTGAGGTTGTGAAGGTGCCGCTCACGGCACGGGACAAACCGGGTGTCATCGACGAGCTTGTTCAGGTCCTGGCCGATGCCGGGAAGATCACGGACAGGGAAAAAGTGCTCGATGCAATTCACACGAGGGAAGCCATGGGAAGTACGGGCCTCGAGCTCGGAATCGCTGTTCCCCATGCAAAGACCGAAGCGGTGAAGGAGATCATCATGGCAATCGGCATCTCACCGCAGGGAATCGAGTTTGATGCCATTGACGGCAAACCATCCACCCTCTTCTTCATGATCCTCGCAGCACCCGATCAATCCGGTCCGCATATTGAGGCCCTTGCTGAGATTGCAAAGCTCTCAAAATCAAAGGCCTTTTTAAGTGCCCTCATCGCTGCCTCGTCGGCTGAGGAGGTGGTGGAACTTTTCAGGGTTGATTGAATCTACAGTTCTATCACAACTTTGAGCGCCTCCCGCCTGTTTATGAGCTCTATGCCCTGAAAAAATTCATCAAGGGGAAGCATGTGCGTGATGAGCTTATCGGTGCTTATCTGTCCCGATAGCAGGAGTTTCAGGGCCTGAACGGCATGAGTGGCTTTTAAGTCCGATGCACCGTATACCTCAATCTGCTCGTAGTGTATCCTGTTGACATCGATGTGCACATGGGGGTTGTCCTTGGGCACGCTGGCAAAGAGGCTCACCCTTCCCGATTTTGCGACGAGTTTAAAGGCGAGCTCGACAGCGTCACGCGAAGGAGCCGCATTGATAACTACATCCGCACCCACTCCACCTGTAAGATCCTCTACCGCTTTCACGGGGTCTGTATCCTCCGAGCAGATCACGTGATCGATATTGAACTGAGTTGCCCTTTCATACCTCTTGCGTGACCGCTGCACCAGTATTGTCCTGATACAACCCATCGCTTTGGCCGTTTCAACCTGGAGAATACCGAGGGGACCGGCCCCTATGACGACCACGGTGTCAGGGAAACCGACATGTGCAATGTTCTGACTGTTGATCACGCAGCCCAGTGGCTCGCAGAGACAGGCGTCCCTGTCAGAGAGACCATCCGGCACTTTGACAAGGTTTCCATGCTCAATGCCCCGTGCAGGGATTTCCAGGTATTCTGCGAATGCGCCGTTTAGGAAGGTACCGACCGGCTCCTTGTCGAGGCAGAGGTTGAAAAGCTCCACCCTGCACATGCGGCACTTTCCGCAGGGAAGCGTGGTGGCAAGGGTTACCCGTTCTCCGGTTTCATATCCCTTGACCAGTGTACCGGTCTCCACGATCGTACCGACGAGCTCATGCCCGAGGATGACAGGCGGCTTTATACTCGCAATGCCGATGTTGTAGGCCTTGACATCAGTACCGCAAATGGCACAGGTATGCACCTTGACGATGACACTCCCGTCGCTGACCTTCGGCTTCGGAACATCCCGCAACCTGATTTTACCAACACCATCGTAGACAATTGCGCGCATGTACCCTCCTGTTCCCCATCAATGTATATACACTTCCCCTCTTTTACAAGCAGTGATACCGCTGGCGTGAGTCGTCAGCCTGATGTTGTTGTGAAAACACGCGTTCTGCTGTACTATGTTGAAAGAGCACTATTCAGGGGTCCGGGACGTGAACCTTTCAATCTCTCTCTTCGATGCGAACAGCTTCAGTATATATATCCTCATTGGTGCTGGTTCTGTCGTCATTGCGTCCATAGTCATATTCTTCATGGTTCTCTCTCTTAAAAACAGGATAAACCCCCTGCGAAGGGCACGGAGACAGTATAAAAAGGGCCGTTACGAAAAGGCCCTCCTTTCGCTTGCACTGGAGATCGAGAAGAATCCGGGCAACAGGGACGCGCTGCTCCTCAAGGCCGACACTGAAAACAAACTGGAACGGTTCGATGATGCGGCGAAGGATTACTATCATATTATTCGGGTAAAGGAGCTCGGGGACGGTATCGATGTGCTGACAGTGAAAAAAAAGCTCCTGCTTCCCCTGTACAGGATTGAGAGCCTCCTCGAGCTCCACACCCTCAGTGGAGAGATATTGAAGGCCGAGGGAAACTGCCCTGAGGCGCTCTACTACCTCTCACTCCTGTACATCGGTCAGCTGTACTTCGACCGTGCGTCAGTAACACTTCAGTCTCTGATACACAACCGCCCGAAGATGGGGGAAGCCCACTTCGCCCTTGGGCTGTCCGATGCACAGAGAGGAAGGTATGCGGAGGCGATCTCTTCCCTGAACCGATCTCTGGAGATCAGTGTGAACAACCTGTACCTGCTCTGCAGTGCAGCCGCCTATTATTTCAAGGGGGATTATGCTACGTGCAGCGACGGACTCCGAAAGATACCTCAGCGGACTGAAGCCTTTGAAAAAAGGAATCAGTATCTTTTTTCCCTGCGATTGCGGGCATTCTGCAATTACAGGCTCGGGCGGTATGAGCGGGCGGTGCATCTGCTGAAGCTCGTCTACAACCTTGTACAGCAGAACAAGTCCGTTCCTGGTGGGCTCTATAACAGCAGAGGGATTGTACAAAAACAGGACACTGAGGCAGGTGAAAGTTCCGTGTTCGACGATTATTACAGGCTCCGGGAGATTGCTGCGGAGGAGGGTGGGGTTGTGCCCCCTCCGGCACATACCTACGGAGTACTTGACTTAAAGGGGCTTTCCAGGTCAACAGAGGCCGGGATCGATCTCTGTTTTGCCATGATACGGGCCGGGTCCCTTGAGGGGGCCCGCGAACTCCTTTCGGATCTCAGGAGGGATCATCCCGAGGTGCTGGGCCTGAAGAAATTGATCGATCTCACAGACGAGGAACGGGAGCGTATGGCGAGTGTCAAGGCGGACACACCGCATGTTGTGAGAGCGAAAAGTACCGAACGAGTCATCAGGGGAAAGGGGAGGGGCTTCAGGCTCTGGGAGTATATGGAGGAGTGGGAGCGTAAGGCAATCAGACCCTATCAGCTTCTCAT
>CBFDDP010000168.1:0-5658 GCA_965603595.1 uncultured bacterium
TCCCGCAGAGAGGGGCGGAGCAGTTCTGGATGCTCGTGGAGCTTCCCATGGGTTCATCGCTGCAGTCAACTGCTGAAAAGGTGAAGGAAGTTGAGATGTTTATCAATGAGATCCCTCCCGATGAGCTTGACAATTATGCAACCCGCGTCGGGCAGATTGGATGGGTCGGCCGGGCTGAGAATTACGCCCAAATCGTTGTTAATCTCACCCCCTTTTCGAACAGAAGTCGAACGGCGAATCAGATCGTTGATGAGATGCGTGAAAAAACTGATAAACTCCAGGGCTACGAGAAGAT
The DNA here is from genome assembly GCA_965603595.1 of uncultured bacterium. GTDB lineage: Bacteria > Spirochaetota > B62-G9 > B62-G9 > DRHN01 > JAGLSF01. Next base: position 296 of record CBFDDP010000168.1, read on the forward strand.
AACCTATCAGGTCTATGCGGGTGGGCCGCCTGTGGGAAAGGCGATCAGCCTCAAAGTGCTCGGCCATGACAACGCGATGCGGCGTGCCTTCGCCGATGAGATAGAAGCGTACTTGGCAGGCATAGACGGCGTGAAGGGCATTGACCGTGACGACAAGCTCGGTAAGGACCAGATACAGATCGATCTGAATTACGACCGGCTTGCCCGTATGGGGCTCACCGTGGCCGATGTGGCGCAGAACGTGCGTATCGCATATGATGGACAGGTGGTGACATCACTCAGGGCAGGCGACGAGGATGTGGACTTCAGGGTGCAGTTTACAAAACAGGCACGCCAGGATGAACGGTTTCTGTTGAGTCTTGCAATCCCCAATGCGCAGAACCGTTTGATCAAGCTGAAGGAGGTGGCCCGTCTCAAGATTGGACCGGGACCGAGTACCTATCGCCACTTCGACGGTGAGAGGGTGACCACAGTGGAGGCTGATGTGGATACGGATATCATCACCTCTCTGGAGGTGAATAAAATGGTCATCGGACATTTCAGTGGTTACGAGGAGCGCTATCCCGGGGTTCGTTTCCGTGTCGGCGGAGAGGCAGAGGAGAGTCAGGAGTCTATCGCCAATATCATGACCACCTTTATCATTGCCATTGTCGGGATATACTTTCTGCTCATCCTGCTGTTCAACTCCTTTACACAACCCATCCTGGTGCTCATCGCCATTCCCTTCGGGTTCGTGGGGGTGATAATTGCACTGGCACTTCACAACGAACCACTCAGCTTTCTTGCGATGATAGGGTCTGTGGGACTGATAGGGGTGGTGGTGAATGATTCACTGGTTCTCGTCAACCACCTAAACGTGCTCAGAAAACAGTTCCCCGACATGGAACGCAGGGAACTCGTTGCAATGGGAGGGTCGAACAGGCTGCGTGCGATCGTTTTGACCACACTTACCACCGTAGCGGGACTCCTGCCGCTTGCCTATGGATGGGGCGGAACGAGCCTCTACATGTCACCAATGGCGCTCACTCTCGGATACGGTCTTGTATTCGCGACGCCTATAACCCTTATGCTGGTCCCCAGTCTCTACATGATATTCTGGGACCTGGAACGCCTGTTCAAACGTAAAAAAGCATAGAAGGGGTAAATCATATCACTTTTTCCTTGACCCTTTCTGTGGCTTTATATATGTTTGCTAATAACAAATATTGTCATTAGCAAACGAAAATCATTATGAACAACCGAATAATTGATTACGTGTTTCAGTTAAAGAAGAAATGCCTCATGGAGGAGGTAGCCATTGGGAAAGAAGTTGGCCTTTCCCCCAGTGAGATACACTGTATCGAAGCGGTTCTTCCAGGTGAGAGCCTCAGTGGGAACACCCTCTCTGAAAGGATGGGCCTCTCTCCTTCCAGAGGAAGCAGGGTTATCGATCATCTCATCAACAAGGGATTGCTGCGTCGGATGGCGGATCCTGATGACAGAAGGATCAGCGTCATCACACTTACCGATAATGGGATGAGTGTCAGACAGAGAGTGGAGCAGGCGAAACGGTCATGCGAGAAAAAGATTACATCGCAAATGGAGTCCGGACAGATCGAACAGATAAAACAGGGATTGAAGATCCTTGTGGATGCACTCTAGGAGGAGTCTTCTATGAGCATGAATGCGAGCGGGGCAATCAATAAACGGTACAGTGAGCTTGCTGAAAGCAGCTGCTGTCTCTCATGCGGTGCTGCGCTTTCACATTGCGCACCTGAACCAGGTGAGGTTGGTGTCGACCTGGGAAGCGGTCGGGGAAACGATGTACTCAGGATTGCTGAGATAGTGGGCGAGCAGGGGTTTGCCTACGGTGTCGATATTGCAGACGGTATGCTGGAATCCGCACGAAAGAGAGCAGAGAGGCTTGGTGTACACAATGCTGGATTCGTGAAATCGGAGCTTGAAAAGATCGACCTTGACGATGAAGTTGCTGATTTTGTCATCTCCAATTGCACCATCAACCATGCCCGCAACAAGCAGGCTGTCTGGAAGCAAATCTTTCGTATCCTCAAGCCCGGCGGCAGGTTTGTGGTGAGTGATATATATGCCAATGTAGAAGTGCCCGAAGAGTATAGGAACGACCCTGCCCAAGTTGCCGAGTGCTGGGCAGGTGCTGCTACGCGGGATGAGTATCTGCAGACTGTGCTTCGGACAGGATTCGTAAATATCGAAATCGTTGAGGAAAGCCTTCCCTACGACAAGGGGGAAATACAGGTGGCAAGCATAACCCTGGCCGGAAAGAAACCGGCCGACGAGGTGGTTTGAGTAAAGCAATAATACTGCTTAAGGAGCTTTGTATGAAGACGCTTATCAGGAAAAAGAGCAGTAGAAAGAAGGACGTGGCACAGTGTTGCGCGAAAATTTCACCTGTGAAGGCTGGTTGCCACGACTGAGGGAACGAAGTCCCTTGAAATACGGGGACTGGGCCCCTCTTCTCAGGGAGCGGGAGCTGCGGTCTCCCTCAGGGTCGTACCGCAGCTCACATCCCTTCTGCATGGAGGATGCATGTACTTTTCACGCTTTAACCTATTCTCGAAGTTAAGGGATTCAGAGAATTACTTTATCGTAAACCTTCTGTCCGGCAATGCCGATATCCTGGGTCCTGCGGAGGCACAGGGTGTCATAGAGGGGAGATTTCCCAACAGGCAGGAGTTTGTCGAAAAGGGGTACCTGGTGGAAAAAGATCAGGAAGAGCATTCCTACCGGATGAAGTATCTCGATTTCCTCGATAAGCGTGACAGCGGTGAAATACAGATATTCTTCGTTCCCACCTATGCCTGCAATTTTTCCTGCTCCTATTGCTACCAGAACAAATACAGTGCAGAGCAGGGAAGGCTGACTCGCGATGTCATAGATTCATTTTATCGGTATATCGATTCCGAGTTTGCAGACCGTGACAAATACATCACCATCTTCGGCGGCGAACCGCTTCTTCCCGACCATAACTCGAAAGAGAACATAAAAGAGCTCATACAAGGAGCGAACAGGCGTGGCATGGATATTGCCGTTGTGACCAACGGGTATCATCTCGACGAGTATGTACCTGTCTTGGAGGAGGGGTCTATACGGGAAATACAGGTCACCCTCGACGGCATTGAAGACATCCATAATTCCCGTCGTCCACTCAGGAACGGAGAGGCAACTTTCTGTAAAATCGTGCAGGGCATCGATCGGTTGCTGGAGGGCGGTTACACGGTAAATCTCAGGGTTGTACTCGATAACAATAATATTGATGAACTGCCTGCACTGGCACGATTTGCCTCGGAGAGAGGGTGGACAGATAACACCGGATTCAAGACACAGCTGGGTCGTAACTATGAGCTCCACACCTGTCAGGTCGACGGCGGGAAACTTTTCAGCAGGGCGGCGTTCTACGACAGGCTCTACAATCTTGTGCAGGCCCATCCGGAGGTGAGCGAGTTCCATCGACCGGCTTTTTCTCTTTCACGATTTCTCTTCGAGAACGGTGAGCTCCCCGAGCCGCTCTTCGATTCTTGCCCCGCGTGCAAAACTGAGTGGGCCTTCGACTACACGGGAAGGATCTACTCCTGCACTGCAACTGTTGGAAAGCAGGATGAGTGTCTCGGCACATTCCATCCTGAGCTGACAAGGAAAGAAGAAATTATTCAAAACTGGCAGGAACGGGACGTGACCTCCATCCCGGAATGCACTTCCTGCAGCCTGCAGCTGACCTGCGGCGGAGGCTGCGGGTCGGTAGCGAAAAATAGAACAGGGAGCATACACACTCCCGACTGCAGACCCGAGAAGGACCTCATGGAAATGGGGATTTCGCTCTATTTCGAGAAAGGACTGTTTGATGGCAGAGAAAATAATGTACATCAATGCTGCACAATTTGAGGAAGAGGTAGTACATGGTGGTAAGGTTGTGGTGGACTTCTACTCCACGGAGTGTCCTCCCTGTGAAGCGCTTGCATCCAAGTATGAAAGTTTGAGTGAACTTTATGGGGACGATATCAAGTTCATCAAGATTTTCAGGCAGGAGAACCGCGATCTTGCCGAGATGCTGGGCGTCACCTCTTCGCCCACCGTTCTCTTCTACGACAAGGGAAAGCAGGTGGGAGATACACTGCGTGGAGGCATCAGGCGGGCCGATTTAATCCGTAACCTCGATGCCCTTATTCCCGATGAGCGGGTCTCCGAAATTAAGAGCCGGATCAAACCAGTACACACTGAATGCGACATACTCATCGTCGGCGGTGGGCCGGCAGGGCTCACGGCAGGTATTTATAGTGCACAGGCCATGCTCGATACGATAATCGTTGATATTGCCCTGCCCGGGGGCTGGGTAACAACCACCCATCAGGTTTCCAATTATCCGGGATTTGTCGATCCCATACAGGGTTTCATGCTCTCGCATCAGATGTCCGAGCATGCGAAGGCGGCGGGTGTGAAGTTCAGGCCGGCTGTTGATGTGACCGGTGTAGACCTGCGGAAGAGGCAGGTTGTTGTCGACGAATATGAAACCATAACTGCAAAGAAAACCATCATAGCCACGGGTTCCTCCCCGCGTCCACTGGGTGTAAAAGGTGAAAAGGAATACAGGGGCAAGGGAATCTCCTACTGTGCTACCTGTGATGCCAAGTACTACCAGCACAAGGACGTGATAGTGATCGGGGGCGGCAACTCAGCCATTGAAGAGTCGCTTTTCATCAGTAAATTCGCCCGGAAGATCACCATCGTACATCAGTTCGACCATCTGCAGGCCAATAAGATGCTGCAGGAGAAGATTTTCGCCAAGGAAAGCGTCAGTTTCGTCTGGGAGCACGAGCCGCGCGAGTTTGTCAAGACGGGTGATTCGGTGGACAAAGTGGTGGTTGAAGAGCTCAAGACCGGTGCAATGAAGACCCTCGAATGTGACGGCGTGTTCATCTTCGCCGGTACACAGCCGAACCTGGAACTCTTTAACGGTGACTTCAGCCTGGACCAGTGGGGCTATGTGGAAACAGATGATGACATGCACTCGAGTATCCCCGATGTGTTCGTGGTTGGCGACATTCGCAGCAAGAAATACCGCCAGATCACCACGGCCGTTGCTGACGGTACCATCGCTGCCATGGCCATAACCAAGGAGCTGGAAACAGACGGTGCGGGTGCGTAAAAACCTGTGCAATTCAGTTCGATGATGCGCAACTCCTCCCGTGTGGACTGCCTACTCGGTGAGGCAGGTCGCAAAGTGGCCCGGGCTCATCACCTTTCGCGAGCCTGAAACCATGATACAGATGATCTACGACATCCTCGCCTCTCTGGTCGAAAACGGGTGTGTACGGTGATCCAACCGCTGCCACTGCTGAAACGGGCAAGGC